>NZ_JBVHPY010000029.1:39052-89903 GCF_055567695.1 Streptomyces sp. NPDC026417
GGACCCCACGCGCTGGGGGGCGCCCCCCCCCCCCCCCCCCCCCCCCCCCGACCCCCCCCCCCCCCCCCCCCCCCCCCCCCCCCCCCCCCCCCCCCCCCCCCGGTGCTGTCACGCCCCCGGGTACTGGAACACTCCCGAGGTGCGGCACAGCGGGTTCGTGCCCATGTTCACGATCTCCCCCGAGCCCACCGGGACGGCGCGGATGTGGCCGCCCGCGTGCCCGTGCGGGGTGAGGAAGGCGTCCCAGACCGCGATCCAGTCCTCGGTCCGGCCGGTCTGCGGGTCGAGGACCGGTTCGTTGCGCGGCACCACCCGGCGTTGGACCACGTAGCCGTTGTCCCGGCAGTCCAGGAGCCGCTCCTTCCAGTCCTGTTCGCCGCACTCCCAGCCGGCCACGATGCCGGCGCCGCCGAAGTCGCCGCGGGGCTTGAGGATCAGCTGCTCGCGCCGCTCGCGGCAGTACTCGATCAGGTCGACTGTGGTGTCCTCGGCCTGGGCCGGACCGTCGGTCAGCACCCGGGTCCACGGCAGCACGCGGTCGATCAGCGCGGCCTCCTCGGCGGAGAACGCCGCACGGTGGAGCGGGTCGGAGAGCAGCGCCAGCGTCCCCTTGTTGCCGTAGAGGAAGCTCTCCAGCGGGGTGTAGAGGACGGTGCCGCCGGCCTGGTGCGCCCGGTACACCGGGTCGACGGCGGCCTCCCCGCCCGGGGTCGCGCACAGCTGGTCCACGGAGAAGTACCGCAGGACGAGGTCGACGGGCGTGCCGTCGAGGTACAGCTTCCCGCCGCGCTCCCGCACCTGCCCGAGTTCCCCGATCCGCAGGTCGAGGCCGAGCCGGTGCATCATCTCCTGGAAGGAGCGGACCAGGGGCAGGTACGGGGCGAGGCCGCCGTCGGCCTCCAGCAGCGCGATGACCGGCGCGTCCCCGTTCGTCACCGGTGCCGCCGCCTCGCGCAGCACACCCGCGATCACCTCGCCGGTGTGGATGTAGCGGAGCCGGTGCTCCTCCGCGAACGCGGCGAACGCGTCCACCTCCAGCAGGCAGCGGCTGAGTTCGGCGCGGTCGGTGCCGCCGAGCTGGCTGCCGAGGTTCAGTTCCAGGAGCTTGAGGGACTCGCCGTCGTGGTACATGTCGGCGCGTCCGTGCAGCGGGGGCGGGCCGCCGCCGAGCCGCCGCATGAAGGCGGCCTTGCGGGCGTCGATGCCCAGTGCCTCGCAGAAGCGGCCGAGATCGCCGCCGAAGAGCCGCTGCGGCAGCGAGACGAGGATGTCGAAGAGCCGGGTGAGGTCCCCGTGGATCGCGTTCATCTCGTCCTCGGCCGCGAAGAACGGCCGGGGCAGCAGCCGGTGCGCGCAGGACGCGGCGAGCGCGGGCGGCAGCACGGAGCGGGCGACCGCCGTCCGCAGTCCGCTGTCCTCGGGTGTGCTCGCGCGCAGATAGGCGCGGGTGACGTCGTCGGTCATCAGCGCTCCTCGAAGATCGGGCCGCGGTGCACCTTGTGCTGCGCGGACTGGGCGAGCGGGCGGACCACGAGCCGGTCGACGTTGACGTGCTGGGGCAGACCGACCGCCCAGTGGACGCACTCGGCGACGTCCTCGGCGGTCAGCGGGCGGTCCACGCCCGCGTAGACGGCCTCGGCCCGTTCGGCGTCCCCGCGGAAGCGGTTGAGGGCGAACTCCTCGGTGCGCACCATGCCGGGGGCGATCTCGACGACCCGGACGGGTTCGCCGGACAGCTCCAGGCGGAGCGTCTCCGCGAGGGCGTGGGCGGCGTGCTTGACCGCGCTGTAGCTGCCGCCGCCCTCGTAGTTGACGAACGCGGCGGTGGAGGTCAGGGCGACCACGGTGCCGCCGCCGGAGCCGCGGAGCAGGGGCAGCAGCGCCTGCGTCATGTGCAGGGACCCCATGACGTTCACCTCGAAGCCGTGCCGCCAGTCCTCGGGGTCGCTGGCCGCCGCGTGCTCGGAGCCGAAGGCGCCGCCGGCGTTGTTCACCAGGACGTCGCAGCCGCCCAGGGTGGCGGCGAACTCCCGGACGGCCGCCGGGTCGGTGACGTCGAGCGGGTAGGCCTCGCCGCCGATCTCCAGGGCGAGGGCCCGGAGGCGGTCGGCGCGGCGGGCGACGGCGACCACGTGGTAGCCCTCCTTGGCCAGCCGGCGCGCGGTCGCGGCCCCGATGCCACTGCTGGCGCCGGTCACGACCGCGGTGCGGGGCACCGCGGTGGGGGGTGTGGTTGTCACTGGGCTTCACCTCGGGGCCAGTCGCGCATGGTGCGCAAGGGGGACAGGTAGATGGGGATCCAGACCAGGGCGAGGCCGACGGCGCCCACCCAGAGCGCGGCGCGCGCGCCGGAGAACTCGCCGATCGCCCCGGCCAGTGCCGAGCCGACGGCGAGGGCTCCGGTGAGGACGAACCGCATGGTGGCGTTCATCCGGCCGAGCAGCGCGTCGGGCGTGCAGCGCTGGCGGAAGCTCACCTGGATGACGTTGTTGACGCCGACCCGGAAGGTGGTGAGCAGCCAGCCCAGGACGGCGGGCCACAGTCCCCAGCCGGTACCGGCCAGCGGGACGAGGAAGCCGAACGGGGCGACGGCGAGGCCGACGATCCACAGCGTCCTGCCCTGGCCGAGGCGCGGGCCGATCCGCCGCGCGGCGCGCGAGCCGATGAGGACGCCGAGACCGCCCACGGCGAGGTAGAGGCCCAGGATGCCCTCGGAGAACCCGAGGTCGTGCACGAAGAGCACCGGCAGCATCGTGACGCTGACCTGGATGGACAGGTTGTTCAAGGCGCTCGCCAGGGCGATGGCGCGCAGCACCGGCCGGCCGGTGACGAAGACCAGGCCTTCCTTGATCTCCTTGACCAGGTTCTGGCCCGGCTTGCGGACGGGCGCGGGTTCGGGCTTGCGGATGGCCGTCAGCCAGGCCGCCGACCAGAGGTAGCCGACGGCGTTCACCGCGATGGCCGCCGGGGCGGAGATCAGCTGCACCAGGAAGCCGCCGGCGCTGCGCCCGGCGATCTGGTTGAGGGCGTCCATGCCGACGAGCGTGGAGTTGGCGGCCGGCAGCTGTTCGCGGCCCACCAGGTGCGGGAGAAAGCTCTGCTGGCCGACGTCGGCGAAGACGGTCGCGACGCCGGTGAGCAGGACGACGGCGTACAGCTGCCCGATGGTGAGGTGCCCGGCCAGATGGGCGGCCGGGACCGAGGCGAGCAGCAGTCCGCGGGCCAGATCGGCCGCGATCATCACCTTGCGTCGCCGGACCCGGTCCACCCAGGCCCCGGCGGGGAGGCCGATGAGCAGGAAGGACAGGGTGCTGAGCGTGGCGAGCAGGCCGACCTGTCCCGCGTCGGCGTCCAGGGTGGTGACGGCCAGCAGCGGGATCGCGACGTAGCCGATCTGGGTACCGAGCTTCCCCGCCGCCGCCGCGGTGATGAAGCGCCGGAACTGGCGGTCGCGCATCAGCGGTGGCGGGGCGTCGGGCTCGGCGCCCCGGGGTGTCTCGAGGGTTGTCATGTCGTCTCTCCTGGGTGGACTTCGGTCACCCGACGTGGAAGCGGATCTGCTCGATCACGCGCTCGCACCTGGCCGAGGCGTCGGCGGCATCCCGTCCGGTCGCGATGACGTAGCCCGAGCTGCAGTCCTTGACCGACCGCAGCGGGGGTACGACGTCGCCCACGTGCTTGGACAGGACGACGGCGACGTCGGCCTCCCTGGTCCCGGCCAGCATCGGGACGATGTTTCCGCGGGCGCCGCCCGGCGGGACCCGGAGGACCAGGGCGTCGACCTCGTCGAGGCCGGTGATGGCGGTGATGGTGCCCGGCTCCGGGGTGAAGAAGCGGATGGCGGCGCCGCCGGTCGGCGTGGGGGACTGCTGCGGCAGCTCCTCGAAGCCGAGCTGCACGGCGAGGAACATCCGGTAGAGGTCGGCGCCGGTGGCCCGGCGGACGAGGTCGGGGGCGCCGCTGCCGGCGAAGCGGTTGTGCGACTCCAGCACGCGCGGTCCGTCGGGGGTGAGGATGAACTCGCTGTGCGCGGGCCCGTCCGTGAGCTGGACGATGTCCAGCAGGCGTCCCACCAGCTCGGTCAGCTCGGCCCGCCAGGTCTCGGCGACCGGGCTGGGGGTGCGGACCTCCCACTCCACGAAGAGGTCGTTCATCTGGTACTCGGACATGCCGAACACGACGTGGCGGCCGCGGTGGGAGAAGGTGTCCACGCTGACCACGGGTCCGTCGAGGTACTCCTCGGCGATGGCGTCGCGGTGCCCGGCCTCCGCCAGCTTCTTGAACGCGGTGGTGGCCTCGTCGGGGGTCTCGGCGACGTGGATGCCGATGCTGGCGACCCCGTCCGAGGGCTTGACGACGATCCGGCCGCCGACCGAGCGGGCGAACTCCGCCGCGTCGTCCGCGCTGGTGATCACCGCGTGGCGGACCGGGCTGACACCGTGCTCGTCGAGGAGCTTGCGGGTGATCGCCTTGTCCTTCAGCGCCCGGGCGGTGAAGGCGCTGGTGCCGGGGATGCCCAGGGCGTCGGCGACCTCGCCGGCCGCGATGGCGGCTTCCTCGGTGGCCGAGAGAACCCGGTCGAAGGGCTTCTCCTCGTGCAGCGGGCGCAGGACGGCGAGAATGGACTCGCTGTCGTTGACCGTGGCGTGGACTATCTGCGCGCAGTGGTCGGCGAATTCGCTCTCGTACTTGCCCTCTTCGTGGACGAGAACGATCTCGACCCCGAATTCCCGGGCCGTCGTGACGGGTTGCGGCTTTCCGCCGATGAGGACTATTCGAGGCATGAGTGTTCTCCGTTCGGAAATACGCGAAAGAGACTGCGAATACAGTGGCACGGGCCCGGTGCGGGCCGGTGCGTCCCGCGGTGTCCGGATGTGGCACGGCCGGAAGCTGATTCCGGCATAGCGGGACGTTCCGTTCAGCTGGCGTAGCAGCGGCGGAGCCACCGCGCCTCGGCGTCGTCCGGCGCCGGGGTGAAGGCCTGGCGGCGGTGCAGCACCCGGTAGTTGTCGAAGGCCAGGAACTGGCCGGGGGCGAGTACGGGCTGCCAGCAGGGTGCGGTCGGCAGGGTTTCCGCCCAGGTCGTGAGGGCGTCGGCGGCCTGCGGGGTGACGGCGCGGGTGGTGCCCTGGTCGAAGCGGACGCGCAGGCCGCTGGCCCGGCGCTCCAGGACGGACGCCTCGTCGAGGGTGAGCCGGCGCCCGTCCTCGGCCGCGTCGTTGGAGTCGGGCGCGGCGATCCGGAAGGCGGTCGAGGACAGCAACTGCTCGGTGTCCGCGGGCAGTCGGTCGACGGCGGCCTCGACCGACATGATCTCGGTCGGTACGCGCTCGGAGTTCCGCATCACGCAGAAGGTCAGATATCGCGGAATGCAGGGACGCGGATCGCAGCCCGGATCACCGAACGGCAGGTGCGGATTGTCGGTGTGCCAGAAGAACTCGGAGTCCGATCCCCAGGAACTCGTCTTTCCGGCCGCCGCGGGATTCGGGACGACGTTTCTGATCAGCCGGCCCGAGTTCTCGTACGCGACCGCGAACGGCGTGAGTCCGAGCAACTGGATCAGGCCCAGGTGCAGCGCGTTGGTGACGGCGAGTTCCGCCTCGCCGCCGAATCCCGTCACCGGTGTCCGCGGGGCCGGCTGCCGGGGCATGTTGTCCAGCAGCAGGGCGTGCGCGTCCGAACCCGTGAACTGCCGGACGGCGAAGAGGAGTTCCGCGGGCAGCAGCTTCTCCAGTGCGTACGCCCCGATCCGGGCCAGGATCGCGCTGTCCCGGTCCGGATCGTAGGCGGCCGCGGAGAGCCGCTCGGTGATCTCCTTGCCCAGCAGGTCACGGACCCCGTCGTCGAGACGGTGCTCGTGCAGACGTATGTGCTCGCTCATGAACTCCTCCGTCGTCAGGGCTTGGTCTCGAGCCGGACCGTGCGCACCATCTCGTCGAAGACGGCGTCGAGCCGGTCCGTGCCGTCCACCGTGAAGATCAGGTGGCCGTGGCTCTGGAAGGTGTGCGGCGGGACGTCCAGGAACTCGCCCGGCTCGCGGTAGATCTGGATCTCGTCGACCCGGTCGTCCGCGCCGGCCCGGTCCAGGCCGCTGACCTCGGTGAGCACCCCGGCCTGCTCGGGGAAGATGTTCCAGAAGCCGACGGCCCGCGGCTGCGGCACCGGCCGGACGTCGGGGGTGCGGCCGGTCGCCAGGTCGAGGACCGCCTCGACCATGTCTACTCCGGTGCTCAGCTGCACGGAACGGCAGATCGGCCCGCCGCCCAGCCGGGCGGCCGCCTCCAGGATCACCGGCTCCTCGCCGCGCAGCCGGAACTCCACATGGGTCCCGCCGGTGCGGATGCCCAGCGCCCGGTGCGCCGCCGCGGTCGCCTCCGTCAGCCGCGCCACGATGTGCGGGGCGAGCCGGGTGGGCGTGCAGGCGTACACCTCCTCGAACGTCGGCCCGGTGGGCAGCGGTTTGTCGTGCACGGCGACGACCCGGGTCTCGTCACCCGACACCAGCGACTCGACGCTGACCTCCTCGCCGGGGACGAACTCCTCCAGCAGCAGGGCGCCTTCGTACAGCCGGTACGTCTCGTCGTACAGCGGGTCCCACTCGAAGCCCTCCCAGGCGCCCCGGCGGGTCTCCTCGAACCAGCGGTCCAGCTCCGCCTCGTCGTCGACGCTGCGGACGTACATGCTGCCGCTGCCGATGAACGGCTTGAGGACCAGCGGGTAGCCGATCCGGGCGGCCTCCGTCCGGGCCTCCTCCAGGGTGCGCGCCAGGCCGTACCGCGGCTGCGCCACCCCGCCCGCCCGCGCGATCGCCTCGCGCATGGCGTACTTGTCCCGCGCGAGGTAGGCCGTCCGCTCGCTCACCGAGGGCAGCCCGAGGTCGGCGGCCACCCGGGCCGCCATGGGCACACCGCTGTCGATGAAGGTGACGACGGCGCGGATCGGCTCCTCGTCGCCGGCCTGGAGCTCCTTCACGGCGGCCGTGGTCTCGGCGAGGTCCGAGGTGTCGGCGATCGCGACCCGGTCGACGTACTGCGACTCCCAGGTCGGGTCCTTCATCACCAGGAGCAGCTGCTCGCCGTGCTCGGCCGCGTACTGCTGGGCGCGGGCGAGGTGCCGGCGCCGGCTCAGGTTCTTCTTGTGCAGGATGAGGATGCTCATGTCCGGTCCTTTCCGGTCACGGCGGACAGCCGGGTGAACTGCTCGTCGGTGAGCTCGACGCGGGCGGCCGCGGTGTTCTCCTCCAGGTGCGCGACCGAGCTCGTGCCCGGGATCGGCAGCACGACCGGGGAGCGGCGCAGCAGCCAGGCCAGCGAGACCTGGGTGGGGGTGGCCCCCACCTCGGCCGCGACCTCGGCGAGCACGCCGTCGGCGGCGGCGTGGGCGCCCCGGGCGATCGGCAGCCAGGGGATGAAGGCGATGCCCTCGCGCTCGCAGTAGTCGACGACGTCGTCGTCGGTGCGCTCGGTGAGGTTGTAGAGGTTCTGCACGCTGACGACCTCGACCTCGCGCCGCGCCTGCTCCAGCTCCTCGACGCCGACCTGGGAGAGCCCGATGTGGCGGATCTTCCCCTCGTCCTGGAGCTGCTTGAGCGCGCCCAGCTGCTCGGCGACGGGCACCTTGGGGTCGATCCGGTGCAGCTGGAACAGGTCGATCCGGTCCAGGCGCAGCCTGCGCAGGCTCAACTCGGCCTGCTGGCGCAGGTATTCGGGCCGTCCGAGCGGGATCCACTGGCTCGCCGAGGGGCGGCTCTGACCCGCCTTGGTGGCGACGACCAGGTCGTCGGCGTACGGGTGCAGCGCCTCGGCGAGCAGTTCCTCGCTGGTCCCGGGGCCGTAGGAGTCCGCGGTGTCGATGAAGGTGATGCCGAGTTCGACGGCACGCCGGGCCAGCTTGAGGGCGCCGGGGACGTCGGCCGGCGGGCCCCAGATCCCGGGTCCGGTGAGGCGCATGGCGCCGAATCCGAGGCGGTTGACGGTCAGGTCGCCGCCGATGGTCAGGGTGGTCGGGGAAGTCATTCCCGGCTCCTTTGGCGAGGGTGGGCAGGTGTCAGACGGTCAGCAGGAGCTTCCCGATGGAGCGTCGGCCTTCGAGGTCGGCGTGGGCCCCGGCCGCCTCCTCCAGGGGGCGGACGGAACCGATGTGCGGGGCGAGGGCGCCGGACGCCACCAGCCGCAGCACCTCGGCGGCGCGGGCGGTGAGCTCGTCACGGGACTCGATGTGGTGGTCGAGGTTGGGGCGGGTGATGCGCAGCGACCCGCCCTGGTTGAGCCGCCCGAGGTCGAACGGGGGTACGGGGCCGCCCGCCTGGCCGTACAGCACGAGGGTGCCGCGCGGGCGCAGTGCCGCCAGGGAGCCGTCGAAGGTGGGGGCGCCGATGCCGTCGTAGACCGCGGCCACTCCCGGCCCGCCGGTCAGGTTCCGGACGGCGGAGGCGACGGCGGCCGGGTCCAGCGCGTCGTACCGGATCACGTGGTCGGCGCCGGCGGCGCGGGCCCGCTCCTCCTTCGCGGCGGAGGAGACGGTCCCGATCACCGTCCCGCCGAGGAGCTTGACCCACTGGGTGAGCAGCAGGCCCATGCCTCCGGCGGCCGCGTGCACGAGCACCGCGTCGCCGGCCCGGACGGCGCAACTGTCGTGCACCAGGTAGTGCGCCGTCATGCCGTGCAGCAGGACGGCGGCGGCGGTGCGGGTGCCGACCTCGTCGGGGATCGGCACCGCGCGGTCGGCGGGGATCACGGCGAGTTCGGCGTAGGCGCCGGGGAGGTTGACCCAGCCGACGCGGTCGCCGGTACGCGGTCCGGTGACGCCGGGACCGGCCGCCAGGACCCGCCCCACGCCCTCCTGTCCGGGGACGTAGGGCAGCGGCACCGGGTAGCGGCCGGCCCGGAAGTGCGCGTCGATGAAGTTGACGCCGGCCGCCTCGACGGCGATGAGGAGCTCACCGGGGCCGGGGCGGGGGTCGGGCAGCGCGGCCGGGGTCAGGACGTCGGGGCCGCCGTGCCTGCGGACCGTGATCGCGCGCATCAGAGCCGGACCTCCGTGAGCCAGTCCGGGTGGTCCTGCGACTCGCCCCGCACCAGCCGGGTGTACGCGGCCGCCAGCTGCCCGGTGACCGGTCCGGGCGTGCCGTCGCCGACCTGCAGCCCGTCCACGGTGGTGACCGGGAGGATCTCCCAGGCGGTGCCCATGAAGAACACCTCGTCGGCGAGGTAGAGCTCGCTGCGGTCCACCTCGCGCTCGACCACCGGCATACCGAGTTCGCCCAGGAGTTCGATCGCGGTGGCGCGCGTGATGCTCTCCAGCACGCCGCTGGTGACCGACGGGGTGATCACCGTGCCGCCCCGGACCAGGGCGATGCAGGCACCGGGCCCCTCGGCGACCTTGTGCTGCTCGTTGAGCAGGATCGGCCAGTCGTGGCCGTTCTCCCGCGCCTCCATCAGCGCGAGCCGGCCGTTGTGGTAGTTCGAGAACGCCTTGACCCTCGGTGGCGTCGAGGCGTCGCTGACCCGGAGCCAGGAGCTGACCGCGGCCCGGCAGCCGCGCTTCTCGTCGAGCCCGCTGCGGAAGGGCCAGGTGTCGACGACGACCTCGCACTCCGTGCCGGCCGGCACCATCTGCTCGCGGATGATGCCGGTGGGGAAGGCCCAGGGGCGGATGTAGGCGTCGGCGCGGTATCCGTTGGCCCGGACGACCTCCAGCACGGCCGCCCGCAGTTCCTCGCGCCCGTACGGCAGGCTCAGCCGGCAGATCCGGGCCGACTGGTACAGCCGGTCCAGGTGCTCGTCCAGCCGGAAGAGCAGCAGCCGTTCGCCGTCCGCCGCCAGATAGGCCTTGATGCCCTCGAAGACGGCGGCCACCGAGGCGTGGCCGACGGCGTTCACATGGATCGTGGCCTGCTCCCACGGGACCAGTGCGCCGTTGCGCCAGATCCACTCGGGAACGTCCTGGCCGGGGCTGGCCAGGGTGTCCAGCTCGGCCCGGACAGTGGGCTCCAGGGTGGTGGTCATCGCGGCAGGCTTCCTTTCGTCGGTTCGGGCAGGGAGAAGCGGTCGAGGCGGAAGTCGCCCAGGGAGGGCAGGACCTGGACGGCGCCGGTGAGCGTGGCGGGGTCGCCGGCGGCGGAGGGCACCGCGACACAGCGCACGCCCGCCGCCCGGGCGGCGCTCACCCCGGTCGGCGAGTCCTCGAAGGCGCACACCTCCTCGGCGGCCAGGCCGACGTGCCGCAGCGCGAGCAGATACAGGTCGGGAGCCGGCTTGTGACGCGGGGTCAGGTCGCCGGTGACCAGCTCGGCGAAGTACCGCCGCACGCCGAGGCGGACCAGGTGCGGTTCCACCCAGTCGCGCGGCGAACTCGACACCACCAGGGCGGGGATGCCGTGCCGCTCCGCGGCCCGGAGCAGCAGGTCCACGCCGGGCCGCAGCGGCTCGGCCCGGCACAGTTCCGTCTTCGTACGCAGCCGTCGGGCCCGGACGTCGGGCCCGACCGGACGGCCGAGCCGCCGACCCAGGTCGGCCAGCGCGGCCTTCTCGCCGTCCGAGCGGCCCTGCATCCGCTGCCAGAGCGCGGGCGGGAAAGCGAGTCCGAGGGAGGCGTAGAGCAGCGACCAGGAGCGGCGGGCGGCGTCCTCGGTGTCGCAGATCAGCCCGTCGAAGTCCAGGAACAGCGCCCGGGGTGTCATGGCGTCACCCGTTCCCGGCCGGCACCCGCACGGGGCCGAGCACCCGGCGCAGATAGTCGTTGGTGAACCGGCCCTCGGGGTCCAGTTCGGCGCGCACGCGCTGGAAGGTCTCCCATTCGGGATAGCGCGGCGCGAGCACCTCGGCGGTCGCGGTGTGCGCCTTGCCCCAGTGCGGGCGGGCGCCGTGCTCGCGCAGGACGTGCTCGACCGTGCGCAGCAGTTCCAGGTAGGGGGACATGCGCGGCACGGTGAGATTGAGGTAGCCGACCGGGCCGGTGCCGTGGGCGGGGCTGAGCGGGGAGTCGTCACCGGCACCGACCCGGCCGAGGACCGAGTACGGCGACTGCAGTCCGGACCGGCGCAGGGCCGGCCGCAGTTCGCGCAGTGCGTCGGGGACGTTCGCCAGCGGCAGGCAGTGCTCCAGGGCGATGAACCGTACGGGCTGCGGAAAGGTGAAGACCCGGTGGCCGGCGCCGGTGAACTCCTGCGCCGGGGCCCCGCCGTCGAAGAGGCCGGACAGCCGGGGCACGGCCGCCGGGGAGATGCGCCCGGCGTGTCCGAGCACCCCGCACCACAGTTCGCCGAGGGTGGTGCCGTACCGCTTGCGGTCGCCGGTGCGGGTGGCGGGCTCCTGCGTGCGGTGCAGGGACCGGGTGCCCGCGCGGTCGCTCCAGGGCTGCCAGGTGAAGGTGACGTGGTCCGCGCTCCCCGCCCAGCCGGTGAACCGCTCCAGCAGGGCGTCGAGCGGCTCGCCGCCCTGGGTGACCCGCAGGTTGAAGGCGGGCACGCAGCGCAGGGTGACGGTGGAGACGACGCCGAGCGCGCCGAGACCGGTGCGGGCCGCGCGCAGCAGCTCCGGCTCGCACTCCCGGTCCAGCGTGCGCACCTTGCCGTCCGCGTCGACCAGGTTCATGGCCAGGATCTCGCCGGACAGCGGCGGGTGGGCGAGGCCGGTGCCGTGGTTGCCGGTGGAGACCGCGCCGGCGACGGTCTGCCCGCCGAGGGTGCCCACGTTCGGCAGCGCCAGGCCCTGCCGGTGCAGGGCCGCGGTGAGGTCGTCGAGGAGGGTGCCGGCCCGGACGGTCACCGAGGGGGTGGTGTGGTCGACCGAGACGATGCCGGTGTAGCGGGTCAGGTCGGCCAGGACACCGTCGGTGGTGGCCAGCGGGTTGAAGGAGTGGCCGGTGCCCGCCGCCCGGAGGACGAGATCCTCGCGGGCGGCCAGCCGGACGGCATCGGCGATGCCGTCCTCGGTGGTCGGGGCGACCAGATGCCGGGGGGAGCAACTGGCCACACCCGACCAGGTCTTCCAGATCGGTCGTGCGCTCATCGCAGTGCGTCCTTGGTGAGTGCGGTCGATGGTGCGGCCGCCGCCACCGCGGTCCCGGCGCCCGGCGTGCCGAGCGGGTCCGCCGCGGCGAGGCCACCGGGCTCACCGACGGCGTCGAGGCCGGTGAGATACCTGCGTACGGCGTCGCGCCAGTGCGGCATGTCCAGGCCCAGGTCGGCCAGCCGGCCGGTGTGCAGCGAGGAGTCGACCGGGCGGCCCCCGAGGAAGCCGCACTCGTCGAGGGCCAGCGGCTCGGGTGCGCCGGGCGGCCCGAGCAGGGCGTGGACCGCCCGCCCGACCTCGTACCAGCTCGCCGTCCCGGCGTTCGCCACGTGGACCACGCCGGTGACCGGCTGCTCCCGGGTCAGCAGGAAGACGATCGCCCGGGCCAGGTCCACGGTGTACGTGGGCTTGCTGTACTGGTCGTGGACGAGCCGGGCGGCCTCGCCGCGGCGCAGCCGCCGGACGGTGTCCAGGACGGTGTCCACCCGCTCGTCGGTGCCGCCGAACAGCCAGGACGTGCGGATGGCCAGGTGGTCCGGGACCAGTTCGCTGATGCGTTCGCCCGCCACCTTGGTCAGCCCGTACACGCTCACCGGGTTGGGCAGGTCGTTCTCCCGGTAGCCGTCGGCGGGCGTGGAGAGCCCGTCGAAGACGTAGTCGCTGGAGATGTAGACCAGCCGGGCGCCGCTCCTGCGGCAGGCCTCGGCGACGTTGCGGACGCCCTCGATGTTGACGCGGAGCGCCAGCCGGGGGTCGAGTTCGCAGTCGTCGACGATGGCGTGGGCCGCGGTGTGCACCACGATGTCCGGGCGGAACTCCGCGACCGAGGCGTGCAGCGCGTCGGCGTCGGTGATGTCGAAGTCGGCGAGCGAGACCCCCCGCAGCGGCCAGCCGGCGGTGACCGGGTCGGCTGCCAGAGCGGCGGTCAGAGCCCGGCCGAGCATCCCGTCGGCCCCGGTCAGATAGACCCGCCGGCTGCCCGCGCCCATCACAGGTGACCGAACTCGGTGAGCAGCTCCTGCAGGGAGGCGCCCGAGTTGATCTTGTCGCGGATCAGCTTCTCCTTGCCGATCTGGAACCGGGTGCCCTCCAGCACCTGCTCGGCGTCGTCCCTGGGGACCACGGCGATGCCGTTCTCGTCGGCCACGACGATGTCGCCGGGGTTGATGACCTGGCCGTCGATCACCACCGGGACGTTGAACTGCACCGGCTCGGTGCGGTCGTGGACCGCGCTGGGCGAGGGCCGCGGGACGGTGCTGCGGTACCAGACGGGGAAGTCCAGGTCGCGTATCTCGTCGACGTCGCGGATGGCGCCGTCGACGATGCCCGCGGCGATCCCCGCCTTCATCGACAGGGTGGACATCAGTCCGCCCCACATCGCCGTCCGCTTGGTCTCGTGGCAGGCGACGACGATGACGTCGCCCGGCTTGGCCCGGCTGAGCAGGGGCATGCAGTCGACCAGGTCGTCGATCGACAGCGAGACGGTGAGCGCGGGGCCGGCCACCTTCTGGTGGGGCTTGGCGGGCAGCAGTCCGCCGATCGCGCCGTCCCGGCCGCGCGCGTCGGTGACCAGGCAGCTCGGGCTGTATTCGGAGGTGACCTCGCGGAAGGCGTCGACGAGCTCCTGCGGTGGGCGGGTGACGTCGTTGTAGACGGTCTTCATCTGCTTCTCCTGTTTCTTTTCTGTCCGGTCGGGATCAGTGCGCGCGCAGCGCGATGTCGACGGCGGGAGCGGGCGGGGCGGCGTCCCCGCCCACCGCGGCGCGGATCGTGGCGGCGAGCTGCTCGGCGTGCAGCCCGTGGGCGCGCAGTGCCTCCTCCTCGGTGCCGCAGCGGGGCACCTCGGTGAGTCCGATGCCGCGGAACCGCGGCAGGGGGCCGCCGAGCTCCATGAGGGAGCGGGCGACGGTGTCGGCCTGACCGCCCTTGGTGTAGTGGTTCTCCACGACCAGCAGCTGGTCGGCACCGGCGGCGAGCTCGGCCAGCCAGTCCGGGTCGACCCGGTTGAGCCAGGGCAGCTCGACCACGGTGAGGTCGACGCCCTGCGCCGCCAGCTCCCCGGCGGCGCGGAGCAGCTGGCCGAGGACCACCGGGCCCGAGCCGACGGCCACGGTCCGGCCGCCCTCGCGCACGACGCGGCCCCGGCCGGTGCGCAGCGGCTCCGCGCCCAGCGCGGTGACCTCGTCCGGGACGGCGGCGCTGACCAGGCGGAGGTACACGCTGTACGGGCTGTCGAGGCAGTAGCGCACGGCGGCGCGCACCTCGTCGGCGTTGGCCGGCTCCAGCACGACCAGGTCGGGCATGGCGCCGACCGCGCTGACGTCCCGTACGGCCTGGTGCGAGTGGCCGGGGGCGGCCGGCAGCAGACCGGCGAGCGAGCCCACGTACACCGCGCGGTGGCCCTCGGTCGTGTTGTTGTAGATCTGCTCGTTGGGCCGGGCGTGCAGGAAGCAGGAGAAGGAGTGGACGAAGGGCAGCATGCCGCGCGAGGCGAGGCCGCCCGCCGCCGAGACCATGTCCTGCTCGGCGATGCCGAACTCGACGAAGCGCTCCGGGAAGCGCCGGGAGAACGGGATCAGTCCGGTGTCCAGCACCAGGTCCGCGTCGAGCGCGACGATGTCCTCGCGGTCGGCGGCCGCTCGGGTCAACTCCTCGCCGTACACCTCGAACAGGCGGGGTCCGCCGGGTGCGGGCTCGGTCCGCGGGGGCTCCGGGACCAGCCGTACGGCACCGAGGCCGGCCGGGCCGAGGAGGGCGTCCGCCGCGGCGGTCAGCTCGGTGTGGGCGGTGCGGTAGTGCGCGGCGGCGGGTGCCCCGCTGTGGAACAGGTAGCGCCACTCGTCCTCGCCCATCGAGGTCGCGGCGAAGGTGGAGCAGCCGGCGCCCTTGACGGTGTCCGCGATGACGACCGCGGGCCGGTCGGGGAAGGCCTCCGCCCGCTTGCGGAAGACGGCCTCCAGTTCCTGCTGGTCGTGCCCGTCGACGCGCAGCGCGCCCCAGCCGAAGCTCTCGAACTTCGCCACCAGGTCACCGAGGTCGTTCACATCGCTGACGTAGGTGTCGGACTGGATCTTGTTGTGGTCGACGATCACGGTCAGCTCGCCCATGCCGCGGTGTGCGGCACTGGCCAGGGCCTCCCAGTTCTGGCCCTCCTGGAGCTCGCCGTCGCCGGTCATCACGAAGACGCGGCGGCTCACCCCCCGCAGCCGGTCCGCGAGGATCACGCCCTTGGCCTTGGAGATGCCCATGCCCAGCGAGCCGGTGTTGAAGGGCATGTGCGGGGTGTGCACGTCGGGGTGCCCGGGCAGGCCGTCGATCCGGCGCAGCTTGTGGACGTACTCCTCCGGCAGCCGGCCGAGGCCGATGAGCGCCGCGTACAGGCCGGGGGCGTCGTGCCCCTTGGAGGAGAAGTAGAGGTCGCCGTCGTCCTCGAAGGGCCGGTCCATCTCCCGCAGGAAGAGGTGGCTGACGACGTCGGCGGCGCTGAAGCTGGAACCGAGATGGCCCGAGCCGGCGCGCATCACCATGTAGAGGGTGTTGATCCTGGTCAGGGCCGAGAAGGCGCCGGCCCGGTCGTAGGGGTTCTCGATACCGGTGAGGACGCGGTCGAACTCCGCGACCTCCACTCGGCTGAGAGGGACGTCCATGCGTTTGACTCCCGGAGTGGAAGGGCGGTCACCAGCAGACGTAGCCGCCGTCGAGGATCAGCTCCTGGCCGGTGAGGTAGCTGCTGAGTCCGGATGCCAGGAAGAGGAGGGGGCCGGTGAGATCCGCGGCCTCCGCCATCCGGCCCAGCGGGACGCGGGCTGTGAACTTCCGCTTGAACTCGTCGTCCTGGTCGCCCAGCACTCCGCCGGGCGAGAGGGTGTTGACCCGCACGCCGCGCGGTCCCCACAGCGCGGCGAGGTACCGGCTGAGGGCGGAGACACCCGCCTTGGACATGCCGTAGGCGGGGGGCTTCAGGAAGGGCGGGTCGAGGTCGATGTGCTCGTACAGCGGGGGGTACGGGGCGACGTTCCCGTACAGGGAACCGATGTTGATGACGCTTCCGCGGCCCGCCTGGGCCATCGCCGAGCCGTAGACCTGGCAGACCCGCAGGGCGCCGAGGGCGTTGACGTCGAGGGTGACCGCGGACAGCTCCTCGGGGACCTCCTCGAAGTACCAGCTGCCGCCGGACGCCGAGGGCGGCTGGTCGATGCCCGCGTTGTTGACCAGGATCGTCGGCACCCCGAACCGGTCCTGACAGGTCCTCAGGGACTGTTCCAGGGAGCGGCGGTGGGTGACGTCGGCCCAGGCTCCGACGTAGGTGCCGGTGTCCTCACGCTCGGAGACCTTCAGCACGTCGTCCGGCGGGGCCTCGTCCAGGTCGAGACCGAGGACGTCGGCGCCGGCCTCCAGCAGGGCGCACGCCCAGACGCCGCCCAGCTTTCCCGCGACACCGGTCACCACGGCCACTTCGCCGGTCAGATCAATAGGCAACGAAGCCCTCCCCGATCGGGACCGGCCGTCGGCCGACCGGCTCGAAGTCGGAGGACTCGGCGAGGTCCTGCAGCCGGATGTTGTCGTCGGCGGTCAGCGGCAGCAGCAGCGCGCGGCCGAGGACCAGGTCGAGCTGGTACGGCTTGAGGCCGTCACCCGGGGACTTGCAGACGATGTCCTGCTCGGTCAGCACGTGGCCGACCGGCAGGTCGCGCGCGGCGACCAGCTTCTTGCCCATCTTGCGGACGGCCGGGGCCTCGGTGTCGCTGCACACCTTGACGGGGGAGCCGATGGACTGGCGGGTGCGCTCCAGTCCCGACACGAGCTCGGTCAGCTGGCCCGGGTCGAGGGAGAACGCATGGTCGGTGCCGGGGAGCGACCGGTCGAGGGTGAAGTGCTTCTCGACGACCCGCGCGCCCAGGGCGTGGGCGATGAAGCTCAGCTCGGGGCCCAGGTCGTGACCGGAGAAGCCGACGACCACGTCGGGGAACTCGTTGCGGTAGGTCTCGATGACCGACAGGTTGAGGTCGGACGGCGCGGCCGGGTAGACGGCGGTGCACTGCAGCAGCGCCAGGTTGGGGTTGAGCGGCAGGACGGTGTCCACGGCCAGCCGCACCTCGTCCATGGAGGCACCGCCGGTGCTGACGATGAGGGTCTTGCCGGTCTTCGCCGCGTAGCTGAGCAGCGGGGTGTTGGTGACGTCGGCCGAGGCGATCTTGATGGCCGGCAGTCCCAGCTCGACCAGGAAGTCGACGCTGGCGAGGTCGAACGCGGTGGAGAAGAAGTCGATGCCCACCTCGGCGGCGACCTTGGCGAGGTGCACGTACTCGGCACGGCCGAACTCCAGGGCCTCGCGGTGCTTCCCGTACGTCGGGCCGTAGCTGTTGCGGCCCTCGTAGGGCTGGTCGTACATGGCGCGGGTGAACAGGGACTTGTTGTCCCGCTTCTGGAGCTTGGCGGCGCTGGCGCCGGCGGCGGCGGCCTGCCGGAAGAGCTCTTCGGCCTGCTCGAGGCTGCCGCCGTGGTTGTGACCGATCTCGGCGATCACATAGGGAGCCGTGTCGTCGGCGACTCGACGTTCCGCTATACGGATTTCGCGCATGGGGTCTCACACCATCCTTGAACCTGAAGACGGAGGTTGTATTTGCTGGCAAAAGCGCATGAATCGCTACGCTCCGGGCGTGCGGGTGCCGAAAGAGAGCGCTGCGAGAAAGGGGCCGGAAGGGCGGGAACCCTCGCGTCCGGTCAGTCCCAGGCGTGGTCGTCGGGCGTCGCCGACGTGATCACGAGGCTCGGCTGGGCGTCGGCCTGAACCGCGTCCCAGTCGGGGTCCTTGGGGCTGGTCGCGACGCCGAGGGTCGCGACGGTGGCGGACAGGACGCCGGTGGCGATGCCGGCGGCGAGGACTCTGCGAGCGTTCTTCATTTCTGATTTCCCCCCATAGCTGCTCCGGCCCTTTGCCGGTGCGCTTCACTGACTGTGGCAGGACGGGAACTTGTTGTGTTGCCCCGGACGGTGTCCTAATCTTTTCTGGCTACAAGGGGATTCCGGCAAAACCGGACAAACGGGTGGGGATGGCGTGGGAAACGAACCACTGCTGACACAATTTGCCGTCGCCGGCTACGAGTGCGCACTTCGGAATGGAGCATTCCGGGATGCCGAGATAGCGAAAAAGCTCGGCGTCGACGTTCGGGCCGCGGCGGAGCTGAGAGAGACCCTGCTGGAGTTGCGGCTGCTCGCGCCGGGTGCGGAGGCCGGACCACCCGTGCCGGTGGACCCGCTCATCGCCGAGATGGAGCTGCGGTCGCCGGTGGAGCGGTCCATCCAGGAATCGCAGAAACGTCTCGCCAATCTCCACGGCGAACTGCGCGCGCTGGTGCCCCTCTATCGCGAGGGCACCCGCTCCAGCAGGTGCGACGACCAGATCCGGGTCCTGGACGATCCCGCCGAGGTGAAGCGCGAGGTGGGCATGCTGATGCACACCTGTGAGCGCGAGACCGTCACCGTGCAGCCCGGGGGCGGCCGCAGCTCGGAGTCGGTGCGCCGGGTGATCGACCCCACGCTGGACATGCTGGCCCGCGGGGTGAAGATGCGGACCCTCTACCAGCACACGGCCCGGGCCAGCCTCGCCACGCGCGCCTTCGTGCGGCAGGTGGTCGCGGAGGGGGCGGAGGTGCGGACGACGGGCGAGCCGTTCGAAAGGGTCTTCTTCTTCGACGGCCGTATCGCGGTCGTCTCCCAGGAACGCCAGGGGCGGCAGGCGCCGGGGGCCGCCATTGTGTCCGAACCCACCCTTGTCAATTTCATGTACCGCACGTTCGAGAATATCTGGCAGTCGGCCCAGGTATTCGACGCGGACCGCGTCGAATACCAGGAAACCGCCGAAGAGCTGCGGACGAACATTCTCCGGCTCATGGCCGCGGGGCTGAAGGACGACGTCATCGCCCGGCGGCTGGGAATGGCCACCCGGACCTGCCGGCGGTACATCACGGAGCTGATGGACGACCTCGACGCCAACAGCCGCTTCCAGGCGGGACTGATCGTCGGCCGGCGGGGGCTGCTTCCGGACGACAGTGCACCGGGTGCGGCGGGGGGCGAGGGTGCGCCGGTGGCCGCGGGCGACGGCGTGGCGGCCGCTCCCGGGACGGCCGGCGGCGTCCGGCGGGGCGAGGGGTAGGGCCGGCCGGGGCTCCGGCCCCGCGCGGATGCCGTTCGGGGCGGGCTCCACGGGGGCCCGGGGGCCCGCCCCGTGCAGTCGCCGGACCGGGCGTGGAATACCGGCGGGGGTCCCACCGTTTGCGGGTATAGTTGAATCGTAAACAACCTGCGGAGGGTGAGCGACCATGCAGTTCGGGATCTTCAGCGTCGGCGACGTCACACCGGACCCGACGACCGGCCGTACGCCGACCGAGCACGAGCGCATCAAGGCCATGGTCGCCATCGCGCAGAAGGCCGAGGAGGTCGGCCTGGACGTCTTCGCGACCGGCGAGCACCACAACCCGCCGTTCGTGCCCTCGTCGCCGACCACGATGCTCGGCTACATCGCCGCGCGCACCGAGAAGCTGGTGCTCTCCACCTCCACCACCCTGATCACCACCAACGACCCGGTGAAGATCGCCGAGGACTTCGCGATGCTCCAGCACCTCGCGGACGGGCGGATGGACCTCATGATGGGGCGCGGCAACACCGGCCCGGTCTACCCCTGGTTCGGCAAGGACATCCGCGAGGGCATCAACCTCGCCGTGGAGAACTACGCGCTGCTGCACCGCCTGTGGCGCGAGGACGTGGTGACCTGGGAGGGCAAGTTCCGCACGCCGCTCCAGTCGTTCACCGCCACGCCGCGCCCGCTGGACGGCGTTCCCCCGTTCGTCTGGCACGGATCGATCCGCTCGCCCGAGATCGCCGAGCAGGCCGCGTACTACGGCGACGGGTTCTTCCACAACAACATCTTCTGGCCCGCCGACCACACCAAGCGCATGGTCGAGCTCTACCGGCAGCGGTACGCCCACTACGGGCACGGCACACCGGAACAGGCGATCGTCGGGCTCGGCGGCCAGGTGTTCATGCGGCACAACTCGCAGGACGCGGTGCGCGAGTTCCGGCCGTACTTCGACAACGCGCCGGTGTACGGGCACGGGCCGTCCCTGGAGGACTTCACCGACCAGACCCCGCTGACCGTCGGCTCGCCGCAGCAGGTGATCGAGAAGACGCTCGCCTTCCGCGAGTACGCGGGTGACTACCAGCGCCAGCTGTTCCTCATGGACCACGCGGGGCTGCCGCTCAAGACGGTCCTGGAGCAGCTCGACCTGCTCGGTGAGGAGGTCGTGCCGGTGCTGCGCGAGGAGTTCGCCAAGGGCCGCCCGGCCGGGGTGCCGGACGCGCCGACCCACGCCGCGCGTCTCGCCGCGGCCCGCACCCGGGAGGAGGTGCCGAGCGCATGAGGCTCGTCGTCGTCTCGGCGGGACTGAGCGTCCCGTCGTCCACGCGGCTGCTGGCCGACCGGCTGGCCGCCGCGACCGCGGGGCGGACCGCGGCCGAGGTCGAGTTCGTCGAACTGCGCGACCTGGCCGTGGAGATCGCCCACAACTTCACCAACGGGTTCCCCGGGCGCGCGCTCGGCGCCGCCTTCGAGGCGGTGACGGCGGCGGACGGACTGATCGTCGTCACCCCCGTCTTCTCGGCGTCCTACAGCGGCCTGTTCAAGTCCTTCTTCGACGTGCTGAGCGCCGGCGCCCAGGACGCGCTCGCCGGAAAGCCGGTCCTCGTCGCGGCGACCGGCGGCACCGCCCGGCACTCGCTGGTGCTGGACCACGCCCTGCGCCCGCTCTTCGCGTACCTGCGGGCCGTGGTCGTCCCCACCGGGGTGTACGCGGCCTCGGAGGACTGGGGCGCCGAGGGCCTCGCGGAGCGGATCGAGCGGGCGGCGGCCGAACTGGCCGGGCTCATGGCCGCCACCGCCGGCCCGGCGGTCCCCGCCTCGGCGCGGCCCGCGGACCCCGGCCCGGTGCGGGCGACCGAGCCCGCCCCGGTGATCCCCTTCGAGCAGCGCCTCGCCGCCCTGCGCCCGCACTGACGCGGGCCCCGGCGGAAACGGGCGGCACCTCCCCCGAGGAGGTGCCGCCCGCCGCCGTACCGGTTCCGCGACGGCAGCGGCGGCCGCCGGTGGCCGCGGTCGCGCGCGGCCCGGCGAGGTGAGAGCCGGGTAAGAAGAGGGCCCGCTGCCGCCGGCGGCGGGCGGTGCGCCCGGGTGGCCTTGGCAGACTGGCAGGGTGCCCCACACCGTGCTGCTCGCCGAGGACGACCGTGCCATCCGCCACGCCCTGGAGCGCGCGCTGACGCTGGAGGGGTACGCGGTGACGGCCGTGGCCGACGGGACCGCGGCGCTGGCCCGGGCCCACCGCGATCCGCCGGACGTGCTGGTCCTGGACGTGATGATGCCCGGCATCGACGGCCTCCAGGTCTGCCGCGCGCTGCGCGCGGAGGGCGACCGCACGCCGGTCCTCATGCTCACCGCGCTCGTCGAGACGGCCGACCGCATCGCGGGCCTGGACGCGGGCGCCGACGACTACGTGGTCAAGCCGTTCGACGTCGAGGAAGTCTTCGCCCGGCTCCGCGCCCTGCTGCGCCGCACGGGGAACGGGCACCCCCCTGCGTCCGGTGCCGCCGACGCCGTACCGGAACCGGCGGACCGGCAGCCGCCGGGGCAGCTCGCCGGAGCCGGACTGCGCATGGACGTACAGGCCCGCCGCGCCTGGCGGGGCGGACGCGAGCTGGAGCTGACCCGGACCGAGTTCGAGCTCCTCGAACTCCTCCTCCGCAACGCGGGCGTCGTCCTCGACCACCGCACGATCTACGACCGCATCTGGGGTTACGACTTCGGGCCCGGCTCCAAGAACCTCGCCGTGTACGTCGGCTACCTGCGCCGCAAGCTCGACGAGCCGGGGGCGCCGGCCCCGATCCACACGGTGCGGGGCGTGGGATACGTCCTGCGGGAGGGCTGAGTGGTCCGGGGCGTGAGCGGGCCGCGGTCCCGGCGGCGGCTGTCCTCGCTGCGTGCGACCTTCACGGTCTCCTTCGCCGCCGTGGCCGCCGTGGTCACCGTCCTCGTCGGCTTCCTCAGCTACGACGCCGCGGCCCGGCTGGTCAGGGTGGACGAGCAGACCGTCTTCGCCCAGGTCGTGCAGAACCTGCGGGAGCAGGCACGTGGGCGCGCGCTGACCGCGGCGGACTTCGCGACCACCGACCCCGACCACGACGGCCCGCGCGACGGCATCATCCGCTCCAGCCGGACGGACGTGCAGGTGCTGGGCCCCGGTGGCACGGTCGTCGACCGCGGCAGCCCGCCGCTCCCCGTCGGCGCCGACGACCGCCTGGCCGCAGACGCCCCCGCGGCGGGCGGCCTGCTGGAACACGAGGAGGTCGAGGTCGCCGGCGACCGCTACCGGGTGGCCACCGTCGCGCTGGGCGGCGGCCGCGGCGCCGTGCAGGTCGCGCAGGAGTTCAGCGACACGGAGGACCTGCTCCGCGAACTCCAGCAGCGGACCGTGCTGCTGGTCTCGGCCGTGGTGGTCTCGGCCGGGGTGTTCGGCTGGTGGCTGGCCCGCCGCATCACCCGGCGGCTGGTGCGGCTCGCCGGGGCGGCCGAGGACGTGGCACGCACCGGCCGCCTCGGCATCCAGGTGCCGGTCGCCGGGCACGACGAGGTCGCGCGCCTCGGGCGTTCCTTCGACCGCATGCTCGGCCGGCTCGCCCGGTCCGAGGAGGACCAGCGCCGCCTGGTCCAGGACGCGGGCCACGAACTCCGTACGCCGCTGACCTCCCTGCGGACGAACATCTCCCTGCTGCGCCGCGTCGACGAACTGCCGCCCGGCGCCCGCGAGGAGCTGGTCGCCGACCTGGCCCTGGAGTCCCGCGAACTGACCGACCTGGTCAACGAGCTGGTGGAGCTGGCGGCGGGGCAGTCCGACACCGAACCGGTGCGGCCCCTGGACCTGGCCGAGGTCGCCGAGGACGTGGCGGCCCGGGCCCGGCGGCGCACCGGACGCGGCATCGACGTCCGGGCGAGCGGTGACACGAGGGTGCTCGGCCGCCCCTCGGCACTGCAGCGGGCGCTGACGAACCTGGTGGAGAACGCGACGAAGTTCGATCCGGGCGGGGCGGAGGCGATCGGGATCGCGGTGACGGGGCGTCCGGGCGGGTCCGGTGGCGGCCCGGACGCGGGCCGGGATCCGGATCCCGGGCGCGGCCCGGCGGAGGGGCGCGCGGGGAGGGGGCCCGGTACCGGGCGGGGCGCGGTGCGGGTCGAGGTGCTCGACCGGGGGCCGGGGATCGGCGAGGGCGACCAGGAGCGGGTCTTCGACCGGTTCTACCGGGCTGCCGAGGCCCGCAGCCGTCCGGGTTCCGGGCTCGGGCTGTCCATCGTGCGGGAGGTCGCCACCTCGCACGGCGGGGCACCCTTCGCCCGCCTGCGGGACGGGGGCGGGGCGGTGATCGGGTTCACGGTGGACGCCGGTGGCCCCGAGGACGACGACCGCGGCTGAGGCGCCCGTGCGGCCGACGGCCCCGGGGTCAGCGGGTGCTGTTCGGTGCCTCGGTCGCCGCGCGGCGGTACTCCGCGTTGATGCGCTGTGCCTCCTCGAGCTGGTCCTCGAGGATGACGATGCGGCAGGCGGCCTCGATGGGCGTGCCCTGGTCGACGAGCTCGCGCGCGCGGGCGGCGATTCGCAGCTGGTAGCGCGAGTACCGGCGGTGCCCGCCCTCCGAGCGGAGCGGCGTGATCAGGCGGGCCTCCCCGATGGCACGGAGGAACCCGGGCGTCGTACCGAGCATCTCGGCGGCCCGTCCCATGGTGTACGCGGGATAGTCGTCGTCGTCCAGACGATTGCTGAGCGGGTTATCTGCTGTCATTTCACCTCGTAGTACAACGCCTCGAGGGGCCCTGGTGCCGTACGGCACCAGGGCCCCGAAGGAAATTCAACACCATCTGTCGGCCCTATTGCAGTGCCGACCTTCTGTTTCCGCCGTCCGGCCCGGGAGAGGGGCGGAGGAGCGGGGATCGCGGATGCGTGACCGGGGACCACCTTCCGTTCCGGGGTCTTGTGGTACCCGGGGCGAATGCCGCTCGCGCCCGGGCGATCCTGATGGCGTCTCCTCCGTCCGTCCGCTGGATCCTTGCCTGTGTCGGAACCGGTGCGACGAGCCGGCCGGTCCCTGCCCGCCGAGTCGTGCTCGACGTGACTACGAGAGAAATCGTAGCCACCCAGCTGTTCAATGTCTACTCTCGCCGGAGTAGATTTTGGATAGCTCGCGGTCATGGTTTTCTGGGCCGCGTACGTTCCCCGTGACCGCGGGTGGGGGCGCGGCCGGCCCGCTGCATAGAATCCGCACTCATGTCGAACCCTGACGAACTGCTCATCGGCATCGCCGCCATGGTGGAGGCCGAGAAAAGCACGCAGATGTCCCTGACCGTGGTCTCCGGCGGCGCCGTCATCACGGGCCGGCTGGCCCCCGAGGCGGTATGGCGGGAGCGGGTGGCGGAGGTCCTGGTGGACTCGGACCGGTTGGGCCCGTTCTCCGGCATCTTCACCGGAGGCGAGAGCCGGCCCGCCTCCGGCGGCGGCGGGACGCCCACCCACCTGCACTTCCACGTGGCCCGCATCCTGCAGGGCAGCATGGGGATCCCCGAGACGGGGGGGATGTACCGCGTCGCCATCCAGGACGTCACCGCCTGGACGGTGGGCGACTTCAGCTACTCCGACCACTGAGCGCCCCGGACACAGCGAGGAGGGCCCTGCCGGCGCGCGCCGGCAGGGCCCTCCTCGCTGTCTGTTCCCGGTCTACACGCCCGCGGGCGCGCCCAGCAGCACCGACGCGTTCTCGAACGGGGAGAGGGCGCGGTCGGACGCGGCCTCGGGCAGGTACGGGCGGCAGGTGAAGCCGAGCTGCGTCATGGCCCGGGTGACCTCGGCGGCGGTGAAGTCGCGGCGGTCCTGCCGGGTGACGACCTGGCCCACCTGCTTGACGGGGTAGTGCCGACGGCCGATGATCACCGATTCACCCGTGATCGGCTCGGGCTTGACGCCCTTCATCGATTCCAGCACGCCGGCCTTGGTGAGGTCGAACGGGAAGCGGGCGATGATGCAGCGCATGAGGCCTCACAGGGAGAGGGAGAGGGAGAACGGTCCGATCGGGCGGCGCCGAGCGGTCGCGGAGGCCGGGAGCGCTCCGCGGTCGGGGCGATCCCCGGGTTGTGCGTGGACCGCGTGGTCCTCGCGGACGTCCCGCAGGCGTACCCGGTCCGTGTAGCCCGGGCTGTCGCGGACGGCGGTGAGCCGGGCACGGGTGACCCGGCCGGTGAGCTGGTCGTCCTCGTCGCACAGGAGCAGATGGCCGGTGCGGGCGCTCGCCATGACGGACAGGGCGACCTCGACGGTCATGTCGTCACGGACGTGCGGTGCGGACGCCTCCGGGGAGGCGGTCGCGTCCCTGCCGGCGGAATCCGTCGGTCGCGACTGCGTCTGAACCAGCGTCAAAGGTGCCTCCGGCGATGCGGGGAAGGGGGGTCACTGCGCCTGCGGGTGCCGAGGGAGCTCAGGCGGCCGCGTCGAAGGCCGACGGCGGGCGCTGGGCCGACGAGCGGCGGGGAGCAGCCTGTCCGCGCCCGCCCTGGGCGCCGCGGCCGTCCTGGCCGGGGCGGCCGCGCCGGCCACGGGGCGAGGAGGAGGGGCCGCGCCGGGAGCGCTCCGAGGGCGGGGCCGTGATGGTGACCGGAATGCCGGAGGGGGCCTGGGCGCCGGTGATCCGGCTCAGCTCCTCCTCGCCGGACCGCACCTGCGCGGTGTGGGCGACGATGCCCGCGGCGGTCACCAGCCGGCTCATCTCGCGGCGCTGGTTGGGCGTCACCAGGGTGACCACGCTGCCGGACTCGCCGGCCCGGGCGGTGCGGCCGCCGCGGTGCAGGTAGTCCTTGGGGTCGCTGGGCGGGTCGACGTTCACCACGAGGTCGAGGTCGTCGACGTGGATCCCGCGTGCCGCCACGTTGGTCGCCACCAGCACCGTCACGTGGCCGGACTTGAACTGGGCCAGGGTCCGGGTGCGCTGGGGCTGGGACTTGCCGCCGTGCAGGGCCGCGGCGCGGACGCCGTTCTCCAGCAGGTGGCCGGTGAGCCGGTCCACGGCGTGCTTGGTGTCCAGGAACATGATCACCCGGCCGTCGCGGGCCGCGATCTCGGTGGTCGTGCGCTGCTTGTCGGCACCCTGCACGTGCAGGACGTAGTGCTCCATGGTGGTCACCGCGCCGGCCGACGGGTCGACGGAGTGGACCACCGGGTCGGACAGGTACTGCCGGACCAGCAGGTCGACGTTGCGGTCCAGGGTCGCCGAGAACAGCATCCGCTGCCCCTCGGGACGCACCTGGTCCAGCAGGTCGGTCACCTGCGGCATGAAGCCCATGTCCGTCATCTGGTCGGCCTCGTCGAGGACGGTGACGGCGACCTGGTCCAGGGTGCAGTGGCCGCGGTCGACCATGTCCTTGAGCCGTCCCGGGGTGGCGACGACGATCTCCGCGCCGGAGCGCAGGGCGCCGGCCTGCCGGCCGATCGACATGCCGCCGACGATCGTCGTCAGCCGCAGCCGCACGGCGCGGGCGTACGGGGTGAGGGCGTCCGTCACCTGCTGGGCGAGCTCACGGGTGGGCACGAGGACCAGGGCCAGCGGCTGGCGCGGCTCGGCGCGCTGTCCGGCGGTGCGGGCCAGCATCGCGAGGCCGAAGGCGAGCGTCTTGCCGGAGCCGGTGCGCCCGCGGCCGAGCACGTCACGGCCGGCGAGGGAGTTCGGCAGGGTCGCCCCCTGGATGGGGAACGGGGTGGTCACGCCCTCCGCGGTGAGCGCGGCGAGCAGGGCCGCCGGCATGTCGAGGTCGGCGAACGCCTCGACGGCGGGGAGGGCGGGGGTGACGGTCACCGGCAGGGCGAACTCGCCCTGCGGCGCCGAACGCCGGCCGTAGCCGCCGGAGCGGCTCGGGGCGCCGGAGCGGCCGGACGGCGAGCCGCCGCGGCCGGCATAGGAGGAGTTGAAACGCCCGCTGCCCCGGCCGGCGGCGGAAGCGCCGGAGCGATTCCGGGAAGTGGTGGAGCGGGTGTTCGTACGTGTGCGGTTCAAGGGGAACCTTCCTCGACGCGGCACGCATCAAGGAATTCCCGGCATGAGAAGCAGCACGGAGAATCGCAGGGACGCGCCCAGTGAAATACGGAGGCGAATCCAGCCGCGGAGAAAACCCGGGACCTGCGCCTTTTCGATAACAGTCCTCGCGCCTGGTCCGGGTGGAAGAACCCGGGGCCGGCCGGAGGATTCGTACGTGAATCAACGCCCGCCGGAGCGGGCGGCAACGAGCCGGGGCCCGCACCCCAAGGTGCGGGCCCCGGCTGCGAAGTGAGCGTCGCGTCAGGCGAGAACGATGTTCTCGGCGGTCGGGCCCTTCTGGCCCTGCGCGATGTCGAAGTTCACCTTCTGGCCTTCCAGCAGCTCGCGGAAGCCCTGGGCGGCGATGTTCGAGTAGTGGGCGAAGACGTCGGCGCCGCCGCCGTCCTGCTCGATGAAGCCGAAGCCCTTTTCCGCGTTGAACCACTTCACGGTGCCAGTAGCCATGTCATATCTCCTTCGGGGCATTCCCCGGAATCCACACTGTGCGGACTCCGCG
The DNA here is from genome assembly GCF_055567695.1 of Streptomyces sp. NPDC026417. Lineage (NCBI taxonomy): Bacteria > Bacillati > Actinomycetota > Actinomycetes > Kitasatosporales > Streptomycetaceae > Streptomyces > Streptomyces sp. NPDC026417. The sequence goes on from NZ_JBVHPY010000029.1 coordinate 66,743, forward strand.
TCGTCGCGATGATCGCCCCGTCCGGAAAAGGCCGGAAATACAAAAGCACTCCTACCCGGCGCAGTGAACCGCCGGGGGCGCTTGAAGTTTTGGGAATCACAACTGCAACTTTGACCGACAGTAGCACGCCCGGCCCGTGCGTGCACGGTAAGTAATTCCGTTCGCTCCGGCGCAGCTGAAATACTCATGGCGTGTTACGGCCATTTCTTATTCCGCGAGCACAGATATTGTCGCGGCGAAACACTGTCTTCGCGGATCGGGGCCGGGCGCGGCTCAGGGCCAGACCAGGCAGTACGGCTGGTGGCCGGCCTCGTGCAGCCGGTGCGAGAAGTCCTGCCACTCGTGCAGCAGCTGGTAGACGTTGAAGGCGTCCCGGGGGCCGCCGCGGTCCGGGACGGTCGACCAGATGAAGGCGGCGGCGCCCACCGCTTCCTCGCCTATGCCGCGCAGCGGGTCGACGACCGTCATGGGGAGCTTGACGACGGCGTAGTCGGGGTGGAGGACGACGAGCTCCAACGGCGGCACCTTGTGCAGCGGGACGCCCTCGATGCCGGTGAGGACCATCGCGGCCATCGTCTCCGGCTTGATCTTGGTGAACATGCCGTTCATCCCGAGCTCGTCGCCGCCGAGTTCCTCGGGGCGCATCGAGATCGGGACACGCGCTGCCGTCGCGCCGTCGGGCGCGCCGAAGTATTTGTACGTCACCCCCACCCGGCCACCATTCCCGCTCCCTGCCCTGAGCCGGTCTGCTCCACGGTCCGTGTAGTCCATACCGTCCATACGGGCCGACTGCTCGATCCGCTCAGGCTCGCCCTGTGAACCCTGCGCCTGCCGTGTCTCGGCGGCTTCCTCCGCCTCGCGCCGGTGCCTCCCCCGCCGGGCACGCCGAGGACCGAGGTCATCGGTCCCCTCGCCCAGTCCGCCACCGCGATGCATATCTCCACCCGACTGCTGTTCTAGGCCGCGCGACCCCCGCCGCGCAACCCGATCATCGTGTCAGTGACCTCCCCCACGGCCGCTCGGCGAAACGTGGGCTGAAACACCTGTCCGCAGGATCTTCGCGGCCTCTGACACCATGGCTTGTGTGAGCTATCCGTACGAAGCCCCAGTTTCGCAGACTCTTTTCGACCGTGCGGCTGCCGTCACACCGGGCGGTGTGAACTCGCCCGTGCGCGCGTTCCGCGCCGTGGGCGGTACGCCCCGTTTCATGGTGTCCGGCAGCGGTCCCTATCTGACCGACGCCGACGGGAGGGAGTACGTCGACCTCGTGTGTTCCTGGGGGCCGATGATCCTCGGGCACTCCCGCCCCGAGGTCATCGCCGCCGTCCAGGAGGCCGTGGCGCGCGGCACCTCCTTCGGCACGCCGGGGGAGGGGGAGGTCGCGCTCGCCGAGGAGATCGTCGCGCGCGTCGAGCCCGTGGAGCAGGTGCGCCTCGTCTCCAGCGGGACCGAGGCGACCATGTCCGCCATCCGTCTGGCGCGCGGCTTCACCCGCCGCACCAAGGTGATCAAGTTCGCCGGCTGCTACCACGGGCACGTCGACTCCCTGCTGGCCGCCGCGGGCAGCGGAGTGGCCACCTTCGCCCTGCCGGACACCCCCGGTGTCACCGGCGCGCAGGCCGGGGACACCATCGTCCTGCCCTACAACGACCTGGAGGCGGTGCACGCCGCCTTCCACGCGCACCCCGGTGAGATCGCCTGCGTCATCACCGAGGCCTCGCCCGGCAACATGGGTGTGGTGCCGCCGCGGCCCGGGTTCAACCAGGGCCTGAAGGACGCCTGCGCCAAGAACGGCGCCCTGTACATCTCCGACGAGGTGATGACCGGCTTCCGCACCAGCAGGGCCGGCTGGTACGGCGTGGACGGCGTCCGCCCCGACCTGATGACCTTCGGCAAGGTCATGGGCGGCGGCTTCCCCGCCGCCGCGTTCGGCGGCCGGGCCGACGTGATGGGGCATCTCGCCCCCGCGGGGCCGGTCTACCAGGCGGGCACGCTGTCGGGGAACCCGGTGGCCACCGCCGCCGGACTCGCGCAGCTGCGGCTCCTGGACGACGCCGCGTACGAGACGATCGACGCGGTCTCCCTGCAGATCCGCACGCTGGTGACGGAGGCGCTGGCCAAGGAGGGTGTGGCGCACCGGCTGCAGAGCGCGTCCAACATGTTCTCGGTCTTCTTCACCGAGCGGGAGGTGCGGGACTACGAGGACGCCAAGGCGCAGGAGTCCTTCCGTTACACCGCGTTCTTCCACTCCCTGCTCGCGCAGGGCGTGTATCTTCCGCCCTCGTCGTTCGAGTCGTGGTTCGTGTCCACGGCGCACGACGAGCGGGCAATCCAGCGGATCGCCGACGCCCTTCCGGCGGCGGCACGGGCAGCGGCGGAGGCCACGGCATGACCGGCACGGGAGCCGAGAAGAGCGACGACGACATCACCGTCGTCCATGTGATGCGGCACGGCGAGGTGGAGAACCCGGACGGGGTCCTGTACGGGCGGCTGGCCGGCTACCACCTGTCCGACCTGGGCCGGCGGATGGCGGACCGGGTCGCCGAGCACCTGTCCGTGCGCGACGTCACGCACGTCGTCTCCTCGCCGCTGGAGCGGGCGCAGGAGACCGCGACGCCCATCGCCAAGGCGCACGGGCTGGACCTGGCGACCGACGGCCGGCTGATCGAGGCGGAGAACGTCTTCCAGGGCAAGACCTTCGGGGTCGGGGACGGTGCGCTGCGCCGCCCGGAGAACTGGAAGCACCTGGTCAACCCGTTCAAGCCGTCCTGGGGCGAGCCGTACGTGGAGCAGGTCGTCCGGATGAAGGGGGCGCTGGACGCCGCCAAGGACGCGGCGCGCGGGCACGAAGCGGTGTGCGTCTCCCACCAGTTGCCGATCTGGATCCTGCGGTCCTTCGTGGAGCGGCGGCGGCTGTGGCACGACCCCCGCAAGCGGCAGTGCACGCTGGCCTCGCTGACGACCTTCACCTACCGCGGGGACAGGATCGTCTCGGTGGGGTACAGCGAGCCCGCCCGGGACCTGGTGCCCGCTCATCTCCTCGCGGGCGCCAAGCCGGTGCAGGGGCAGGGCAAGGCCTTCGGCGCCTGAGAGCGGCCTTGGACCTCACCCGGATCCGGGGGCGGACTCGCGCCCGGATCCGGGTGGAGGCGCCGCGTACGCACCGTCACAAAGCGTGCACATCCGGACCATTCGTGCTCATCTTCGTAAAATAATATAAATATGCGCGAGTTTGGCGGAACCCCCGTCGTCGTCGCGCCCTCTCATGAGGTGCCGGCTGAGAGCCGGCTGAGAGGGTGCGACGAAATGGGGACGACATGCGGGACGTCAGCCGACGCGGAGTGATCGGGATGGGGGCGGGTGCCGCGGCCGCGCTGGGCCTCGCCGCCTGCGGTACTGCCGAGCAAGAGGGCGGAAGCACCCCGGGCGGTTCCCGCAGCGGAGACCCGGGCGCTCCCAAGACCCCCGTACGCCCGCTCGGTGACGGGTCGACGGCGTTCACCGGCAAGCAGCCCAGGCAGCCCGGGCAGCCGGTGCCGCTGGAGCCCGGGGAGACCCCACCGCAGTTCGTGGTGTTCTCCTGGGACGGCGCCGGCGAGGTCGGCACCGGTCTCTTCGAGCGCTTCCTCGACCTCGCCGAGGCCCACGAGGCGCACATGACGTTCTTCCTCTCCGGCCTCTACCTGCTGCCCGAGTCGAAGAAGCGCCTGTACCTGCCGCCGAACAACGCGCCGGGCGCCTCCGACATCGGCTATCTGACCGACGAGCACATCCGGATGACGCTGAAGTCCGTCCGGCGCGCCTGGCTCGACGGGCACGAGATCGGCACGCACTTCAACGGCCACTTCTGCGCCGGCTACGGCTCCGTCGCCAACTGGACGTCCCGGCAGTGGCGCAGCGAGATCCACCAGGCGAAGTCCTTCGTGAAGGAGTGGCGCACCAACACGGGCTGGACCGACCTGCCCTCGCTGCCCTTCGACTACGACAAGGAACTGGTCGGCGGCCGCACCCCGTGTCTGCTGGGCCAGAACAACCTGCTGCCGACCGCCCGCGAGCTGGGCTGGCGCTACGACGCCTCCTCGCCCGGCGGCCGCCAGCGCTGGCCCCGCAGGACCGGGGGCGTGTGGGACCTGCCGCTGCAGGCGGTCCCGTTCCCGGGGCGCAGCTTCGAGGTGCTCTCGATGGACTACAACATGCTCGCCAACCAGTCGGTGAACTCGACCAAGGCGCCCTCGTACAACTACCCGGGCTGGCGCACCCAGTCCGCGGGGGCGTACATCGCGGGATTCAAGCGGGCGTACGAGACAAATCGGGCACCTCTCTTCATCGGCAACCACTTCGAGGAGTGGAACGGCGGCATCTACATGGACGCCGTCGAGACCGCGTTCAAGCACATGGCGCGGGAGAAGGAGAAGGGCGGGGACGTGCGTCTCGTCTCCTTCCGGCAGTTCGTCGACTGGCTGGACGTGCAGCGCCCCGAGGTGCTGGCCGGGCTGCAGTCGCTGGACGTGGCGGAGAAGCCGGCCGGCGGCTGGAAGGGGCTCGCCGGCCGGTCCGGCAAGGGCGCGTCGGGCAGGGACGGAAAGGCCGCCTGAAATGCGGGTTTCCACCCGCAAGGGGGGTGGGCAAGATCCCCGGAACGGACATGCGAAACTTTTCACATGAGTGCCGCCTGCCGCGCCCCCCAGCGCCTCGACCGCGCGAACCGCACCCGTAGCCGTGCCGCCCTGCTCACCGCCGGGGCGGCCCTCGCGGCACTCGCCCTGACCGCGTGCGGCTCCGGAGGCACGCACGGAGGGTCGGGCAACACCAACTTCGTCACCGGCACCGACGGCGTCGCCACCGCCGCGAAGGGCGAACGGGCCGCCGCTCCCGACCTGTCGGGACCGACCGTCGACGGCAAGAGGCTCGACGTCGCCGACTACGAGGGCAAGGTCGTCGTCCTCAACGTCTGGGGCTCCTGGTGCCCGCCCTGCCGCGCCGAGGCCCCCGGCTTCAGCAAGGTCGCGAACGACCTCGACGCGCAGGGCGTGCAGTTCGTCGGCATCAACACGCGTGACACCAGCACGGGTCCGGCCAAGGAGTTCGAGAAGGACTACGAGGTGCCGTACCCGAGCCTGTACGACCCGACCGGCAAGCTGATGCTGCGCTTCCCCAAGGGCTCGCTCAACCCGCAGGCCATCCCCTCCACCGTCGTCCTCGACCGGGACGGGAAGATCGCGGCGCGCTCCCTGTCGCCGCTGAGCGAGGAGAAGCTGCGCAAGATGCTCAAGCCGATCCTCGCGGAGAAGTGACGTGAGCCACGCCACGCTCCTCCATGCCTCCACGGCCCTCGCCGCGTCCGACGGCGTGAACCACACCGTCCTGAACGGCGCGCTGCTGCTCGCCGTGCCGGTCGCGCTGCTGGGCGGGCTCGTCTCCTTCTTCTCCCCGTGCGTCCTGCCGCTGGTGCCCGGCTACCTCTCGTACGTCACCGGGGTCAGCGGCACCGACCTCGCGGAGGCGAGACGCGGGCGGATGGCCGCCGGCGCGTCCCTGTTCGTGCTCGGCTTCACGGCCGTGTTCGTCTCCGGCGGAGCGCTCTTCGGCTACTTCGGCTCGACCCTGCGGGAGTACCAGGACACGCTGACCTCGGTGCTCGGCGGACTCATGATCCTCATGGGTGTCTTCTTCCTGGGGCTCATGCCCTGGCTGACCCAGCGCGAGTTCCGCTTCCACAAGCGGCCGGTGGCCGGCCTGGCCGGGGCCCCGGTGCTCGGCGCGCTCTTCGGAATCGGCTGGACCCCCTGCATCGGTCCGACCCTCGCCTCCGTGCAGGCCCTCGCACTCGACCAGGCGAGCGCCGGGCGCGGGGCCATACTGACCGTCGCGTACTGCGTCGGCCTCGGGGTGCCCTTCGTCCTGGCCGCGATCGCCTTCCGCAAGGCGCTCGGCGCCTTCGGCTGGGTCAAGCGCCACTACGCGTGGGTGATGCGCATCGGCGGCGGCATGATGATCGCGACCGGGCTGCTCCTGCTGACCGGCGCGTGGGACAGCATCGTGCAGGAGATGCAGACCTGGTCCGACGGCTTCACGGTGGGGATCTGATCCATGAGCAAGGCCGAAACCGACACCGGCACCGGTGCCCCGAGCACGACCGGTACCAGTGGGACGACCGGTCCGGCGGGCGACGAGCGCGGCGACGCGGACGCGCGCGGCACGGAGGCCGCGCAGGACGCGCGCGACCTCGGCGAGGCCGGCTCGCAGCTGTCCACCGCCCCGACCGAGACGGTGGTCCCCGGCTCCTTCGGCGGCACCAGGGGCCCCGGCGCCGCCGGGTGGCTCGCCTGGACCGGCCGTGAGGTCATCGGCTGGATCCGCTGGTTCTGGCGGCAGCTGACCTCGATGCGGGTCGCGCTGATCCTGCTCTTCCTGCTGTCGCTCGGGGCGATCCCCGGCTCGCTGATCCCGCAGACCGCGTCCGACGCGACGAAGGTCGCCGAGTTCCGGCAGGCGCACACCACGCTCGCCCCGGTCTACGAGAAGCTCGGCCTCTTCAACGTCTACAGCTCGGTGTGGTTCTCGGCGATCTACATCCTGCTGTTCGTCTCGCTCATCGGCTGCATCGTGCCGCGCACCTGGCAGTTCGTGGGTCAGCTGCGCAGCCGTCCGCCGGGTGCGCCGAAGCGGCTGACCCGGCTGCCCGCCCACACCACCTGGCGCACCGAGGCCGAGCCCGAGCAGGTCCGCGAGGCCGCGCTCACGGTGCTGAAGCAGCGGCGCTTCCGGGCGCACGTCGCCGGGGACGCCGTCGCCGCGGAGAAGGGCTACGTGCGCGAGGCGGGCAACCTGCTCTTCCACGTCGCCCTGATCGTGATGCTGGTCGCCTTCGCCTGGGGGCAGCTCTTCAAGTCCGAGGGCAACAAGCTGGTCGTCGAGGGCGACGGCTTCTCCAACACGCTGCTGCAGTACGACGACTTCAAGTCCGGCAGCCTCTTCGACGTCGACGACCTGACCCCGTTCAGCTTCGACCTGAAGAAGTTCACGGGGACCTACGAGCGGACCGGCCCCAACAAGGGCACCCCCCGCACCTACCAGGCCGACCTCACCTACAGCGAGGGCGCCGACGGCGCGACCCGGCGGACCTCGGTCCAGGTCAACGAGCCGCTGGTCATCGGCGACTCGAAGGTCTACCTCGTCAGCCACGGCTATGCGCCCGTCGTCACCGTGCGGGACGGCACGGGCCGGGTCGTCTTCCACCAGCCGGTGCCGATGCTGCCGCTCGACTCCAACGTCACCTCGCAGGGCGCCATCAAGGTGCTCGACGGCTACCGCGACGCCAAGGGCGGCAAGGAGCAGCTCGGCTTCTCCGCGTTCTTCGTGCCGACCTTCGCGGGTGCCGGCAAGGGCACGATGTTCTCCCAGTTCCCCGCGCTGGACTATCCCGTGCTCGCGCTGTCCGCGTACCACGGCAGCCTCGGCGTCGACTCGGGCATCCCGCAGAACGTGTACCAGCTGGACACCTCGAAGCTGAAGCAGTTCAAGGACGCCAAGGGCGACATCCTCAAGCAGCGGCTGATGCCCGGCGAGACCATGAAGCTGCCGAACGGCGCCGGGTCCATCACCTTCGAGAAGGACATCAAGGAGTGGGCCGGCTTCCAGGTCACCCAGCAGCCCGGCAGCGACTGGGCGCTGGCCGGCGCGATCGCCGCGATCCTCGGTCTCGCCGCCTCCCTGTTCATCCAGCGCCGCCGCGTCTGGGTGCGCGCCACCACCGGGGCGGACGGGGTGACGGTCGTCGAGATGGCCGGGCTCGGCCGCAGCGAGTCCGCGAAGCTCCCCGAGGAACTCGGCGAACTGGCGGCCCTCGTGCACGACCGGGCACCGACCGCACCCGACCCCGACACCCACCGGCCCGATCCGGGCACCCCCGAACCTCACGCCGCACCTGCCGCCGAAGGGGCTGAGAAGCAGTGACTCTCGCCGCCGCAACGAACGAAAACCTCGCCAGCATCAGCAATACGCTGATTTACTCCTCGATGGCCGTCTACACCCTGGCCTTCTTCGCGTACATCGCCGAATGGCTCTTCGGCAGCCGCAGCAAGGTGGGCCGCACCGCCGCCGCGCTCACGCGGCAGAGCGGCGCGAAGGCGCCCGCGGTCACCGTGCAGTCGGCCGGCGGCACCGCCGTCCTGGAGCGGCCCAAGGTCGTCGTCCGCTCGGCGGCCGGCGCCCGCGACGTCCCGGACGGCCCCGGCGCGCACGGCGGGGACGAGCAGGGCGACCTCTACGGCCGGATCGCCGTCTCCCTCACCGTGCTCGCCTTCGCCGTCGAGGCGGCGGGCGTGCTCGCCCGCGCCCTGTCGGTGGAGCGGGCGCCGTGGGGCAACATGTACGAGTTCAACATCACCTTCTCCACCGTCGCCGTCGGGGTGTACCTCGGGCTGCTGGCGCTGAAGAAGAACATCCGCTGGCTCGGCCTGCCGCTGGTCACGACGGTCCTGCTCGACCTCGGTCTCGCCGTCACCGTCCTGTACACCGCAAGCGACCAGCTGGTCCCCGCGCTGCACTCGTACTGGCTGTACATCCACGTCTCCACCGCGATCTTCTGCGGCGCGGTCTTCTACGTGGGCGCCGTCGGCACCCTGCTGTACCTGTTCAAGGACTCCTACGAGAGCAAGCTGGCGAGCGGCGGCAAGCCCGGCCGCTTCGCGACCTCCGTGCTGGAGCGGCTGCCCGCCTCTGCCTCCCTCGACAAGTTCTCCTACCGCGTGAACGCCGCCGTCTTCCCGCTGTGGACGTTCACGATCATCGCGGGCGCGATCTGGGCGGGCGACGCCTGGGGCCGCTACTGGGGCTGGGACCCCAAGGAGACCTGGTCGTTCATCACCTGGGTCGCCTATGCCTGCTACCTGCACGCCCGGGCCACCGCCGGCTGGAAGGGCCGCAAGGCCGCCTACATCGCGCTGATCGCCTTCGCCTGCTGGCTGTTCAACTACTACGGGGTCAACATCTTCGTCACCGGCAAGCACTCCTACGCCGGAGTCTGACCGCCCCGGGCCCCGGCCCGGCGGAACCGGCCGGCGGGTGCCCGGGGGGTGCGGATCCCCCGGTCCCGCGCCAGGCTGGTGTCATGAGCGACGTCATCGAAGAGGGCACCCCCGAGACCCGGGACGGTCTGCGTCTGCTGCACTACCTGCTGCGTCTCCCCCGGCCGGTGGAGGACGTCTGGGCCGCGGTGGCGACCGCGGAGGGTCTGCGGGAATGGCTCACCGGCGCCGAGGCCGTCGAGCCGCGGCTCGGGGGAGCGGTCGACCTCGGCGAGCCGGGCGCCGGGCACGTCACGGCGTGGGACGTGGAGCGCGTCGCCGAGTACACGGTGGAGGGGCGCGGGCGGATCCGGTTCCACCTGGAGGCGGCACCGGAGGGCGGCACCACGGTGCGATTCACCCACGAGTCCGAGGGCGGCCAGGAGCCCGGCTGGCGCCCCCGCCTCGAACGGCTCGTGGCCGCCCTCGACCGGGGCCGATGACTCACCCCGAGCCGGGCGGCAGGCACTCCTTGGCCGGCGGCTTCCCCTCCGGCCAGGCGATCCGCACGAAGCGGGAGGTCGCGTCCGGAGTCAGTTCCACGATCGGCACGGCTTTGTCGTACGGGTTGCCGTGGACGTCCAGACAGATCCAGCCGCTCGCGCCGTTCACCCTCAGCTGCCGGCCCTTGACCTGCGGCCACTGCAGTCCCACGTCCCGCAGCGCCGGGACCTTCCTCCCCTCGGGGGTGGCCGCGCGGATGCCGTGCACGGCCAGCCGCATGGCGTCGTAGGCGATGATCAGCTGTCCGTCGTCGAGGGCGATCGGGCCGATCGGGCCGACCGGCGCGCCCGCGCTGCTGCGCAGCGTCCCCTCCAGCTCCTTCGCGTCCGCGGCGCTGCCGCCGGTCCGCGCGGAGTCCTCCGGCCAGGCGTCCGGGTGGGCGAGGGCCGTGTAGCGCACCGACAGCCGCGGGCCGAGAGCACTGCGGTCCAGTTCCCGGTCGCCCGTGAGGTACGAGCCCTCGTCGCCGGTGAGCAGCGTGAAGCGGCGGTCCTGGCAGCCGCGGTCGCCCAAGGCGTTGATGAACTGGCGCAGTTGGGTGTGACGGCCGGCGAAGAGCACCGTGTCCGTGCCGCGCGCGGTGTCGCACAGGACGTGCGTGATCTGCTCGAAGGTGTTGGCGGTGGTGCCCTCCTTGCTGCGGTCGTGGGGCGGGGTGAAGGGCTGCGGCTCGTACGGCGAGCCCTTCAGCAGCTTCCCGAACGACGTCTGCAGCGTGCGCGTGTAGGGGTCGCCCGACTTGTCGTAGACCAGAAACGCCCGGTCGGCCGACACCTTGGCGAAGGAGGCGAGCGCGCGGGCCTCGTCGGTGTTGGTCGGGGAGACCCGGGCCAGCCCGGGGTAGGGTTCCCCGCCCTGCCCGCCGTTGGCGAGGTCGTCGGCCGTGATGGACGTGCCGATCACCGGGATGCCGCGCCGGGTCAGCTCCTTGACGGCCTTCTTGTTGTTGTCGGTGCTCAGCCCCACCCCGGTGACCGCGCGCAGCAGGTCCGGGCCCTCGGTCATCCGCGCCAGCTGGTCCACCGTGTGTCTCCAGTGGGTGCCGTCGGCGCCGGGGTTGGCGAGCACGAGCCGGATCTTCGGGGTCCGGTCGTTGGAGTCGTGGTTGGCCCGGTACTGGGCCAGATAGGCGCCCTGCAGCTCGTGCAGGACGTCGCCCAGGTTGTCCGCGTCGGTCGCCGTGAACGGTTCGAACAGGGCGACGGTCACCTGGCTGCCGGGCCGCAGCCGGTGGTTCTCACGGTCGATCGCCCGTACGGTCTCGGCGAGTTGGGGACGGCCGAAGGCGTAGGCCGTGGCGGAGACGCCCACGCACTCGTCGCTGCCCTCCGGCCGGACGACGCCCGGTGCGCAGGAGCGGTCCTCGTGGGCGAGCGTCCGGCCGCCCCAGATCCCGAGGGCCACCAGAACGGCCGCGAGAGTCAGGGCGAGATACCTCCGGAAACGTATCTCCCAGACGTCCTCGCGGAGCCACACCCATATGCGCGCCATCACCGGTCTCCGTCCCCGTCGTCGTCGGATGCGCCCGGGATACGGAACGGGCGGCCGGCCAGGGCGTCCGCGGGCCAGTCGCGCGAGGCCTGCCACAGCAGGGCGTTGCCCGCGGGCCGCAGGTTCGACAGCTGCTCCAGCTCGAACCGCAGCCGCTCGGTCACCTTCGGGTCCGGCAGCACCAGCGGGTCGGTCGACTGCCAGACGGCGTGCAGCAGCCGCCGGACCCGCAGGTGCAGGGTGGCGTCGGCCCCGTCCGGCGGGCGCTCGGCGGCGTCCGTGCGGCCGAGCGCGACCGACGTGCGGTGGTCGTGGCCGTCGAAGTCGCGTCCGTCCGGATCGTGTGCGTGGTAGTACGGCGCGGAGGCGATGAACACCAGCGAGGCCAGCCAGCCCCGGGTGTCGGCGTGGTGGAAGGTGTCGCGCAGGTGGGCGACCGCCGGTCCCGCGTCGCCCAGAGCGAGTTCGTGGTGCAGCCGGCAGCGGGCGCGGCCGGTGCGCCCCGGCTCGTCCTCGTCGCCGGGCGGGTCGGTGTAGTGGTCGACGAGTGTGCGGTGGGTGGCCCGCCACTCGGCGTGGTCGGGGTCGCGGTGGTGCAGCCGCAGGAGCAGCAGCGCCCGCAGGAACGGGTCGCCGACGAACTGTCCGGGGCTCGCGGGCCTGCCCTCCCGGGCGAGCCGCTCCTCCAGGTCGAGCACGCCGGCGGCGCCGAAGTCGTCGGGCAGCCGCGCATCGGCGAGGACACGGGCCGAGTCCCGGTCGTGGGCGGCGGCCAGCACGGTGAGCTCGTCGAGCCGTCCGCCGGGCACGAGCCGGTCGAGCAGCTCCTGGTAGGCGGGGCGGCCGGCGTGGTCCTCGTGCACGGCGACGTCGGCGGTCAGGAGCGCGCCCAGGGAGGCGGCGGCGGGCAGGTTCTGCCGGGCGGACTCGGCGAGCAGGGCGATGCCCAGCGGGCTGCCGCCGGTCAGCCGGTGGGTGGCGTGCGGGAGTTGGGGCGGGACCGGGACCTCCCGGCAGGCGGCGCCCACGATGTGCAGGGTGTCGTCGGACGTCAGGGGCGGCAGGGAGACCAGCAGTGCGCGGGAGGACGGCGAGGTGCCGGGCGTCCAGTCGCTGTGCCGGGCGAGCTCCGGGAGCGTCCGGCGTACGGCGTTGCGCAGGGCCGGGTGCGCGCCGCCGCGCAGGGCGGCGAAGAAGACGGTGTGGTCGGTGATGCCGTCGGCGCGGTCGCGCAGTACCGCCTCCATCAGCCCGCGGCCCGGCGGCGCCTGCACGTTGTCGACGAGGACGACGGGCCGGCCGATCCGCTTGGAGCGCTGCAGCGGTCCCGCGTAGGCGTCGTCGAGGTCGGCCAGCAGGGCCCGTACGAGATGGCGTTCGGCGTGGGTGCGGGAGTCGCCGCCGGCCCGGAAGTGCCCGGAGAGCAGGATCAGGCCGAGCTTGGGGTTGCCGCCCGCGTTCGGGTAGTCCCGGTACCAGGTGGCGCCCTTGCGCAGCCGCAGGTGGGTGGGGGAGACACCCTCCGAGAAGGCCTCCAGGGTGGCTTCGATGATGGGCTCCACGACCGGTCCGGTGCCGGACATCGAGGCGATCAGCTTGGCGACGACCTTGCTGACCCAGCGTCCGGCGAACCCGGAGAGCCAGGAACCCGAGTCGTTCAGCAGCAGGATCCGCTCGGCCTCCTGCCGGATGCGCGTCACGTCGCGGTCGCTCCAGCCGCCCGCCGCCACCGCGAGGAGCCCGGAGGCCAGGCGCGGGAAGATGATCCGGCCGGCGCCCGTCACCGGCTCCGCGAGCTGCTCGGCGACGGTGGTGAGGGCGTGCGCGACCGGCGACCAGGACTCGGGCGGGCGCTCCGGCGGCGGCGCGGCGAACTGCCGTTCCTCCCCGTCGATCAGCGCGACCGGGGTGTGCCCCCGGTACGAGGCCCGCAGCTCGCCCAGGACGGCGCTCTTGCCGAGCCCCCGGCCGCCCGCCAGCACCACGAACGGGAGGTCCCGCGGATGCTCCGGCGGTGTCGAGCGGTGCTGGTACGGCCGCAGGCCGACCAGCCGTGGCGCGAGCCCGGGTGGTTCCGCGTCGAAGAGCGCCCCCCGCCCGTGCAGCCCTCTGTGCACCGCATCTCCCCCTGTTGCGGTCCAAGCCCCACCGGTCGCCGTCGAACCCGCTGCTGTTCCAGTCATAGCTGAAGTGAGGTGTATCAACAGCAGTGTAAAAAGGGGGAGTTGTTTCGGACTAGGGCGCCTGATGTCCGTTGGGTCACGAAATGCTTTCGCCGATCAACCGACTGTGATCGAGTTCAGCTTCTCCCGCAGGTACACGTGGGAGTCGACGGGGTCGTGGGCGACGCGGCCCACGGGGGCGGGCACCGACTCGACCCGGGTGCCCGGAGTGCACTCGCCGAAGTACACCAGGGAGATCAGCTCCTCCGCCGGGGCGTCGGCGGGCGGGGGCAGCACGCGGTGCCGGCCGGAGCGCCACCGGTCGCCCGTCCAGCGCGCCATCAGGTCGCCGATGTTGACGGTGAACGCCGACGGGTCGAAGGGCGCGTCCTCCCAGCCGCCCTCGTCCGTGAAGACCTGGAGTCCGCCCCGGCCCGCCTCGCGGTCCAGGATGGTGACCGTGCCGAAGTCGGTGTGCGGGCCGATGCGGAACTGGCCGGGCTCGGGCTCGCCGACGACCTCCGTGCCCGGGTACCAGTTGATGTTGAACCCGAAGGTCGGGTGCGCCATGTGCCGGGTGAAGAAGTCCGGTTCCAGGCCCAGCGCCTGACCGAGGAGAACCAGGAGACGGTGCTCCAGCTCCCCCATTCGGGCGAGGTACTCCTCGCAGGGCCCCCGCAGCCCGGGGGCCTCCGCGGGCCAGACGTTCGGTGCGCACCACTCCGCGTCGAGAGCCGGGTCGCCGAACGGCTCGTGGGTCGCGAACGTCAGGGACTCCTTGAGGTCGGGCGGGGTCGCGGTGCCCTCCGCGTGGCCGTTGGCCTCTGCTCCCGGGCCCAGCCAGCCGCGGCCCCCGACCCGGGCGGCGTAGGGCTGCTTGACCGCGGCGGGCAGCGCGAAGAACGCGCGGGCCTCCTCGCGGATCCGGGCGCGCAGACCGGGGTCGACGCCGTGCCCGGTGACCAGGAGGAAGCCGGCGGTCTGCAGGGCCTCGTCGACGGTGCGGGCGGTCCGGGCGCGGGTGTCCGCGTCCCCGGTGAGCCAGGGGCGCAGGTCGATCGTGGGGATGCGCGGGGCGCCGCGGGCCCCGGTCGCGGGGGACGTGTGCGGGGGCTCGACGGCCCGGGGGTCACTCACCGATGTCCTCGTTCCACAGAGCCGGGTGGTGCCGGACGAAGTCGCGCATCAGGGCGACGCACTCGGGGTCGTCGAGGAGGACGATCCGCACGCCGTGCTCCGCGAGCCAGTCGTGACCGCCGTGGAAGGTCTCCGCCTCGCCGACCACCACCCGCGAGATCCCGAACTGGCGCACCAGGCCGCTGCAGTACCAGCACGGCGAGAGGGTGGTCACCATCGTCGTACCGCGGTACGTCCGCTGCCGTCCGGCGGCCCGGAACGCCGCCGTCTCGGCGTGCACGGACGGGTCGTCGTCCTGGACGCGGCGGTTGCGGCCGCGTCCGAGGAGGGTGCCGTCCGCGCCGTACAGGGCCGCGCCTACGGGGATGCCGCCCTCGGCGAGCCCGGCGCGGGCCTCCTCGACGGCGGTGGCGAGCCAGGCGCGGGCCTGTGCCCGGTCGATGCGCTGCATACGTCCACTCTCCCCGGCCCCGGCGGCGCTGTCAGCGGCGCCGCGCCCGCCCCGTCTGCGCCGGGCGGAGTCCGACGCCCGCTTCCCGGGTCTCCTCGCCCTCGTCCTGCGCGACGACGCCGCCCCTGGGCCGCGGGCCCTTCGGGGCGCGGCGGCGCTCGGCCCGGCAGCCGCCGGGCGCACGGCGGCCGCGGTCTTCCCGGTGCACGTCCGCCCCCGGGCCCGTCACTGCCTGCCGTCCTCCTCGCGCTCGCGCCGCCGCAGTTCCTCCTCGCGGCGCCGCAGGTCGGCCTCCCAGTCCTTCAGGAGCGCCTCGTCCTTCCCGCTGTCGGCCCTGAGCGACTCCAGGAACTCGGGGTCGTCGTCGGGCGCGAGCTGCCGGGGGCGGTGGTTGCGGTGCCACTGGGAGGGGGTGGAGCCGTTCGCGGGGGAGTGGCGCACCTTGCCGGCCACGAGCCAGGCGATCGGACCGACCAGCACCTCGCCGAAGAGCAGGATGATGATGACCCAGACGACCTTCGGCAGACCGCGGACCTCCTCCTCCGGCGTGTTCAGGCAGTCGATGAACGCGTAGATCCACAACGCCAGGACCAACAGGAACGGCAGATACCTCAGCATGGCCGGACGATCCCCCACTGAACGACGGCGGGGCGACGCGGGGCCCCGGTGACGGCCACAGGGTAGCGGGTGGCCGCCGTGCCGCCGGGGCCGCTGCCCCCGGTTCCCGCGCACCGCGCCGACACGCTCCGCCCCGCGCCGGGTGGGGCGCGCGCGGGCGGGACAGGGGCCTCGGCGATACTGGGACACATGGCTTACGACGATCTTCGCTCCCTGCTCCGGGCGCTGGAGCGCGAGGGCGACCTCAAGCGCATCAAGGCCGAGGTCGATCCGTACCTGGAGGTGGGGGAGATCGTCGACCGGGTCCAGAAGGCCCAGGGTCCGGCGCTCCTCTTCGAGAACGTGCGCGGCTCCGCGATGCCGCTCGCGATGAACGTCTTCGGCACCGACCGGCGCCTGCTCAAGGCCCTCGGCCTGAAGTCGTACGCCGACATCAGCGACAAGATCGGCGGACTGCTGCGGCCCGAGCTGCCGCAGGGCTTCGTCGGTGTGCGCGAGGCCTTCGGCAAGCTCGGCGCGATGACCCACGTACCGCCGAAGAAGGTGAAGGACGCCCCCGTCCAGGAGGTCGTCCTGCACGGTGACGACGTCGACCTCGACGCGCTGCCCGCCCTCTTCACCTGGCCCCAGGACGGCGGCTCGTTCTTCAACCTCGGGCTGACCCACACCAAGGACCCGGAGAGCGGCATCCGCAACCTCGGGCTCTACCGCCTCCAGCGGCACGACAAGCGCACCATCGGCATGCACTGGCAGATCCACAAGGACAGCCGGAACCACTACCAGGTGGCGGCCCGGCGGGGCGAGCGGCTGCCGGTCGCGATCGCCTTCGGCTGCCCGCCCGCCGTGACGTACGCCTCCACCGCCCCGCTCCCGGGCGACATCGACGAGTACCTCTTCGCCGGGTTCGTGCAGGGCAAGCGGATCGAGATGGTCGACTGCAAGACCGTGCCGCTCCAGGTGCCGGCCCAGGCCGAGGTCGTGCTCGAAGGCTGGCTGGAACCGGGCCGGATGCTGCCCGAGGGGCCGTTCGGCGACCACACCGGGTTCTACACCCCGCAGGAGCCGTTCCCCGCGCTGACCATCGACTGCGTCACCATGCGCAAGCGGCCGCTGCTCCAGTCGATCGTGGTCGGCCGGCCGCCCACCGAGGACGGTCCGCTCGGCCGGGCCACGGAGCGCTTCTTCCTGCCGCTCCTCAAGATCATCGTCCCGGACATCGTGGACTACCACCTCCCCGAGGCGGGCGGCTTCCACAATTGCGCGATCGTCTCGATCGACAAGAAGTACCCGAAGCACGCGCAGAAGGTGATGCACGCCGTCTGGGGCGCCCACATGATGTCCCTGACCAAACTGATCGTGATCGTCGACTCCGACTGCGACGTCCACGACCTGCACGAGGTCGCCTGGCGCGCCCTCGGCAACACGGACTACGCCCGCGACCTCACCGTCGTCGAAGGCCCGGTCGACCACCTCGACCACGCCTCGTACCAGCAGTTCTGGGGCGGCAAGGCGGGCATCGACGCGACGAGGAAGTGGCCCGAGGAGGGCTACACCCGGGACGGCGGCTGGCCCGAGATGGTGCTGTCGGACCCGGAGACGGCGGCGAAGGTCGACCGCCGCTGGAAGGAGTACGGACTCTCGTGAGCAGCGCATCAGCCGCGATCCCGCAGCCGGGGCGCACCAAGGCGTTCCTGCGCCTCGTCATGATCGAGCACTCCGTCTTCGCGCTGCCCTTCGCGTACATCGCGGCGCTGACGGCGATGTTCGAGCTGGACGGGAACATCCACTGGGGGCGGCTGCTGCTCGTCACCGTCGCGATGGTCGGGCTGCGGACGTTCGCCATGGCCGCGAACCGGATCATCGACCGCGAGATCGACGCCCGCAACCCCCGTACGGCGCACCGCGAACTGGTCACCGGTGCCATGTCGGTCAAGCACGCCTGGACCGGCGCGCTGGTCGCCCTGGTCTTCTTCCTGGGGGCCGCGGCACTGCTCAACCCGCTCTGCCTGGCGCTCGCCCCCATCGCCGTCGTCCCGATGGTGGTCTACCCGTACGGCAAGCGGTTCACGAACTTCCCGCAGGCCATCCTCGGTCTGGCCCAGGCGATGGGTCCGATCGGCGGCTGGCTGGCCATCACCGGCCAGTGGTCCTGGGACGCGGTGATCCTCGGCCTCGCCGTCGGCATCTGGATCGGCGGCTTCGACCTGATCTACGCCTGCCAGGACGTCGAGACGGACCGCGAGGTCGGGGTGAAGTCGGTGCCGGCGCGTTTCGGCATCCCGGCCGCGATCCACGGTGCCCGGGTCTGTCACGCCGTCACCACCGCCCTCTTCGTCTGGTACGGGGTGGCCACCGGTGCCGGCGCCTTCTTCTGGCTCGGCCTGGTGATCGTGGCGGGCGCGTTCCTCTACGAGCACTCCATCGTGCGCCCGCACGACCTGTCCCGCCTCAACCGCGCGTTCTTCCAAGTCAACGGCTTCATCGGCATCGCGCTCTTCGTCTGCGCCCTGCTGGACCTGCTGGTGCGCGGGCTCACGGTCTGATTCCGCGCGGTCGCCGGATAGGCTCGACATCATGAAGCCAGGACAGACGCAGCGCCGGCCTTGGATCGTGGGGGTCTCGGGCGCTTCCGGTACGCCGTACGCGGCCGCCGTGCTGCGGGCGCTGCTGGCGGCGGGCGAGAGCGTCGACCTGGTGGTGTCCCGCGCCTCCCGGCTGACCCTGCTCGACGAGACGGGGCTCGCCTTCCGGGACGCCCACTGGCAGGACGACCTGCGGGCCTGGCTGGCCCGCGGGGCCGACGGCAAGCCCGGCACCTTCGACGCCTTCGAGGACCGCATCGACGCCGTGCGGCACTGGAGCGCCGGGGACCTGGCCGCCGGGCCGTCCTCCGGCTCGTACGCCTCGAAAGGCATGATCATCGTGCCCGCCTCGACCGCCTGCGTCGCCGGAGTCGCCCTCGGCCTCTCCAAGGATCTGCTCCAGCGGGCGGCGAGCGTCACCCTGAAGGAGGGGCGCAGGCTGGTCGTCGCGGTCCGCGAGACCCCGCTGAACGGGCAGACGCTGCGCCACCTCGTCACGCTGGACGACGCGGGCGCGGCCGTCGTCCCCGCCTCACCGGCGTTCTACGCGGGCGCCACCCACATCCAGGACCTGGTGGACTTCGTCGCCGGCCGGGTCCTCGACGCGGCGGGCGTCGAGCACCGGCTCTACCGCCGCTGGGAGGGCGAACTCGGCGGCGGCTCCCGCGGCGCCACCTGAGCACGGCAGCACCCCGAGCACGGCACCACCCGAACACAGCACCTCAGTACTTTCAGGATCTCTTCAGCGGAAGGCTATCGATCGCATGGACGCGGTGGACAGGCAGCTCATCCAGGCCCTGAGGGAGAACGGCCGGGCCTCCTACGCGGAGCTGGGACGCCTCGTCGGACTGTCGGGACCCAGCGTCACCGACCGCATCAACCGGCTGGAGGCCGCCGGTGTCATCACCGGCTACCGGGCGACGGTCGACTCCGCCTCGCTCGGTCTCGGCGTCACCGCCCTGATCGGCATCTCGCTCTCCGACGCCGCCGACCACGAGGACGTGGCACGCCGGCTCAAGGACCTCACGGAGATCGAGGACTGCTGGTTCATCGCCGGCGACGACTCGTTCATGCTCAAGGTGCGCTCCAGCGACGTGGACGGTCTGGAGAAGACCATCCGCCGGCTGTCCGGCACGAAGGGCGTCTCCCGGACCCGGACCACCATCGTGCTCTCCACCAAGTGGGAGAACCGCGTCGGTGAGCTGCCGGAGGAGGAGTAGGGCGCGAAGCGCCTGATGGGGGCCGCTCGCCCGCGCAGTGCGGGGGAGTACCGTGGACACGGTTCGTCACAGGGAGAGGTACACGCATGGATGTCGGGCTCAAGCGCGAGCTGGAGGACAAGGTCCGGGCCGGTGAGCGGCTGACCCGCGAGGACGGCATCGCGCTGTACGAGTCGGACGACCTGGCCTGGCTCGGCGGTCTCGCGCACGAGGTGCGGACGCGGAAGAACGGCGACGTCGTCCACTTCAACGTCAACCGGCACCTGAACATGACGAACGTGTGCACCGCGTCCTGCGCGTACTGCTCGTTCCAGCGCAAGCCGGGCGAGAAGGACGCGTACACGATGCGCATCGAGGAGGCCGTCCGCCTCGCCAAGGCGATGGAGGGCGAGAACCTCACCGAGCTGCACATCGTGAACGGCCTGCACCCGAACCTGCCGTGGCGCTACTACCCGCGCTCCCTGAGCGAGCTGAAGAAGGCCCTGCCGGACGTCTCGCTCAAGGCGTTCACCGCGACGGAGATCCACCACTTCGAGACCATCTCCGGGCTGAGCGCCTCGGAGATCCTCGACGAGCTGATCGACGCCGGCCTGGAGTCGCTGACCGGCGGTGGCGCCGAGATCTTCGACTGGGAGGTCCGCCAGCACATCGTGGACCACCGCACCCACTGGGAGGACTGGTCGCGCATCCACCGCCTCGCGCACGAGAAGGGTCTCAAGACCCCGTGCACGATGCTGT
Source organism: Streptomyces sp. NPDC026417 (assembly GCF_055567695.1). Classification (NCBI taxonomy): domain Bacteria; kingdom Bacillati; phylum Actinomycetota; class Actinomycetes; order Kitasatosporales; family Streptomycetaceae; genus Streptomyces; species Streptomyces sp. NPDC026417. The sequence goes on from NZ_JBVHPY010000029.1 coordinate 86,714, forward strand.
ACGGCCACATCGAGGAGCCGCGCCACCGCGTGGACCACGTGCTGCGCCTGCGCGAACTCCAGGACGAGACCGGCGGTTTCCAGGTCTTCATCCCGCTGCGCTACCAGCACGACTTCGTGGACGTGAAGGACGGCAAGGTCCGCAACCGGCTCCAGGCGCGCACGCAGATGGCGACCGGTGCGGAGGCCCTGAAGACGTTCGCGGTCTCCCGGCTGCTCTTCGACAACGTGCCGCACGTGAAGGTGTTCTGGGTCATGCACGGTGTGCAGACCGCCCAGCTCGCCCTGCAGCACGGCGCCGACGACATGGACGGCTCCGTCGTCGAGTACAAGATCACGCACGACGCGGACAACTACGGCACGCCGAACAAGCTGACCCGCGAGGACCTGCTGGACCTGATCCGCGACGCCGGCTTCCGCCCGGTCGAACGGAACACGCGGTACGAGATCATCCGCGAGTACGACGGCCCCGACCCGGCGCGTCGTGAGGCCCCCCAGCCGATGCGGGTCTGACCGTTCGATGGGACTGACCTTCCGACTGGACCCGCCCCTGGGTCCGGAACTCCGCGACGGGGTCCTCGCGCTGTGGACGGACGTCTCCAACGCGGGCGGCTCCGTCGGGTTCGTGCCCCCCGTGACGGCCGAGGACATCCGGCCCGAGTGGCTCAAGCACCTCGCCGCGATGACCGAGCGGCGCACGCGCCTCCTCGTCGGCGTCGACGAGGACGGCGCCGTCGCCGCCACGGCCTTCCTCGCCTTCAACACGCACCGGCTGATGCGGCACTGGCTGTGGCTGTACACGGTGATGGTGCACCCGCGGCACCAGGGCAGGGGGTACGGGCGGGACCTGCTGGCCGCCGTCGAGGAGGCCGCCGGCTCCTGCCCCGGGATCGAGGCGGTACGGCTCACCTGCCGGGGCGGGGAGGGCCTGGAGCGCTTCTACGCCTCCTGCGGCTACAAAGAGGTCGGCCGGGTGCCCGCCGCGATCCGGGTCGCGCCCGGCGACGACCGGGACGACATCACGATGCTGCTGCCGCTCGCGCCCCGGGGGGCGGCCCCCGCCGAAAGATCCGCTTTGGGCCGTGCTTCACTGGACAGTGCCCCAGCGGAAGTCCCCCGCGGTCCCGGGTCCGCCGGGCGGGGACGTGCACGGAACGAAAGAGTGGATTGAGATGCTCCGCTACACACTGATGCGCCTTGGGATCTTCGTGGGCTGCCTCGTGGTCGTCTGGGGCCTCGTCTACTCCGGGATCGCCCCGCGCGGCCTCGGCGACTCCAACTACATGTGGGTCGTCCTGCTCGCCCTGGTGATCTCCGCGCCGATCAGCTTCGTCGTCCTGCGCGGCGAGCGCGACCGCGCCTCCGCGCAGGTGGTGGCCCGGGTCGACCGTGCCAAGGCCAACCTGGAGCGCAACCGCAACCAGGAGGACGTCGTCGACGACGCCGCCCGCGGTGCGCAGGGCCGGGCTTCCTGACGTTCCGTTCCGTGCCGCCCGGCCGAGCGCCGCGATCGTACGCTTGCCCGTATGGGTGCTGTGAAGAACAAGCGGATGCCGCGTGCGGTGCGGGAGCAGCAGATGCTCGACGCCGCCGTACGGACCTTCGGTCAGCGGGGGTACCGGGCCGCGTCGATGGACGAGATCGCCGATCTGGCGGGTGTGTCCAAGCCGTTGGTCTATCTGTACCTGAACTCCAAGGAAGACCTGTTCACGGCATGCATCCGGCGTGAGGCGAAGGCGCTGACCGCGGCGGTGCGCGCGGGGGTGCGGCCGGGGCTGGCCGCCGACCGCCAACTCTGGGAGGGGCTGCGGGCGTTCTTCACGCACACCGCGGAGAACCCCGACGGGTGGTCCGTGCTGCACCGGCAGGCCCGGACGCACGGTGAGCCGTTCGCCGCCGAGGTCACCGCGATGCGGGAGGAACTCGTCGCGTTCGTCACGCAGTTGATCGTGATCGCCGCGCGGGAGGCGCACCGGGATCCGTCGCTGGCCGAGCGCGAGGTCGCCGGGCTCGCCGAGGCGCTCGTCGGCGCCGCCGAGTCCCTCGCGGCCTGGGCCAACGCCACGCCGGGTGTCTCCGCCAGGCAGGCGGCGGCGACCCTCATGAACTTCGCCTGGGCTGGGCTCGGGGAGCTGATGGAAGGGCGCCCCTGGTCGGCGCCGGAGCACTAGCGGTCGGAGTCGGGGGCGGGGTCGGGGTCGGGGTCCGGGTCGCGGTCGGTGGTGAGGGGGTGCACCTCTCCCGCGAGGTGCAGGCGGTCGCCGCCCCGGAGTTCGAAAGCGGGGCCCTTCGACGCGTACGTCACGGTGTTCGGGAGCAGGACGGGGGCCCTGAACTCGGCGCGTACGTGCACCGATCCCTCCGCGGGGTGTTCCGCCAGGCAGCGCGCGACCGTCCACATGCCGTGGGCGATGGCCCGGGGGAAGCCGAAGAGGCGGGCGGTGAGGGGGTGGAGGTGGATGGGGTTGCGGTCGCCGGAGACGGCGGCGTAGCGGCGGCCCACGTCGGCGCCGAGGTTCCAGGTGGCCGTCACGGGAAGCCGTCCCCTGTCGGGTGACGTCTCGGGTGGGGCCTGCCGGTGTGTGCGGTGCCGGGCCAGATAGCTGCTGCCCGATGTCCAGACGATGGTGTCGCCGGCTCGGGCCTCGGTCACCACGATCGCCTCGGTGCCGCGGCGGTGCGGCCTCAACTCCTGTACGTGCACGGACAGTTCGTACTCTCCCGTGGCGGTGAGGTCGTGCCGCCGGGTGATCTCGATCGAGGTGTGCACCAGCCCGAGGAGCGGGAGGGGGAACGCGCGGGCCGCCATGAGCCGCATGGCGAGCGGGAATCCCAGGACGTGGGGGTAGGTGACGGGCAGCGCGTCGGCGCCGGTCGGGAACCCGCACACCCGCTCGTACGCGGCGAGCCGGGCGAGGTCGATCCGGACGCCGGGCAGCACGAGGCGCGTCGGCGGGAAGGGCGCCCCCGGGTGGGGGCGCCGCTTCACCAGGGAGAGGGCGGCGCCGCGCGCGAGGAGCGGGGTGAGGGCGGGGGGAGTGGCGAGAACGGTGCGGTTCTGCACGGGTCTCCTAGGGTGCGCTGTCGGTGGGGTGGGGGTCGGGGCCGTGCCGGTACATCCGCCCGTCGCTGGTCGGGCACCTCCGTCCGTCACCAGCGTTCCTCGGTGGGGTGTGGCCCCGTCTCGACGG
>NZ_JBVHPY010000030.1:0-65974 GCF_055567695.1 Streptomyces sp. NPDC026417
CGGTCGCCTTCTACTCCCTGAGCGGACGCCTCAGCCTCGACGTCGCCGGCACCGCCGCCACCCACGAGGGCAACTCCGTCCTCCGCGGCGCCCCCCGGCCGGCCCGGCCCGAGGAGGCGCACGACGGCGCACCGGCCACGGGGGCGTGACCCATGCGCTTCCGGCACCCCGACGGCTCCACCGTCCACCTCGCCTACTGCACCAACGTGCACCCGGCCGAAACCCTCGACGGGGTCACCGCCCAGCTCCGCGACCACTGCGAACCCGTCCGCCGCCGCCTGGGACGCGACCGTCTCGGCATCGGCCTGTGGCTGGCCAAGGACGCCGTCCACGCCCTCGTCGGAGACCCCTCCGCCCTGCGCGGCCTGCGCACCGAACTCGACCGCCGCGGCCTGGAAGTCGTCACCCTCAACGGCTTCCCGTACGAGGGCTTCGGCGCCGAAGAGGTCAAGTACCGCGTGTACCGCCCCGACTGGGCCGACCCCGAGCGCCTCGGGCACACCACCGCCCTGGCCCGCGTCCTCGCCCGGCTCCTGCCCGACGACGTCACCGAGGGAAGCATCTCCACCCTGCCGCTGGCCTGGCGCACCGCCCACGGCGACGAGCGGGCGGCCGCCGCGCACACCGCGCTGACCACCCTCGCCGAACGCCTCGACGCCCTGGAGGAACTGACCGGCCGCTCGATCCGGGTCGGCCTGGAACCGGAACCCGGCTGCATCGTCGAGACCACCCACGACGCCATCGCCCCGCTCACCGCTGTCGGCCACGACAGGATCGGCGTCTGCGTCGACACCTGTCACCTCGCCACCTCCTTCGAAGACCCGCACACCGCCCTGGACGCCCTCGCGCAGGCCGATGTCCCCGTCGTCAAGGCACAGCTGTCGGCCGCTCTCCACGCCGAGCACCCCCATCTCCCCGAAGTCCGCACGGCCCTCGCCTCCTTCGACGAGCCCCGCTTCCTGCACCAGACCCGCACCCGCACCAGCGGCGGCCTGCGCGGCACCGACGACCTGGGGCAGGCACTCGGCGGCGACGCCCTGCCCGACGGCTCGCCCTGGCGCGCCCACTTCCACGTGCCCCTGCACGCCGCCCCCGCCGCACCCCTCACCTCCACCCTCCCGGTGCTCCGGGCCGCACTGACCCGGCTCGTCGGCGGACCCCACCCCCTCACCCGCCATCTGGAGGTGGAGACCTACACCTGGCAGGCACTCCCGCCCGCACTGCGGCCCCGTGCCCGCGCCCGGCTCGCCGACGGGATCGCCGCCGAACTCGGACTCGCCAGAGACCTCTTGACCGACCTCGGACTCAAGGAGCTGCCGTGACCCGGCCACCGCACGGACACCCCCGGCCCACCCCTCTCCTCGTCCTGGACGTCGTCGGCCTCACCCCCCGCCTCCTCGACCACATGCCGCACCTGAAGAGGCTCGGCCTGTCCGGCTCCCGCGCCCCGCTCGGTACCGTCCTGCCCGCCGTCACCTGCGCCGCGCAGTCCACCTTCCTCACCGGCACCCACCCCGACGAGCACGGCATCGTCGGCAACGGCTGGTACTTCCGCGAACTGGGCGACGTCCTCCTCTGGCGCCAGCACAACGGCCTGGTGTCCGGGGACAAGCTGTGGCACGCGGCCCGCCGCGCGTACCCCGGCTACACGGTCGCCAACATCTGCTGGTGGTACGCCATGGGCGCCGACACCGACATCACCGTCACGCCCCGTCCCGTCTACTACGCCGACGGCCGCAAGGAACCCGACTGCTACACCCGCCCTCCCGCCCTTCACGACGAACTCACCGCGGAACTCGGCACGTTCCCCCTGTTCCACTTCTGGGGGCCGGGCGCCGACCTCGTCTCCAGCCAGTGGATCATCGACGCGACCCGCCACGTGAACCGCACCCGCGCGCCGGACCTGACGCTCTGCTACCTCCCCCACCTCGACTACGACCTGCAGCGCTACGGCCCCGACGACCCCCGCTCCCTGCGGGCCGCCGCGGACCTCGACGCGGCGCTGGCCCCCCTCCTCGACGACGCCGGGGCCGAGGGCCGAACCGTCGTCGCGCTGTCCGAGTACGGCATCACCCGAGTGGAACGACCCGTCGACATCAACCGCGCCCTGCGCCGCGCCGGCCTCCTCGACGTGCACACGCAGGACGGCATGGAGTACCTCGACCCGACGGCCTCCCGCGCCTTCGCGGTCGCCGACCACCAGATCGCCCACGTCTACGTGCGCCGGCCCGAGGACCTCGCGGCCGTGAAGGAGGTGCTCGCCGGGCTGCCCGGCATCGAGCAACTCCTCGACGACGAGGGCAAGAAGGCCCACCGGCTCGACCACCCGCGCTCCGGCGAGCTCGTGGCCCTCGCCGAGCCGGACGCCTGGTTCACGTACTACTACTGGCTGGACGACACCCGCGCTCCCGACTTCGCGCAGCTCGTCGAGATCCACCGCAAACCCGGCTACGACCCCGCCGAACTCTTCCTCGACCCCGAGGACCCCTACGTCAGGCTCAAGGCCGCCGGGGCACTGGCCCGCAAGAAACTCGGCATGCGCTACCGGATGGCCGTCGTGCCTCTCGACCCCTCGCCCGTGCGCGGCAGCCACGGCCGCCTCCCGACGAGCGACGACGACGGTCCGCTCATCATCTGCTCCACCCCCCGTGCGATCACGGGCCGCGTCGCGGCCACCGACGTGAAATCCCTGCTGCTCGGCCTCGCCGGCGGTCCGGCCGACGTGACGAGCGACTACGGAAAGTGAAACACCCGCCACTGACAACGCGATCCGTACAGCGGCCCGCACACCCTCCGGCCGCAGTTCGTCCGGCACCCGTCCGAGCCGTACACCGACCCGAAAGAGAGACACCGTGACCGCGTTCGACCACACATCCGACACCGGCGACGCCCTGCGCCGCACACTCGGTGTCAACCGCCGCCGCTTCCTCAGCACCTGCACCGCCGCCGCGACCGCGGCGATCGCCGCGCCCGTCCTCGGCGCGCCGCCCGCCCTCGCGCAGAGTTCCGGCAGAGGCCACGGCCACGGCGGCGACGTCCTCGTACCGGCGGCGAGGCGGGGCATCATCCTCTACACCGTCCGGGACGCGACGGGCCGCGACCCGCTCTCCACCGACCTGCCCTCCGGCTTCCTCGAGGTCTTCAGGCAGCTCGCCCGGTACGGATACCGGCAGGTGGAGTTCGCCGGTTACGGGCAGCACGCCAACGCGCCGGGCGGCGCGAACCTGGAGTCCGTCGAAGGCGCCCGGCTGCTGCGGTCCTGGCTCGACGACCACGGGCTGCGCGCCCAGGGCAACCACGGCTTCATACCGGGTTCCTGGCCGCTGACGGCACCCGATCTGGACACCTTCAAGAAGCACCTGGAGATCGCCAACATCCTGGGCATGAACCACATGGGCACCGGCGGCGACCCCACCGGCAGTTCCTACCGCGCCGACTGGGACGTGGCCGCCGACAAGTGGAACGCCCTCGGCGCGATCGCCCGCCGTGAGGGGATCAAGCTCTACACCCACAACCACGACGCGGCCTACGGCTTCCTGCTCGACGGCGGCCCGCCGGACGCGCAGGGCCGTCCGACCCGCAGCTCCGGCATCCGCAAGCTCGAGTACTTCCTGCGGATCACCGATCCGAAGGCCGTCTGGCTGGAGATGGACGTCTTCTGGGCGCACGTGGCCCAGTACAAGTTCCACACCTACACCGCCCACGACGGCTCGGCCCAGGAGGACGTCTTCGACCCGGCGGGACTCGTCGCCCGCCACAACAAGCGCTACCCCCTTTTCCACGCCAAGGACGGCACCGTCAACACGACCAACGGCATGGGGTACGACATGGTGCCCTTCGGCACGGGCGTCATCGACTACACGACGTTCTTCTCCCGCGTCGGCGCCCGGAACCATCACCATCCGATGGTCGAGCAGGACAACGCTCCGAGCCCCACCGACCCCGCCCAGTCGCTGCGCCACGCGAGGACCGGCTACGACAACCTCGCGGCGCTGCGCAGGACACGCGGCAAGGGAACCCGGACCTGACGGACGAGAGCCCCGGGGGGTACCGCACCCGTGTCGCGGCGCGCGGAGACGCGCTCGATCATTCAGCGACCGGTGTCGGTGCCCCCGGGATAAAGTCCTCCCCTGGCACACGCCCGCACGTCGGATCCGCAAGGGGGAGATCTGCGATGAGCAGCAGTGGACGCGGCACGCACGAGGGATTCACGGCCGAGGAACGGGCCGCGATGAAGGACCACGCCGAGGAACTCAAGACCGCGGCCCGCCGCGGCTCGCGCGCGGACAAGGCGGCGGAGGCCGAGCGCGAGGTGCTCGCGAAGATCGCCGAGATGCAGGACCCGGACCGGATCATGGCCGAGCGCGTCCATGCCGTCGTCAGGGCCGCCGCCCCGGCCCTCGCGCCGAAGCTCTGGTACGGCATGCCCGCCTACGCGCTGGACGGTAAGGTCCTCTGCTTCTTCCAGAGCGCGGCGAAGTTCAAGGCGCGCTACGCGACGCTCGGTTTCAGCGACCAGGCGAAGCTGGACGAGGGCACGATGTGGGCGGCCGGCTTCGCCCTGACCGAGGTCACGCCTGAGGTGGAGGAGCGGATCGGCGCGCTGGTGAAGCAGGCGGTGGGCTGAGCCGCCTGCGGGGGACCGGCCGGGGTGCAGCAGGGAGGGGCCCGCCGCGGCCCATCCGGGCTGCCCGCGTGGGGCCGGGCGGTTCGGCGGGGACGGGTGGGCCGCCGCGCACATCGGGCGGCCCCGAGGCGGGCCACGGCACACCGCGTTCGGGCGGCGACCGGGACGAACTGTTCGGCGGCTGCGGCGCGTTCGTGGGCGGCGAGCTGCTGGGTGCGCGCGGTGACGCACGGGCCGACCGGGGAGCGACTGCCCGGGAACTCCCCGGAGTACCACCTGATGCCGTGAGGTGACGCTGGTGGTGCGAGGCGGCGGACGCCGTCCGCAGCCTCGCACCCGGCACCCGCCCTAGCCGATGCCCTGGCGGTCGGCACCGAGGGCGAACGCCCGGTCCGCGGCTTCCGGCACCGCCCGCTCCACGGCCTGGGTCAGCAGCGCGCGGTGCCGCACCAGCGGCGCGTGCCGCGCCCGGGGGGTGATCCGCAGCAGATCGTCGAGCCCGGCGATCAGGCGCCGGGTCGCCTGGGGGGTGCCCACGGCGCACACCCGGATCTCGGCGAACCCGAGATCCACCAGCGACGCCCAGCCCGGCACGGGCTGCACCAGCCGTACCGCCCCCTTCCGGTCGCGGTGCAGCCAGGCGTCGAGCTGCCGACCGGACACGGACGCGAGGAACTGCACGATGCGGTCCAGGGCCTGGACGGCGGTCGTGGGGTCGTTGACCGCTGCGGACAGCGCGCGCAGCCCGATGTCGGACAGCTGCCGCAGCCCGAACCCCAGGTCCTGGTGGAAGGTGCGCTCGACGCCCACGGAGACGGCGGAACCCAGCAGCCGCGGGTCGGGAGCCGTCCCGCCGTGCACGGCCAGCACGGGCGTGCCGGGCACGACGAAGTCGCCGATCCGGGGGATGAGCCGGAGCACCACACCCTGCCGTCGCGCCGCCCGCACCAGCCGCCCGACGTTCACGTCCCGCAGCACTCCGGCCCGCCCCCGGTGCACGATCAGCGCGGTCTCGGCCCCGAACTCGGCCGTCACGTCGGCCATGGTCCCCTCCCGCCCGGAGAAGGGGACGGTCATCCGCGCGATCACGCGGGACGACTCCCGGCTGATGCGGTCGATGACGTGGCCGACCCGCATGAGCCGCAGCATCGTGTTCACGTACATCACGAACAGCAGCAGGCTGAGTCCGACCATCAGGAGCGTCAGGACCGACTGCAGCAGCGGCACGGACGTGACCACGCGGGCGTCGCGCTCGCCGTCGAAGCCGGTCAGCACGAGGAGCGACAGCACGAAGGTGGCGAGGAAGACGGCGAAGGTCGCCTTGGTGATCCGGCTCCGTACGAAGATCCGCACCACGCGCGGGCTGAACTGCCCGCTCGCCATCTGGAGGGCGACGAGCGAGATGCTGAACACGACTCCGATGAACGTCATCATGGCGGAGCTGATGGTGGTCACCACGACCCGAGCGTCGTCGGCGATCTTCAGCAGCGAGTCCAGGGCGTCGTAGTCACCGGACTCCTGCAGCGAGGCGACGATCATCGCGTCCAGCTCGGCCGCCCCGGCCCAGACGACGAAGACCAGCACCATCGCGGCGGTCGGCGCGAACCAGAACGTGTCGCGCAGATGCTCCCGCCACGGCGACAGTGCACGTGCCCGACGCCCCTTCCGCAGGTCGGCCGTAGTCATCCAGTCACCCATGGTGAGACTGTAGGCCGACCCCCGGCCGCCCCCGCGGCACCGCTCCGGGGGCCCGGATACGCAGGTGAAAGGCACCCTGAAAGCTTGGTATTGTTGTCCATGTCGCCGCGCGGGGAGCACCCCCGCCCTGGCGGCAGACACCTGGTCCGGGTGGCGGAATGGCAGACGCGCTAGCTTGAGGTGCTAGTGCCCTTTATCGGGCGTGGGGGTTCAAGTCCCCCCTCGGACACATAGACACAGGACGACGTTCACGAGATCGTCTCCATGCGCTGAAGGAAACCGGTGAGTCATGCGACTCGCCGGTTTTTTGCCGTTCCCGGGACGTGGTCGACCCAGCGCCCCGCCGGGAAGGGCCGGCACCGGATGTCCGTCGACCAGGCCTCCTGGGACCGGCCGTCGGGCCACGCCTGCCGGGTCGGGCGGCACCGGACCGGCCCGTCCTGAGCCGCGTCCTACGGGTCGGTCACCGATACTGAGGAAATGGGCAAAATTGGGCAATACGGCCCGGCAATCCACCGGGGCGACCGGGTGCCGCCGAAGGCCGGGCCGCCGGAAGCCGACCCGGAAGCCCGTCACCGTTCGACCGGCCGGCGGGTCCGGTCGATGCTGAAGCCGCGCAGTGTCGCCGGTCAGGTCTTCCTGCTGCAGCTGGTGGTCGTCCTGCTGCTCATCGCCACGGCCGTGGCGGTGCTCGTGGTCCAGGACCGCAACCGCGCGATCCACGAGGCCGGCGACCGGTCGCTGGTGGCGGCCGAGGCGTTCGCGAACGCCCCCGGCACCGCGTCGGCGATGAAGAGCGATGACCCGACGGCGGCACTCCAGCCGCACGCCGAGGCGGTGCGCAAGAAGACCGGGGTCGACTATGTCGTGGCGCTGAGCCCCTACGGCTTCCGGTGGACCCACCCGGACCCGGATCAGATCGGGAAGCACGTCTCCACCTCCTACGACGAGGCGCTCGGGGGCGAGCCCCACCAGACCACGTTCGACAGCAGCCTGGGCAAGGCGGTCGACTCGACGGTGGCCGTCTTCGACGAGAAGGGGACCGCCGTCGGACTCATCACCGTGGGGGTCACCGTCGACAAGGTGTCCGGTGTGGTGCAGGACCAACTGCCCGTGATCTTCGCCGCCGGCGGTGTCGCGCTGCTGCTGGCCGCGGGAGGGTCGGCCCTGGTCAGCGGACGTCTGAGGCGCCAGACCCGGGGCCTGGGCCCGGTGGAGATGACCCGTATGTACGAGCACCACGAGGCGGTGCTGCACGCGGTCCGTGAAGGCGTGATCATTCTGGACGGCGACGGACGGCTGCTGCTGGTCAACGACGAGGCCCGCCGGCTGCTCGCACTCCCGCCGGAGGCCGAGGGCAGGGCGGTCACCGCCCTCGGACTGAGCCCGGCCCTGGCCGGGCTGCTGGGATCGGGCCGGGCCGCCACCGACCAGGTCTTCCTGGCCGGAGACATCCTCCTCGCGGTCAATGTGCGACCGGTGGGCGCCAGGAGCGGCAGCGTGGCGACCCTGCGGGACACCACCGAGCTGCGCGCCCTCGCGGGCCGGGCGGACGTGGCCGGCGGCCGTCTGCAACTGCTCTACGAGGCCAGCACGCGCATCGGCACCACCCTCGACGTGGAACGCACCGCCGAGGAGCTGACCGAGGTGGCGGTCCCGCGCTTCGCGGACTTCGCCACCATCGAGCTGCTGGAGCCCGTGCTGCAAGGTGGTGAACCGACGGAGGCGAGCACGGAGATGCGCCGCGTCGCGGCCGCGGGCATCCGGGACGACGCGCCCCTCCTTCCCGTGGGGACGCATATGCATTACGCGCCCGGCAACCCCGTGGCCGTCGGTATGACCACCGGCCGGCCGGTCCTGGTGACGGACCTCGCCACGGCCGACGGATGGCGGGCCGAGGATCCGGAGCGGGCCCGGAGGGTGGTCGAATACGGCATCCACTCCATGATCTCCGTGCCGCTGCGGGCCCGAGGCCAGCTCCTGGGGGTCGTCGAGTTCTGGCGCTCGGACCAGGCTCCCTTCGAGTCGGACGACCTGTCTCCCGCCGAGGAACTCGCCGCCCGGGCGGCCGTGTGCATCGACAACGCCCGCCGCTACACCCGCGAGCACACCACGGCCGTCACCCTCCAGCGCAGCCTGCTGCCCGGCGTGCTCCCGGAGCTGTCCGCCCTGGACGTCGGGCACCGGTATCTGCCCGCCCAGGCGGGGGTGGGCGGCGACTGGTACGACGTCATCCCGCTGCCGGGGGCCCGGGTGGCCCTGGTGGTCGGCGACGTCGTCGGGCACGGACTGCACGCCGCCGCGACGATGGGGCGCCTGAGGACCGCGGTGCACAACTTCGCCGCCCTGGATCTGCCTCCGGACGAGCTTCTCGCGCACCTCGACGACCTGATCGCCCGGATCGACCAGGACACGGCGGCCGAGGGCAACACCGAGACCGTCACCGGTGCCACCTGCCTCTACGCGGTCTACGACCCGGTCTCCGGGCGGTGCGTTCTCGCCCGGGCCGGTCATCCCGGTCCGGCGCTGGTCTCGCCCGACGGCTCCGTGACCTTCCCCGACGTCCCCGTCGCCCCGCCCCTCGGCGTGGGAGGGGGCCTGCCGGTCGAGACGGCCGAGCTCCGGCTGGCCGCCGACAGCCGCCTGGTCCTCTACACCGACGGTCTCGTCGAGGCCCGCGGCCGTGACATCGACGTCGGGCTCACCATGCTGGAGGAGGCGCTCGCCGGCACGGACGGCGACACCCCGGACGAGACCTGCCGGGCGGTGCTCGACGCGATGCTCCGCACCAGGTCGAGCGACGACGTCGCCCTGCTCGTCGCACGCACCCGGCTGCTCGACCCGGAGCAGGTCGCGGAGTGGGAGGTGCCCGACGACCCGGCCGCGGTCTCCCGGATCCGCGCCGAGGCCACCCGCAGGCTGGAAGCCTGGGGGCTCGGCGAGGCCGCCTTCACGACCGAGCTGATCCTCAGCGAACTGGTGACGAACGCCATCCGGTACGGAGGGAGCCCCATCGGTCTGCGGCTGCTGCGCGACGGCGACAGCCTGATCTGCGAGGTCGGCGACGGCACCAGCACCTCCCCGCACCTTCGCCGCGCGGCCTCCACCGACGAGGGGGGCCGCGGCCTGTTCCTGGTGGCGCAGATGTCCCGCCGCTGGGGGACCCGCTACACCGACCGAGGCAAGATCATCTGGGCCGAGCAGTCGCTCGATGCCGGATCCGCCGCGGATCTGGGCGCTCTGCTGATGGCGGACCTGTGAGGCGGGACGGAGTCCGGATCGCCGCCCGCCCGGGGTGCGCGGCCGTCCGGAGCGGTCAGGAGCCGCCGTCGACCGTGAAGTACGGGATCTTGGCCGGGTCCTGGCCGAAAGCCGCCCCGAGGTAGACGACCGACAGTTTGGCGAGTGTGCCGTCGTCGATCAGCTGCCTGATGATCCGGTCGAGTTCCTTCTTGTTCGGTGACCCCTTCGGGTAGAGGGCGCCGTACCCCTGGTCGGTCCGGTACTGTCCCGCGAGCCGCACCCTGCCCTCCCGTTTCTGGGGATACGCCAGCAGGATCGTCGTGTCGTGGACGACCGCGTCGATCCGGCCCTCCTCCAGCGCCGTGACCATCTCCGGGTCGTTGGCAAACGTGGTGACGGGCTTGGTCGGTTCGAGGCGGTCCTCGACGAACTCGTCACCCGTGGTGCCCTCCGCCACGCCGATGCGGACGTCACGGATGTTGTTCTCGTCGATCTTCTCGTCGTCCCTGACCAGCACGCCGAGGGTCGAGGAGAGGTAGGGCGGGGAGAAGTCGGCGACCTTGCTCCGTTCCGGGGTGATCGTGATCTGTGCCAGGGCCAGGTCGAAGTCCTCGGTCCGGCCGGACACGACCTCCGGGAAGGGTTCGTTGTCCACCTTCACCCGGTCGAGTCCCGACCGGTAGGCGATGTTGGCGGCCATGCAGTACTCGTATCCGCTCTTGACGGAGTCCGGCGAGTCGCCGTTCCACCAGCCGGGCGCGGGAAGGGTGGTCATGACCGTGAGGGCGCCCGCCGTCCGGGGTGACAGCTCGAACTCCCCGTAGCGCCCCGAGACCTCGCAGTCGCCGTAGCGGGCGTTCGACGACTCCGGCCTGTCCTGGTCGCAGGCCGATGTCGCGACGATGAGCGCCCCACTGACGGCCAGAGAGACAATCGCTGCCGCGGCGCGCATCTTTGCACCTCCGGTAGGGGCAAACTCCTTGAGTCACCATAAATCACCTGGAACCGCACGACCGCCGAAGCCACGTGGGAGGACGCCGCGGCAGGGTTCCGGCGGGGGTGCGGAGCCCGGCGCGGCGCGTGGACTCCGCACCCCGTCCGGTCAGGGCGCGTCGGTTCCGTACAGTGCCGTGCGCAGTGCGAGCGGCGTCGCCGCCGCCCAGGCCTGGGGGGAGCACGCGTGCGGGTACGGGACCGGGCCCGAGGCGCGGGCGCGGTCGTAGCCCGCCATCACCTCGGGCAGGCGGTGGCCGTGTCGTGCCGCCGCGGAGACGAGCCCCTCCGCCACCGTGCGCACCTCGTCGTGCAGGCCGGCGCGGGCCAGGCCGAGGGCGATGACCGCGTTGTCGTGCGGCCAGGCGCTGCCGCGGTGGTACGACAGCGGGTGGTAGGGGCGCTGGCCCGCGGCGAGGGTGCGGACGGCCCAGCCCGAGAAGAAGTCCGGCCGGAGGAGACGTCGGCCCACCCGGTGGGCGTGCTCTTCGTCCAGGATGCCGGACCACAGGAGGTGCCCGGCGTCCGAGGCCAGCGCGTCCACCTGGCGGCCGTCACCGTCGAGGGCCAGCGCCGGGAAGTCCGCCTCGGCCATCCAGAAGTCCCGGGTGAACCGCGCCCTCAGCCGGTCCGCGTGCCGGTCGAGCTGCTCGGCGTAGGGCTCGTCGTGCCACACCTCCCGCGCCAGGCGGGCGGTGCGCAGCAGGGCGTCGTAGGCATAGCCCTGCGCCTCCGAGACGGCGATGGGACCCTCGGCCTGGGTGCCGTCGGTGAAGCAGATCGCGCCCGCCGAGTCCTTCCAGTTCTGGTTGACCAGGCCGCCCGGGTCCGGGGTGTAGACGAGGTAGCCGTGCTCGGTGAGCCCGCCGTCGCCGAGCATCCAGTCGACGGCGGCGCGGGCGTGCCGTTCCAGCCGGAGGGCCGTCGCGGTGTCCCCGGTGGTCTCGTGGTGTGCGTGCAGCAGGACCAGGAAGAGCGGGGTGGCGTCGACCGCTCCGTAGTAGCGGCCGTACGGGATCTGGCGGAAGTGCGCGAGTTCGCCGTGCCGGATCTCGTGGACGATGCGGCCGGGCTGTTCGCCGCTGAAGGTGTCGTGGCGCCGGCCCTGGGTGGCGGCCAGCGCACTGAGCGTTCCGGCGGCCGCCGACGGGCGGTGGGGCAGCAGGAAGAAGGACGTCAGCAGGGAGTCCCGGCCGAAGAGGGTGAGGAACCAGGGGATGCCGGCCGCGGGCACCCCGACCGGGTCGCCGTCCACCCCGGTCGCCGTGACGGTGAGCAGGTCCAGGTCGGCCAGGCCCTGCTCGCAGGCCCGGTCCAGGTCGTCCCAGCCCGTCGGCGCGGGAGCGGGCCGGGCGGGTGCGGCCGGGACGGCCGCGGGCCCGGGGACTCCGTGCGGCAGGGCCTCGACCGTCAGCCGCAGCTCGCCCTCGCCGTGCGGAGGCAGTGCGAGTGCCCAGCGCATCCGGTGTGCGGTCCCGCCGCCGTCCGTCACCGCCGTCACGGTGTCGGGGTGCGGGCTGCCGCCGACGGCGGTCGCCGTGTGCCAGTCGCCGCGCCGGTAGTCGAACCGCGCGCCCTGTGCGGTGCCGTGCGCCTGCCGGACACCGTCCGGCTTCGGGTAGTGCCGGTTGTCGGCGCGCAGTTCGAACAGGTCCGCGAAGTCGGCGTCCACGGTGATCTCGACCCGCGCGGTCACGGGCTCGGGCCGGTTGCTGACCAGGCGCAGATGCTCGGTGAACGTGCCGGCCGTGACCTCCTGCCGGCGGAAGACCGTGTACGCCGCGGGTTCGTCGCGCGTGCCCGGCGGGGTGAGGACGCACTCGGCGGTGCCGTCCGGCCGGGGGAGGGCGGGCACCAGTGTGCCGGGGGTGTCGCCGTCGACGGTGAGCCGCCAGTGGCTCAGGTGCCGGGCGTCGCGCAGGAAGAGGCCGTCCGGATCGGCGCCCCGGCTGCCGGTCACGCCGCCGTCGTCGCCGAGGACGGCGAAGGTCCCGTCCCGTACGAGCCGGACGTGGCGAGCGGTCATGACGCGGGCTCCTTGTCGTCGGCGCCCGGCAGGTCGAGGTCGTCGGCGCTGAGCAGGTCGAGGGTGAGTGCGGCGGTCCACGAGAAGTCGCGGGTGCCGCGGCCCTCGCCGGTGGTGGCGTCCACGTACTCGGCGAACCGCGAGCCGCCCGCGGCGGCGAGGAAGGCGGAGCGCAGCCGGTCGGCACGGGCCGCGCGGCCGTGCACGCGCAGTCCGCGCTCGATGAGCCAGGCGGTGTTGAACCACGCGGGGCCGCGCCAGTAGCGGGTGCTGTCGAAGGCGTGCCCCGTCAAGTCGTAACTGGGCACGAGCGAGGCGGACCCGGCGTGGAAGCGGGGGCCGTCCAGGGTGTCGGCCAGCCGCTCGACGACATGGCCCGGCAGGTCCGGCACGAGCAGCGGGACGAGCCCCGCCACGCTGTGCTCCGGGACGAGCCGGTCCGCGACCAGGTCGCGGGCCAGGAACAGCCCGGCGTCCTCGTCCCACAGGCGTGCCACCAGGGCCCGGGTGAGGTCGCGCGCGCGGGCTCGGTGCGGCGCCGGGTCGGCGCCCAGCTCGGCGGCGATCCGGGCGAGCGCCAGTTCACTCACGATGAGCAGGGCGTTGAAGCAGGGGTCCTCGACGGCGAAGCCGTGCACGGCGGTGTCGTCGTAGCCGGCGTCGCGGTAGTCGGTGGCGAGTCGGACGTACCGGCCGTAGTCGAGGTCGGTGGGCCGGTCCGCCGGATGGCCGTGGTCGAGGTCGGCCCTGCGGTACGTCCCGGGTGCCGCCGGGGTGACACGGGCCAGTGGACCGTCCCAGCAGGGGCTGTTGTCCATGCCCGGCTCCCACGGGTGCACGACCGCGGCGAGGCCGCCGCCCGCCAGGTCCCGCCGGGACAGCAGGTAGTCGTGCCAGGCCGCGAGCTGCGGGTGGAGGCGGGCGAGGAACTCGCGGCGCCGGGACTCCGCGGGGTCGGCCCGGTGCACGAGCCAGGCCGCGAGGGCGTGGACGGGCGGTTGCACGATGCCCGACGTCTCGGCGGCCTCGGGCGCCCCGGCGTCGCGGCCGGCGCGGGAGGACCGCCAGAAGTCCGGGCTGGGGAAGTAGGCGTCGCACGGCAGGTCCGGGTTGAACACGATGTGCGGGATGCGGCCGTCCGCCCACTGCGCGGCGAGCAGCGCTTCGAGTTCGCGCTGGGCCCGGCGTACGGACAGGTGGCGCAGGCCGATCGCGATGAACGCGGAGTCCCAGCTCCACTGGTGCGGGTAGAGCGTGCGGGAGGGGACGGTGGAGGTGCCGGTCCAGTTGTCGATGAGGACCCGCGCCGCACCGCGTCGCAGGGTCAGGTCTGCGGTGGCGGTGGGCGCGGGCCGGTCCAGGACTCCCCTCACGCGCCGGACCTCTCGAGGAAGGCGGGCACGGAGCGGACGGCCTCGACGGGGTCACCGGTCAGCCGGCATTCGGCGGCCAGGTATCCGTCGTAGCCGATGGTGTGCAGGGCGCCCAGCCAGGCGGGCCAGTCGAGATGTCCGGCGCCGGGCTGGAAGCGGTTGGAGTCCGACACCTGTGCATGCCCGATGAACTCGGCGTTCGCCAGGATCGCGGCGGAGGGATCGCTCTCCTCGATGTTCATGTGGTAGCTGTCGATGCCGATCCGTACCGAGTCCAGGCCGGTCTCGCGGATCAGGTCGGCCGCCTGCTCGAGGCGGTTGACCATGTGGTCCTCGTAGCGGTTGAGCGGTTCGAGGAAGAGGGTGACGCCCTCGGCGCGGGCGTGTTCGCCCAGTTCGGTCAGTCCGGACAGCAGGACCTCGCGGTCCTGCTCCTCGGTGCGCGGCGGTTCGAAGGGCGGCAGGCGGCGCGAGAACATCCCGTAGGACGCGGGTGTCTGCGCCCCCAGGCCGCCGATCTCCGCGATGACGGTGAGCTGGGACTTCATCTGCGCGAGCGCGTCGCGGCGCAGGTCGTCGTCGAAGGCGCCGAAGAAGTGGAGCATGTCCACGCAGACGGTCGGCATGACGACGCCGTCCTTGCGGGCCCGCCGGAGTTCGGGCAGGCGCGAGGCGAAGTGCAGGTCGCCCTTGGCCCGCAGTTCGATGGCGTCGTAGCCGGCGTTCTGCGCGAACTCCCACTTCTCCTGCAGGCTCCCGCCCGGCAGGAGCTGTTCTTGTGCGGCGGTCTTGAGCATCGGGGGGCCTCTCAGAATTCCAGGACGACCTGGAGGGCGTCGGCGGGGCGTTCGTCCAGCAGCACGTACGCGTCGGCCGCCTCGGCGGCCGGTACGACGTGGCTGACCAGGGACGCGACGTCCACCTGGCCCTCGGCGACCAGCCGCAGGAAGGTCCGCTGCAGCCGTTCGACCGTCCAGCGGCCGGACAGCTGCGGGGGCACGCCGCCGATCTGCGAGCAGACGAGCTGGACACGGTTGTGGTGGAACTCGTCGCCCAGCCGCAGTCCGATGCCGTCGCCCTGGTAGAAGCCGGACGCCACGACGCGGCCCCCCACGGCGACCGAGCGCAGCGCCTCGTGCAGGGCGGGGTAGGCGCCGCTGATCTCGATGGCGAGGTCGGCTCCCGCGCCGCCGGTGGCCTCGCGGACGCGTTCGGCGACGGAGTCGGTGCGGGCGTTGAGGGTGTACTGGGCGCCGTACCGCTTGGCCGTCTCCAGCCGTCCGTCGAGGGCGTCGACGGCGGTGACGCGGGCGCCGTTCAGCCGGGCGAGGCGGGTGGTCAGCAGACCGATGACGCCCTGCCCGAACACGGCGACGTCCTCGCCGACGTGGATGTCGCCGGCGAGCACGGCGTTGTACGCGATGGCGCCCACCCGGGCGAAGGCGCCGGCGAGCGGCTCCAGACCGGCCGGCAGGGTGTGGCCGAGCATGCGCTCGGCGGGGACGATGCCCTCGCTGCGGTGTCCCCAGATGCCCCAGACCAGGTCGCCGACGGCGGGCAGTCCCGGGGTGCCGGCCAGTTCGGACGAGACCTCGGTGACCTCGCCCACCTCGGAGTATCCCCAGCCCGCCACGGGGTAGGCGATGCCTGCCGAGCCCTCGCGGAAGAGCCGTGCCTCGGCGTCCCAGGTGCGCGTCAGATAGGGGTTCGTGCCGCGGTACGCCGTGAGTTCGGTGCCGGCGGAGATACCCGAGTAGCGGGTACGCACGCGCAGATGGCCGGGCGGAAGTTCGGCACGGGTGTGCTCGGCCACCTCCACCTGGCGTGGGGCGGTGAATTGGACGACGCGTTCCACGGACGGCTCCGGAAGAGTTGCGGGGTTGGGTTGCGTCGAGAATATCTCCCACTTATGTCTTGTCAACCAGCAAAAGTAATGCTGAGATGCGTGTTCAGTAGACGTAAGTCGGCGATGAGGACATGCAATGCGCACGAGGACCCGGCGGTCGAGGACGACCGCGGCCGGTGTCACGGCAGCCCTGGCACTCGGACTGCTCACCAGCTGTGCCGGCAGTACCGGACCCGGGAAACCGGACCGGGAGATCACCGTCTGGTCCCAGGAGAACCTCCCCGACCGGGTGGGCGCGACCCGGAAGATCATCGACGGGTTCGAGCGGAAGACCGGGATCAAGGTCCACCTGGTGGGCGTCGACGAGGGTCAGATGCCCCAGCTGATCATGTCCGCCGCGGCCGCCGGGAACCTGCCCGACGTCATCGGCGCGGCGCCCATGGGCCAGACCTGGCAGATGTACACCAACGGTCTGCTCAACACCGACATCCCGCGGCAGATCATCGGTGAGCTGGGCCGGGACACGTTCAACGCCAACGCCCTCGACCTGACCTCGGACGGCGCCACCAGCCTCGGCGTCCCCTCCGACGCCTGGCTGCAGCTCCTGGTCTACCGCAAGGACCAGTTCGGCAAGGCGGGCCTGAAGGCTCCCGACACCTACGCCGACACCCTGACGGCAGCGAAGAAGCTCACCACGCAGGGCCACGACGGGATGTCCGCAGCCACGGACCCCAGCGACGTGTTCACCTCCCAGAGCTTCGAGAGCGTCGCCCTGGCCAACGGATGCCGGCTCGTGAACGACCGGCACGAGGTCACCCTCGACTCCCCGCAGTGCGCCACCGCGTTCGACACCTACGACAAGCTCGCGCGTGACTACGGGGCCCCCGGCACCCAGACCGTGGACTCCACCCGCGCCACCTACTTCGCGGGCCGCTCCTCCATGGTCATCTGGTCCTCGTTCCTGCTCGACGAACTCGCCGGACTGCGCAAGGACGCCCTCCCGAGCTGCCCGCAGTGCAAGAAGGACCCCCGCTACCTCTCGGACCACAGCGGCATCGTCACCGCGCTCAAGGGCCCCGACGCCGCCGAGCCCGCCCAGTTCGGCGAGATCACCTCCTGGGTGACGACCAAGACCGCCGAGACGGCGGCCTCCCGCGAGTTCATCGAGTACATGATGGGCAGCGGCTACGAGTCCTGGTTCGGCATGGCCCCCGAGGGCAAGATCCCGGTCCGCCGGGGCACGGCGGCCGAGCCGCGGAAGTACCTCGACGCCTGGCGCCACAGCGACCTCGGCGTCGACACCCGCGAACCCCTGGACGAGGTCTACTCCGACCGGCTCCTCACCCGACTCGCCGACGGAGTCACGCACATGCGCCGCTGGGGCATCACCCAGGGCGAAGGAGCCCTCGTCGGCGCCACCAACGGCGAACTGCCCGTACCGAAGGCCATCGGCGCCATGACCGGCGGACAGATCTCACCCGCCGAGGCCGCCCGCGAAGCCGACGACGAAGTCGCCGCCCTCAAGAAGTCCCTGCAGTAGCCGTTCGCCGCACGCCACCAAAGGTCTCCCCATGACAACAGCCCCCACGGGCGCGAAGCAGCGCCCCCAGCCCCCGGCCCCGTCCGGCCGGAAACCGGACGCGCCCGCACCCGCCCGCCGGCCGATGACCGCCACCCGGCGCGCGAACCGCGCAGGACTCGCCTTCGTCTCACCCACCTTCCTCGTCGTGCTCGTCGTCGTGGTGCTGCCCATCCTGTGGACGGTGCTGCTCGCCTTCCAGGACGCCAAGCTCGTCGACATCCAGGGAATGGGCCTGTTCGGCCACTGGTCCCTGGACAACTTCGGCCAGGTCTTCGGCTCCGCGGGCTTCTGGTCGAGCCTCTGGACGACGCTCCTCTACACCGTGGGCGCCACCTTCGGCTCCGTCCTGCTGGGACTCGTCGCCGCCCTCGCCCTGCGCAAGCCCTTCCGCGGACGGGGCCTGCTGCGCGCCGCGATGCTCCTGCCCTACGTCGCCCCCGTCGTGGCCGTGGCCTTCGTCTGGGAGGTCGCGCTCAGCCCGCAGTACGGCGTCGTCAACGACTGGGGCCGGCGCCTGTTCGGGTGGGACGACCCGATCGCCTTCCTCTCCACCCGCGCGTACGAAGTGCACCTGCTCGGCCTGCACTTCGACATCCCGCTCGCCCTGCTGACCGTGATCGCCTTCGAGTGCTGGCGGTACTTCCCGTTCGCCTTCCTCTTCATCCTCGCCCGCCTCCAGGCCGTGCCCGACGGTCTCGAAGAGGCCGCGAAGGTGGACGGCGCGACCCCCACCCAGCGCTTCCGCTACATCATGCTGCCCCAACTGATGCCGGTGATCGCGCTGTTGTGCGTCCTGCGCTTCATCATGACCTTCAACAAGTTCGACGACGTGTACCTCCTGACCGGAGGCGGGGCCGGCACCGACGTCGCCGCCGTACGCGTCTACGACTTCCTCACCGCCCGCTACGACGTGGGCGCCGCGGCCGCACAGGCCCTCGTGCTGGCCCTCTCGCTCATGATCCTGCTGGGCCTCTACTTCAAGCTCTTCGGCAACAAGGTGCAGGAGGAATCGTGACGCAGAAAGCGGCCATGACACGGGCCCGGTTCGAGGAGGGGCTGTTCGGCGTCCTGCGCCGGGTCGTCATCGCCTTCCTCGTACTGATCACCTGCGTGCCCTTCTACTACATGCTGCTGCTGTCGGTGAAGCCCATCGACGCCCTGCTGCTGAACCCCGGTTCCCTGTGGGTGGCGGGCAGGGACTTCACCCTGTCCACGTACGAGAACGTGCTGCAGTCCACCGACGCCGGCGGTCAGGGCTTCCTGGAGTTCCTGCTCAACTCCGCGCTCGTCTCCCTCGGCACTGTCGTGCTGACCCTGCTCGCCGCCGTCCCCGGCGCCTACGCCATCAGCCGCCTGAAGTTCTTCGGCAGCCGCCAGGTCAGCGCGCTCTTCCTCGCCGTCTACCTGTTCCCGGCGACGCTGCTGGCGGTGCCGCTCTTCGTCATGTTCGCCAGACTGGGACTCTCCTCCAGCCTGGGCGGCCTCGCCATCGTCTACGTCGCCCAGACCGTGCCGGTGTCCATCTACATGCTGAAGAACTACCTCGTCACCATCCCGTACTCCATCGAGGAGGCCGCCGCCCTCGACGGCTGCAGCCGACTGCAGACCGTCCGCAAGGTGATCCTGCCGCTCGCCCTGCCCTCCCTCATGGCGACGGGGCTCTACGTGTTCATGATCGCGTGGAACGAGTTCCTCTTCGCACTCCTCTTCCTCGCCGCCGACCCCGCCAAATGGACCGTCTCGCTGGGTCTCGCCCAGCTCTCCAACGGCATCGAGGTGCCCAAGACCGTCCTCATGGCCGGTTCCGTGGTGCTGACCATCCCCGTGGTACTTCTGTTCTTCGCCGCCGAACGCCTCCTCACCGAAGGCCTCACCAGCGGCGCCGACAAGAGCTGAACAGTGGGGGAGCACATGATGACGCCGAACCAGGCCAGTCCGGGTGAACTGCTCGATCTGATCCGCAGTGGCCGGGCCCAGACCCGTGCCGACCTGCAACGCGTCACCGGCCTGTCCCGCTCCACCGTCGGCCAGCGCCTGGACCTCCTCAACCGGGCGGGCTGGCTCCGGCACGCCGGCGGCACCTCCACCGGCGGCCGGCCCTCCCACCGGCTCGTCTTCGACCCGACGCACGCCTCGGTCATCGCGATCGACCTGGAGACCCGGCACGCCCGCGCCGCCGTGCTCGACCTGGCCGGCACCATCCTCGCCGAGCACACCGCGCCCCTGGACATCAGCGACGGCCCCGACCAGGTCCTCGACCGGCTCGCCGGCTGGTTCCCCGACCTCATCACCGCCGCCGGTACGGACGCCGCGCACATCTGCGGCATCGGCATGTCGGTGCCCGGCCCCGTCGAGTGGGAGACCGGCCGGGTCGTCCAGCCGCCGATCATGCCGGGCTGGGACCAGTACCCCATCCGCGAGCGCATGCAGCAGGCCTACACCCTCCACGTGGGGCGCAGCCTGGAGGACGGGCCGGTGCCCGTCTTCGTCGACAACGACGCCAACCTGATGGCGCTGGCCGAGTACCAGGCCAACCACCGGGACTGCTCGGCGTTCGTCCTGGTCAAGATCTCCACCGGGATCGGCGCGGGCGTCGTCGTCAACGGAGAGGTCTACCGCGGTGTGGACGGCGGGGCCGGCGACATCGGACACATCCGTCTGCACGACCGGCCGGACGCCCTGTGCATGTGCGGCTCCCACGGCTGCCTGGCCGCCGTGGCCAGCGGTCGCGCGCTCGCCGGGCAGCTCGCCGCCCTCGGCTTCGCGACGGCCTCCGGCTCCGACGTGAAACGCCTGCTCGCCGAAGGGCACCCGGACGCCATCCGGCTGGCCCGGGAGGCCGGCCGGCGGGCCGGCGAGGTCCTCGTCACCGTCGTCACCCTGCTCAACCCCGGGGTCCTGATGCTCGCCGGCGACCTGTCCGGTGTCCCCTTCATGACCGGCGTGCGCGAACTGCTCTACCAGCGCGCCATGCCCCGTACCACCGCCAACCTGCAGATCGTCACCTCCCGCCTCGGCGACCACGCCGGCCTCATCGGAGCCGCCGCCATGGTCGTGGAGTTCCTCTACTCTCCCGAACGCGCCGACGCCCGCCTCACCGCGCACACCGGCTGACGGCGCCCGCACCCCGTACAGACAGGACACTCGTGACCGCCGTACCCGCAGCGTGGAAGGAACGCCCCGTCGAGGTCGGGCTCGTGGGGGCCGGACCGTGGGCCCGCGCCATGCACGCCCGGATGCTCGCCGCCGGGCCCGAGACCCGCCTCGCCGCCGTGTGGGCGCGCCGGCCGGATGCCGCGCGCGAGACCGCCGCCCCCTACGGAGCCCGGGCCGTCGAGCACTTCGGGGAACTGCTCGACAGCTGCGAGGCCGTCGCCTTCGCGGTGCCGCCCGCCGTCCAGGCCGAACTCGCCCTGCGCGCGGCCAAGTCGGGCAAGGCCCTCCTCCTGGAGAAGCCGCTCGGGCCCGACCTCGTCGCGGCCGAGCGGCTGGCCGACGCGATCGACGAGGCCGGGGTGGTCTCCCAGCTCGTACTGACCAAGCGCTACCACCCCGTGACCCGCGCCTTCATCGGGGCCGCCCGGCAGCTCGACGTCGCGGGGGCACGCTCCTGCTACCTGCACGGCGCCTTCCTCGGCGGCGACTTCGCCACCACCTGGCGCCTGGAGCACGGCGCCCTGCTCGACCTCGGCCCGCACCTGCTGGACCTGCTCGACGCCGCCGTCGGACCCGTCGCCCGGGTCCGCGGCACGGGAGACCCGCGCCGCTGGATCGACCTCACCTGCGAGCACGAGAGCGGCGCGGTGAGCCAGGCGTCCCTGTCCGGCTCGGTGAACGTGCCGCACGCCGTCACCCGCGTCGAGCTCTTCGGCGCGCACCCCCCGCTGCTCTACGACACGGCCGAACTCGACCACGAGGAGTGCTGGCCCGTGCTGCGCCGCGACTTCGCCGACGCCGTCCGGACCGGCCGGAGCACGGAACTCGACGCGCGCCGAGGCCTCCACCTCCAGCGCCTCATCGCCGAGGCGACACCGGCCGGTTAGCCCCCGCCTCGCCCGGCCGGGCGGCAGGTCCTCAGGGAGCGACGGGCAGTTGACGCTTGTGCTCGGTCAGGCGGTAACGGCCGACGATCTTCTCGAAGACCCGCTCGTCCACCGGCTTGCCCTCCAGGAAGTCGTCGATCTCGTCGTACGTCACGCCGAGGGCGTCCTCGTCGGCCTTCCCCGGGTCCAGTGTCTCCAGGTCGGCCGTCGGGGTCTTCCACACCAGCTCCGCGGGCGCACCCAGCGCGCCCGCGACCGCGCGCACCCGGCGCTTGGTCAGTCCGGTCAGCGGAACCAGATCGGCTGCACCGTCGCCGAACTTGGTGAAGAAGCCGGAGACCGCCTCGGCCGCGTGGTCGGTGCCGACGACCAGGCCGTCGTGCGCGCCGGCCACCGCGTACTGGGCGATCATGCGCTGCCGGGCCTTGATGTTGCCGCGCACGAAGTCCTGGTGGTGTGCGTCGCGGAAGCCGACGCCGGCGGCCAGCGCGGCGTCGAACGCGGCGTCGCTCGCGGGCCTGACGTCCACCGTCAGCACGTGGTCGGCCCGGATGAAGGAGAGGGCGAGCTGGGCGTCGTGCTCGTCCGCCTGGACCCCGTAGGGCAGGCGCATCGCGTAGAAGCGGGCCTCGTGCCCGGCGGCCCGGGCCCGCTCGACGGCGAGCTGGCACAGCCGGCCCGTGGTGGTCGAGTCGACGCCGCCACTGATGCCGAGCACGAGGGAGCGCAGCCCGGTGGCGGTCAGCCGCCCGGCGAGGAAGGCCACCCGGCGCTCGATCTCCCGTTCGGCGTCGAAGGTGTCGGCGACCTGGAGGTCCCGGGCGATCTCCTGCTGCAGGGCGGCGGACGCCGGCTCACTCACGACTGCTCCTAGTTCCGTTCCACGATGTGCGGTCCCCGTCACCCTATCGAGCGATGACCCGCCGCTCGGCGGCCCTTCGGCGGAGAAGCGCAGGTGAGCGGCGTCGGGCCGCCCGAGACCCCGGTCCGCGCCCACGGCCGGGATCCCGGTGAGCCGCCTCGGGCCGGCCCGGGTCACTCCGTCCGCAGTGCCGTCGCCGTGCGGGTCCGCGCCGCCCAGCCCGCCGGGAGCAGGGCGCCGAGAAGCGCGATCGCGAGACCGGCGACGCCCAGCAGCACCAGCTGCCAGAGGTCGTACACGTCGAGGACCGACGGCGGCAGGCGGGTGCCGGCGGCGCGCCCCATCACCGGCAGGACATGGCCGTGCAGGGCGAAGCCCGCCGGCACACCGAGCAGCCCGCCGAGGACGCCGATCCCGGCCACCGAGGCGAGGACGAGACTCACCGTCTGCCGCGGCGACATACCGAGCGCCTTGCACACACCGAGGTCGTGCACGCGCTCCCGGGTGTCGATGACGACGGAGTTGAGCACGCCGAGACCGGCCACCGAGACCAGCATCAGCGTGAGCAGCACGGCCATCCCCTCCAGGATCAGGATCATGTTCTCCTTCTGTGAAGGGGAGTTGACCAGGACGTCGCCCCCCAGCGGCCGTACCGCGGCGCCGAGCTTCCCGGCGTACTCGGCGGGCGCCACGTCCGGCTTGAGATCGACGAAGAAGGCACGCGGTTCGGCGCCGCCGAAGTCGGCCATGTCCGCGTGCATCCGCAGGCCCCCGTCCGAGGTGTCGAAGACCTCGCCGACGATCCGCAGGCTGCGCGTGTGCCGTGCGTAGGTCACCTTCACCGTGTCACCGATCCGGGTGGCGGTCTTCTCCAGGAACCGCGTGGGGACGACGATCTGCCCCGGCCGTTCGATCCAGTGCCCGGAGATCATCTCGTAGCCCGCGGCCTCCGTGTCGCCCTCGTAGAGGGTGGCCCGCGTCGAGCCGGAGATCCCGGTCACGGTGACGTCCGCCTCGGTGGTGCCGTAGGCGGAGGCCGTGCCGGGCTGCGCCTCCACGGCGGCCCGCACCCGCGCAGGATCGGCGGTGTCCGCGGACCCCGCCCCGCCGCGTTCGGAGCGCAACCGTACGCCCTCGGCCCCGGGCCCGGCACCGCCGGCGATCACGGTGACCGCGGCCCGGTCCTCGGGGTCCTGCGCGTCACCGACCGCGTTCAGCGAGGCCGTCAGCCCCACCGCGAACGTGGCGGCGACCGTTCCGAAGGCCACCGCGAGCAGCATCGCGACCGTACGGACCGGGTGGGTGAAGGGTCCGGCGAGACCGTAGGTGACCGCGCGGGGCAGCGGCAGCCGCCCGGCGAGGCGGTGGGCCCACTGGCCGCGCCCGGTCCGCGGCGCCCGGCCGACGGCGATGGCCTCCACCGTCCGCAGCCGCCCGGCCCGCAGCGCGGGCACCAGCGCCGCCACCCCGACCACGAGCAGCGCGGCGGCCGGCACCACCACGTCCACCCACCAGGCCACCGACAGCGAGGCGGTGCCGTACGCCTGCCCGGTGTCCCGCAGCAGGGGTACGGCCAGCAGGTTGCCGAGCAGGACCCCGAGGGCGATTCCGACGGCCGAGGGGATCAACGCCTGGGCCACATAGGCGCGTACGACCTCGCGGGGCGTGAAGCCGATCGCCTTGAGGATGCCGATCCTGCGCAGGCCGGTGCCGACCGCGCCGCCGATCACACTCCCGACGATGATCACCGACATGACGATGCCCAGCACCCCGAAGGCGACGAGGAAGGGGATGGTCGGCGCCGCGCCCTGGTCGGCGTCGCGCTTGGTGTCGAGGTAGGACTGGCTGCCCAGCACCGCGCCGGACGGTACCGAGGCGGTCAGGCTCTTGCGCCATGCGGCGAGGTGTCCGCCGGCCCCCGCGGAGTCCAGGCGGTACAGCATCTGACGGGTGAGCGGGCTGCCGGCGGAAGCAAGTGCCCGCACCTGGGCGGGAGTTGCCCAGGCGTCGGCGGTCCTGCTCGCCGACACGGCAAGTCCGACGACGGTCAGCGCCGTGGCGTCCGCCGCCTCCGACGTGTCGAGGACGGTGCCGAGCCGGAACGCGGGACCGGCGAAGGACGCGGAGAGCACGACCTCACCCGGCTTCGCCGCCCACCGGCCCGACTTCAGGTCCAGGTCGTCCACGTCGGCGTGGGCGGCGGACCGCCCCACCAGGGTCAGTGCCGGCAGATGCCCGCCGCCCCCGTCCACCGGACTGATCGTCGTGGCGGGGTACGGCCCCGCACTCGCGGTGACGCCCGAGCGCCGACCGGTGGCCGCGAGCCGGGCGTCGCCGACCTTCCCGGGGTCGAACTGCACGGTCAGGTGCGCGCCGTTCTGCCGGGCGAACGCGCGGTCGAAGGGGGCGCTCGCGGCGACCATGAGCGATCCGGCGACCACGGCCGAGGCCACCGCCATCAGCGTGGCCACCGCGATCACCACCGTCTGCACCCGGCGCCGGCCCACTCCTGATCGGACGACCCGGCCGAGCGCGCCGGTGCCGAAGCCCCTCAACGGACGGCCTCCGCACGGGTGTCGAGGGCGAGGTGCCCGTCGACGAGGTGGATCGTGCGGCTCGCGCAGGCCTCCGCGAGCGCGAGGTCGTGCGTGACCAGCACGACGGTCTGCCCGCCCCGGTGCAGATCGACCAGCAGCTCGCGTACGTCCTGGCCTGAGGCGGTGTCGAGGGCGCCGGTCGGCTCGTCGGCGAGCAGCAGCGCCGGCCGGTTCACCAGGGCCCTGGCGACCGCCACCCGCTGGCGCTCGCCGCCGGAGAGCCGCCCCGGATAGGCACGGGCGTGCTTCCGGATGCCGAGCAGCTCCATCAGTTCCGCGGCCCGCGCCGCCGCCGTGCGCCGGGCGGTGCCGGTGAGCTGCGCGGGGAGTTGGATGTTGTCGGCCACGGTGAGGTCGTCGAGCAGGTTGAAGAACTGGAAGACCATGCCGATCCGCTCGCGCCGGAAGCGTGCCAGCGCGTGCTCGCTCAGATCGTCGATCCGCCGCCCGGCCACGGTCACCGTGCCTTCGGTCGGCTTGTCCAGGCCGGCGACGAGGTTCAGCAGCGTGGACTTGCCGCTGCCGGACGGACCGGTCACGGCGAGGGCCTCGCCCTGGTCCACGGAGAGGGTGAGGGGGCCGAGCGCGGGTGTGCCGGCGCTGTCGTAGCGCTTGGCCGCGCCCTCCAGCTGGATCACCTGGGTCATGGGAGGGGTCCGTCCTTCGGGTCGGTGCGGAGGGGGTGTCGGTGCCGGCCCGGTCACCGTAGGCGCGGGGCGTCGCGGGGCGCGTCGGCCGCGGCACCGACATCCGCCCCTCCCCGCGGACGACCCGGCCCCGGGGTCATCCCCGCGACGTACACCTGCGGGACGGGCTTCCGGTCGCGCAGGGGGACGCGCCGACGGGGGAGCGGACCTCACAATGACCCGATGGAGACGGAGGGCCGACAGGGATGGCGGCAGCATCTGCGTGACGCGCTGAGGGCGGAGGCGAAGCCCGCCCCGCCACCTCGGCACGTGGTGTACGCCGACGTGGCGCTCGCGGTCGTACTGACCGTCATCGCGCTGTACGTCGCGGCGCGTTACCCCGGCGACGGGCCGGTACGGATCGGTCCGCGCGCCGACCACGGCGCCATGCCCCCGCCGCCGCCTCCCGCACCCGGCCTGCCCGTGATGGAGGAGCCACCGGCCGTGCCCTGGCCGCTGGTCGTCCTGTCGGCGCTGCCGCTGGCGTTCATGCGCCGCTGTCCGCTGGCGGTGTTCGCGGTGGTGCTCGGCGCGGCCCTGCTCATCGGCGACGACGCGTCCTGGATCAACGTGCTGACGTGCGTCATCGGCGCCTACAGCGCCGTGGTGCACAGCCGTTACCGGACGCGGGCCGTCGTCGGCCTGCTCGTCGCGGCCGTCCTGGCGGGCTTCGCGTTCCGGGAGACGGAACCCATGCTGCCCGGGTGGTCGAGTCCCGCGGTCGTGCTCCTGGTCTCCGGCCTGCTGGCGGGTCTGGTCCGCTTCTGGCAGCGCCGGCTGGCCGCCAGCCGGGACCGGCTCGCGGAGCTGGAGCAGGGGCAGCAGGAGGCGATGCGCCGGGCCGTCGAGGAGGAACGTGCCCGGATCGCCGCCGAACTGCACGACGTCGTCACCCACAATGTGAGCGTGATGGTCATTCAGGCGGGTGCGGCCCGCACGGTGATGGACGCGGCGCCCGAGCGGTCCAAGGAGGCCCTGCTGGCGGTGGAGGCCGGGGGACGGGCCGCCATGGCGGAGCTGCGGCACGTCATGGGCCTGCTCGCCGGTCCGGCCGCCGGCCGCCCGGACACCCCCGCCGACGGCCTCGAACCCCAGCCCGGCCTGGCGCAGCTCGACGCGCTGACCGAGCGGGTGCGCGCGGCCGGGACCCCGGTCGGCGTCGCGGTGTCGCTGCCCGCGGATCCGCTGCCGCCGGGCGTGGACCTCGCGGCGTACCGGGTGGTGCAGGAGGCACTGACCAACACGCTCAAGCACGCGGTCGGCGCCGAGGCGTCCGTCGTGATCGGGTACACCGACGACTGCCTGCAGATCGAGGTCACCGACACCG
Source organism: Streptomyces sp. NPDC026417 (assembly GCF_055567695.1). Taxonomy (NCBI): domain Bacteria; kingdom Bacillati; phylum Actinomycetota; class Actinomycetes; order Kitasatosporales; family Streptomycetaceae; genus Streptomyces; species Streptomyces sp. NPDC026417. The sequence continues at coordinate 26,904 of NZ_JBVHPY010000030.1, forward strand.
GCGGGGCCCACGACCGTCCACCGGTGGACGGCAACGGCCGCGGGCTGATCGGCCTGCGGGAGCGGCTGACCGTCTACGGAGGCGACCTCACCGCGGGACCGACCCTGGCCGGCGGCTACCGGATCAAGGCCCGAGTGCCGTGGCGGACCGGGTGAACCGGCCTGCCCTGCGCGCCGTCATCGCCGACGACCAGGCCCTGGTCCGCACCGGGTTCGGGATGATCCTCGCCGCGGACGGCATCGAGGTGACGGCCGAGGCGGCGAACGGTGCCGAGGCGGTCGCCGCCGTCCGGCGGACCCGGCCCGACGTCGTCCTCATGGACATCCGGATGCCGCACATGGACGGCATCGAGGCCACCCGGCACATCCTGGGCGGCGCGGGCCCGGACGGCACGCGGGTCATCATCCTCACCACGTACGACCTCGACCACTACGTGTACGACGCGCTCACCGCGGGCGCGAGCGGCTTCCTGCTCAAGGACGTCACGCCCGAACACCTGGTGGCCGCGGTACGCCTGGTGCAGTCCGGCGACGCCCTCCTCGCACCGGTCATCACGCGCCGGCTGATCGAGCGGTTCGCCCCGCGCGAGGAGGCCCCGCCGGCCGGCACGCACCGCGATCTGTCCGGGCTGACCCCGCGCGAACTGGAGGTGCTCCGCCTGCTGGCCACGGGACTCAGCAACGCCGAGCTCGCGGACCGCCTGTCGCTGAGCCCGACCACGGTCAAGACCCACGTGGGCCGCATCCTGTCGAAGCTCGGCCTGCGCGACCGTGTCCAGGCCGTCGTCCTCGCCTACGAGACGGGGCTGATCGCCCCGGGCGGGGCGCCGGGGAACGGCTGAGCGGCGGACTGCGAGGTGTGGGCGCGGGCGGCCGGTGACGCCCGGGTCACCGGCCGCACCGCCTGCCTAGGCGCCGCGACGGACCCGGGCGGCCTTGCGGGCCTCGGCGGTCAGGCGGGCCTCGGCGGCCCGGCGGGACTCGCCGCCGGCGCGTCCCGGGCGCGTGCCCATGCCGCGGAAGGGGGCGCCGCCGCGCTTGGGGCGCTCGGTGACCGGTGCACTGCCGCCGACGGGCACCCCGGAGGGTGCCTGCGCTCCGGTGATCCTGCTCAACTCGGCCTCACCTGAACGCACTTGGGTGACCTGCGGCCGGATGCCCGCCACGGACATCAGCCGGGTCATCTCACGGCGCTGGTTGGGCAGCACGAGCGTGACGACGCTGCCGGACTCGCCGGCGCGGGCGGTGCGGCCGCCGCGGTGCAGGTAGTCCTTGTGGTCGGCGGGCGGGTCGACGTTGACCACGAGGTCGAGGTCGTCGACGTGGATGCCGCGGGCCGCGACGTTGGTCGCCACCAGCACCGAGACACCGCCGGACTTGAACTGGGCCAGGGTGCGCGTGCGTTGGGGCTGCGACTTGCCGCCGTGCAGGGCCGCCGCCTTGACCCCGCTGCTCAGCAGGTGCCGGGTGAACTGGTCGACCGCGTGCTTGGTGTCGAGGAACATCAGTACGCGTCCGTCGCGGGCGGCGATCTCGGTGGCGGCGGCGTACTTGTCGGCCCCGTGCACGTGCAGCACGTGGTGCTCCATCGTGGCGACCGCGCCCGCCGACGGGTCGACCGAGTGGACGACCGGGTCGTGGAGGTACGTACGGACCAGGAGGTCGATGTTGCGGTCCAGCGTGGCGGAGAACAGCATGCGCTGGCCGTCCGGGACCACCTGGTCCAGCAGTTCGGTGACCTGGGGCATGAAGCCCATGTCGGCCATCTGGTCCGCCTCGTCCAGGACGGTGATGCGCACCCGGTCCAGCCGGCAGTCCTTGCGCTCGATGAGGTCGGAGAGGCGGCCCGGGGTGGCCACGACCACCTCGGCGCCCGAGCGCAGCGCACTCGCCTGCCGCCCGATCGACATGCCGCCGACCACGGTGGCCAGCCGCAGCTTCAGCAGCCGGGCGAACGGGGTGAGCGCGTCGGTGACCTGCTGGGCGAGCTCACGGGTGGGGACGAGCACGAGGGCCAGCGGCTTGCGGGCCTCGGCGCGCCGGCCCGCCGTGCGCGCGAGGAGCGCCAGGCCGAAGGCGAGCGTCTTGCCGGATCCGGTCCGGCCTCGGCCCAGCACGTCGCGGCCCGCGAGGGAGTTCGGCAGGGTGGCGGCCTGGATGGGGAAGGGCTCGTGCATGCCGAGGTCGGTGAGCGTCGTGAGCACTTCGGCGGGCAGGTCCAGTTCCGCGAAGGCCGAGACGGCGGGAAGGGCCGGGGTGACGGTGACGGGCAGGGCGAACTCGCCCTGCGGCGCGGAAGGACGGCGCCCGTTGCCGTCCGACCGGGTGACGGGGCGTCCCTGGCCCTGCGGGCGGAAGCGGGCGCCGCGGTCGCCACCGGCGGAGCCGCCCTTGCGGTTCCCGGAGTAACGGTCGTTCGTGCGAGCTGAACGGTTCATGAAGAACCTTCCTCGATATGGCACGTATCGAGGAATTCTCGGCAGCGGTACGCCGAACGAATTGCAAGAACGAGCCGAATGCAAGACAGAAAATCGGGCCGGTTTCCCGGCGTGGGCTCAGCGGCCCCGGCGTCGGAGAGCCGGAAATCCACTGGAATGGGTGACCGCCCCGCCCGGGAAGTCGGTCGGAGTGACGCGGCCGGTCCGGTACGCGTCGGGCGGCCCACCCGTGGAACGCAACAAGCTGGGGCCCCACCGCGAGGTGTGGGCCCCAGCTGTCTGGTGCGCTGTCAGCGTCAGGCGGGAGTGATGTTCTCCGCCTGGGGGCCCTTCTGGCCCTGCGTGACGTCGAAGTTCACCTTCTGGCCTTCCTGGAGCTCGCGGAAGCCCTGGGCGGCGATGTTCGAGTAGTGGGCGAAGACGTCCGGGCCGCCACCCTCCTGCTCGATGAAGCCGAAGCCCTTTTCCGCGTTGAACCACTTAACGGTGCCAGTAGCCATGTTTCATTCTCCTTCAGGGGCAGTGCCCAGAGGCCCGCACTGTGTGGGCCCCGGCGTCGCCGTAATGAACCCCGTCCGGAAAACAGCACCGGAAATACAAAAGTGCCCGACGACGATATGTCGTCCAAGGCACTTGAAGTTTACGGGAACCACAACTGCAACTGAGATCGAGCCTAGCATGGTGAGGGGATCCGGGCGCGGCAAGTACGACTTTTCGAGTGTCGCGCCGTGTCTCGCACACGTATTTCTCATCCGGGCGATGCATTTTTTCTGCGGTTGCCGGCTGCCGGCTGCCGGCGGCTCGGCTCTGCCACGGTTCCTCCGCGCAGGGGCGCGCCGGGAGGCGCAGTCGTAGACGGAATGCAGTCCGCGTTCGCTCGCGCGTGAGGCCCCGGGCGGCGGTCGTCACGGAAGTGGATGACCATATGGAGAAGGGCGTCGTGCCCGCGCGGAACAGCCGCACCGACCACCGGACCCGCCTGCGACCCGCCTGCCGAAGCAGGAGCCCCGTCCACCGTGCTGGAGTGAGAGACCGTGCCCGACGAGCTCCCGTCCGCGGCCGAAGCCATGGCCGAAGAGCCGGCCGTGCTGGTGCTGGACGTCAGGGGGACCGTTCTCACCTGCACGCCCGCCGCGCTGCGCCTGTTCGAGGGGTCCGTCGACGAGATCCGCGGCGCCGCGGCCGCCACGTTCTTCGCCGATCCGTCCGTGTGGGCGGAGCTCGTCTCCGGCGCCCTGGGCGGGGCGGTGCTGAGCACGCGCGCCGAGCTGTGCCGGGTCCGCGGCGCGTCGTTCTCCGCCGTGGCGTCGGCGACCGCGCTCGCCGACGGGGCCGAGGGCCGCTTCCTGCTGCGCGTCGCCCCGGCGGAGCCGGCGGACCCCGGGCCGCGAACCGTACGGCGCCCGGCGCCCAGCCCCGAGCAGGTGCTGGCGGCCGATCCGCGCGCGCTGGAGCGGCTGGAGCTGCTGCACGAGGCGGCCACCCGGATCGGCGACTCCCTGGACATCACCCGCAACGCCGAGCAGCTGCTGGACGTGCTCGTGCCGGCCTTCGCCGACCTCGGGGCGGTGGACCTGCCCGAGAGCGTGCTGTTCGGCGAGGAGCCGACGTCCTTCCCGCCCGGCATCCCCCTGCGGCGCGTCGCCGTGGCGGCGGCCCGTGGGGACTGGCCGTCGGAGAGCCACGCCGCCGGCGCCACCTTCCGGCTCGGCGGCGAGGAGACCGCGTACATGCGCAAGGGCGCTCCCCGCGTCCTTGCGGACCTCCGGCTGGCCAGGGCGGCGCTGCGGGACGACGCGGAGCGGTCCGCGCTGATACTGCCCCCGGACGCCACGTCGCTCATGGCGCTGCCGCTGCTCGCACGCGGCGGGGTGCTGGGAGCGGTGGGACTCTGGCGCACCGGGGACCGCGCCCCCTTCGACGCGGCGGACGTGACCCTGGCGGAGGAGATCGGCACCCGGGCCGCGCTGAGTCTCGACAACGCCCGCCGCTACACCCTCGAACGGCGGACCGCGGACGCGCTGCAGCGCGACCTGCTGCCCCGCCCGGTCCGGGAGGTCGCGGCGGCGACGACGTTCGGCGCCCACCTGCCGCCGCGCTCGTCGACCGGCGTCGGCGGGAGCTGGTACGACGTGATCGCCCTGTCCTCCAGCCGGGTGGCGCTCGTGGTGGGCAACGCGGGCGGACACGGCATGAACGCCACGGCGGCCATGGGGCGGCTGCGGGCCGCCGTGCAGACCCTGTCGGACCTCGACCTCGGCCCCGACGAGCTGCTCTCCCGCCTGAACGACCTGGTGGTCCGGCTGGCCGAGGACGAGGAGCACCGGGGCACCACGGTCCCGGTCGGCAGCGGGCACGGCGCGACGTGCCTGTACGCCGTCTACGACCCGGTGACCTGTCTCTGCGTCCTCGCCAGCGCGGGCCATCCGGGGCCGGTGCTGGCGGCCCGGGACGGGAACGGGGCCGTACCCGTGCCCGTACGCCCGGGGCCGCCCCTCGGCAGGGGTGCGGAGCCCTTCGAGACCACCGAGCTGGAACTGGATCCGGGGGACGTGCTGTTCTTCGGCACCGGCGCCCTGGCACGGGAGCCGCGCGACACGGGGCGCGGGCGGGCCCTGGTGCGGGACGGCGCCGGTGACGGCCGCCCCGTCACGGAGATCGGCGGCCGGATCGTGCAGGGCCTTCTGCAGGAGCCCTTCGACGACGACCTGGCGCTGCTGGTGGCGCAGGTGCGCCGGCTGCCCGACGATGCCACGGCCACCTGGCAGCTGCCCGCCGACCCCGGCATCGTCGCCGGCGCCCGCAAGCTCGTCGCCGAGCAGCTGACCTCGTGGGGCCTGGAGCATCTGGTGTTCACCAGCGAGCTGATCGTCAGTGAACTGGTCACCAACGCGATCCGCTATGCGGGCGCGCCCGTCGGGCTGCGGCTGATCCGAGGACAGCGGCTGGTCTGCGAGGTCTCCGATCCCAGCCAGACGCAGCCGCACCTGCGGCGGGCCCGCGCCACGGACGAGGGCGGCCGCGGACTGTTCCTGGTGGCGCAGCTGACCCATCGCTGGGGCAGCCGGTACACCGCCGCGGGCAAGACCATCTGGACCGAGCAGCTGCTGGAGGAGACGGCCTGACCCGCGGCCCGGCGCCGTCCGCCGGTGCCCGGCCGACCGGGACGGGCGCGGAAGGCCGGCCCGTCACCCCTCGGGGCCGCCGCGCGCACCGCACCGCTCCGGAGGCGTGGCGTACGGCAGGTCGTCGAGCGGGAGGTCCGTCAGGAAGCGGAGCAGCAGATCCGCGTACTCGGCCTCCCGTTCGAGGTGCACCATGTGGTCGGCGTCCCGGACGAGCAGGAAGGTCGAGCCGGCGATGGCCGCCGCGACGGCACGGTTCTCCTCGGGCGTACTGGTGTGGTCGTGTTCGCCGGTGAAGACCAGCGCGGGGACGGAGTCGATGCCCTCGGGCGGAATCGGATCGGCGGCGAGCAGCCGCTCGTGGCAGACCGCGTGGCGCCGCGCCTCGGCCGGCGTGATGGCCGTGAACTGACGCCGCAGGAGCCGGGCCACGGCCGGTGCCTGCGCCACCCGGTCCGCGCGCTCCGTGTTCAGCAGCCCGGCGACGGCGCGGCCGACGGCCGGTTCCACCGCCGGGTCCGAGCCGGCCCCCTCCCGCCCCAGCGCCTCTCCGGCGCCCCGCATGTCCTCGCAGAGCGACCTCAGGCGCGCGTTCATCCCGCGGGCCGCGCCGACCAGCACCAGCCGGGCGATCCGGTCGGGCCTGCGCAGGGCCGCGCGGTAGGCGATCGGCGCGCCGTAGGAGGCGCCGAGGAGGTTCACCCGCGCGTGGCCGAGGCGGTCCGCGAGATGCAGGGCGGCGTCGGCCAGGACGTCGAAGCCCTCCTCGGCGGGGAGGTCGTCGGCGGTGCCGGTGCCGGGCAGGTCGACCAGGACCAGCGGCATGTGGCCGGTGAGCCTGCGCTCCAGCCGGGGCCACGCGTACATGTCCTGCAGCGCGCCGCCGAGGAGGATCAGCGGTTCGGTGACCGGGGGTGTGTCGGAGGTGATGACGCGGCAGGTGTAGCGCAGGCCGCGCCACTCCAGGCGGACGACCTCCTCGCGGGTGTGCTCCGGCGGGATCCAGGGCGGCGCGGTCCACGCGGCGGTGGTGGCGGGGAGCGTCACGTGGTCCCCGCGGCCCGCCCGGCGATGAGTTCCGCCAGGGCGTGGACCGTGGGGACGCCGGCGAGCTCCTTCTCCGGGATGACCAGTCCCATCCGGTCCTCCAAATGCATGGACAGCACGGTCACCGCCATGGAGTCGATGCCCGCGCCGGCCAGCGTCGCGTCCGGCGTGATCGGGGCGCCGGGCAGGCCCGCCTGCGCCGTGAGGATGCCCTTGAGTTCTTCCAGCAACGTGTGCGTCTCCTTGTGTACCGAACGGTCGTGCGTCACAGCTCCGCGGTGATCCCCGGGGGCCAGACGAGGGTCGTCGCGGCCCAGGCCAGTCCGCTGCCGAAGGCGACGACCAGGACGCGGTGTCCCGGCTTCACCTGCCCCTCGTCCGCGGCGTGGGCCAGCAGCAGCGGGACGGAGGCGGCGGCGGTGTTGCCGACCCGGGCGATGTTGGACGGGGTGCGCTCGGCGGGGATGCCGAGGGCGTCGCCGACGCAGGCGCTGATCCGCCCGTTGGCCTGGTGGACGATCAGCCGGTCGACCTCGTCGAGGGTCCAGCCGGCGGCCGCCACCGCGTCCCGGGCGGCCTGGCTCATCCGGCGCACGGCGTGCCGGAACACCTCGTTCCCGCGCATGTGGACGAAGAAGTCACCGGCGGGCGCGGACCGACGCCGGTGACGCTCACGGGCACCGCCGGCCGGGATCGCGATCGCGTCGCCGAGTTCCCCGTCGCTGCCCCAGGCGAACGGGCCCAGGGCGCCGTCCTGGCCGCGGACGCCCGCTTCCAGGACCACGGCGCCCGCCCCGTCGCCGAAGAGGGGGGCGGTGGCGCGGTCGTCGGGGTCGATGATGGCCGACATCGTTTCGGCGCCGACGACGAGGACCCGGCGGGCGCTGCCGGCCCCGATCAGCCCGGCGGCCACGGCCGCGGCGTGCACGAATCCGGCGCAGCCCGCGGTCACGTCGAAGGCGACCGCCTCCCGCAGCCCGAGCCGGTGCGCGACGGCGGGCGCGGTGGCGGGGCAGTGGTGATCGGGGGTGGTGGTGGCCAGTACCACCGCGTCGACGGTGTCCACTCCCGCCGACCGCATGGCCCGGCGCCCGGCCTCCACGGACAGGTCGCCGGTGGACATGCCCGCCTCCGCGCGACGGCGTTCCCGGATCCCGATCCGCTCCCGGATCCACTCGTCGCTGCTGTCCAGCCGCGCGCACAGCTCCTCGTTGGTCACCCGGCGGGACGGAAGCCAGGAGCCCACGCCGGTCAGGACCGCGACGGTGCCAGGACCGGGGGCTCCCGCTGTAGTTGGGGCACTCATATACGCAACGTACCTGAATCAAAACAGAAAGTTATCAACGCCCTGGTCGCGGGTCCGCGTTCGCCGCACGGGTGCGGGGCGCCCGCCGACGGCGCGTGCGCCGGGCTCGCCGGGTGCGTACGCCGGGCGCGCAACTGCCCCGCGGGGTACGGCCGTTCCGGTGGCCGGCGTGACGGCTTCGACGGCGTCGCGGCGGCCGGCTCAGCGGGAGGTGCGGACGCCGTACTGGTCACCGGACGGCCGCAAACCTCGGGCCTGCCCTACGCCTCCGGATACACGCACGATTTCGGCCTGCTCGTCCCGCTCTGCCTCGGCGCCGCCCTGGCCGCCCTGCCCGGGCCCGTCCAGCGGACCCGCCGCCGCCCCGGCGCGCTCCGCGCGGCCGCGGACCCGGCGCTCACCGAGGCTCCGCCCGAGCCGTCCGCCGTGCGGAACCGACCGGCGATCAACATCACGGCGTCCGCAGCCGAGGCCCGGAAGGAGGCCCGGCGGCGGACGCCGTACGCCGGAGGAGGACCGGCGGGCTCAGACGGGCGTGCCGGTCGGGACGCCCTCGCCGGCCCGGCTGCGGGCGTGCAGCTCGTACACGCTGAAGGCACGCCGGATGACGGGCTGCGCCACGTTGCGCACCCGCACGCCACCGCTGGTCATCCCGTGCTCGGTGCCCGCATGGGCGTGGCCGTGGACGGCGAGGTCCGCGCCCGCGGTGTCGACCGCCTCGGCGAGCAGATAGCTGCCGAGGAAGGGGTAGATCTCCAGCGGTTCCCCGGCGAGCGTGTCCGGCACCGGCGAGAAGTGCGTCAGGGCGATCCGCACGTCGCAGTCCTCCCGCGCCAGCTTCTCCAGCGAGGTGCGCAGGCCGTCCGCGCACCTGCGGGAGTACCGGACGAACTCCTTCATCAGCGGTTCGCCGAACTCCCCGGCGTTGCGGCCGACGAACCCGCCGCCGAACCCCTTGGTGCCGGCCACGCCGACGCGCGCCGAACCGACCGGCACGACGGTGGCGTCCCCCTCCAAAACCTGCACGCCCGCCTCTCGGAGGACGGCCGTGACCTCCTCCGGCCGTTCGTCGTGGTGATCGTGATTGCCCAGGACGGCCACGACGGGGACGCCGAGTCCCCGCACCTCGTCGGCCACCACCCGGGCCTCCTCGGGCGTGCCGTGCCGGGTGAGGTCACCCGCCAGCAGCAGGATGTCCGCGCATTCGGGAAGGGTGTCGAAGGCCGGCCTGAGCAGGCCCCGACTGTCGGGCCCCATGTGGATGTCCCCGACGGCTGCGACCCGGATCATGCCAGCTCCTCCGTGTGGTCGGGGGCGGTGGCCTCGGCCACCACGATGTCGCAGTGCACCGCCGTCCCCGCCAGCTCGTCCTGGGCGATCCGCAGGATCTCGTCCCGGCAGTGCGCCGAGGGGACGGTGCCGGTGAGCATGACCGCCCCGGACCGGATCTCGGCCCGTACGCCCAGTTCACCCAGGTCGTCGGCCGCCAGCCGGTCGCTCAGGTGCGCGACCCGGTACTCGATGTTCTGCGCCGCGGCGCCGCCCGGCGCGGCCGGGGAGGGCCCTGCGTGCTCTGCGGCGTGCTCGCTCATCGTCCCTCCTTCTGCGGTGCGATCACTTCCATGCGTTCCAGCAGGTAGAGGAAGGCGTCCGGCATCGGCGCGTTCCCGCAGGTCTCGCGCACCTGTTCCCAGTCGACCTTCTCGCGCAGCGCCCGGGCGATGGGCAGGACCGCGCCGAAGTCGCAGTGGTGCTCGGAGAAGGCGGAGAGCAGGCTGCGCATCAGGTCGGTGGCGGCCAGCACCGGCATCTGCACCGAATCCACCGACAGCACGCCGGCCCGGCTCAGCAGATCGCTGTCCACCGGCTGGTGCGCCAGCTCGAAGATCAGGTCGATGTCCTGGCCGAGGCACTTGGCCTTCAGCAGCCAGTCCTCCGGCGGCGCGTAGACCTCCAGGCCCGCCGCGCGCAGCGCGGACGCGACCGGCTCGGCGTCCTCCGGCTTGATGCAGAAGTCGGCGTCGTGCTGGAGATTCCCCGTGCCGCCGTGCGCGTACACGGCGACGCTGCCGGCCAGGGCGAACTCGTACTGGTGCTTCTTGAGGAGAGCGCCGACCTGTTTGGCCGCCTCCAGGATCGCCTGATTGCGGTCGCGGGGCAGGTTCAGCTCGTGCGGGTCGAGGGGGCCGGCCTCGTGGGGGCGTACCGCCGCCAGGCGCAGCTCAGGAGTGATCTGCCGCTGGTCGAGAGCGGCGTCGTCCGCGTTCTGCGTCATTGCTGCTCCGTTTCCGTGTCCCGAGCCCGTTATGGACACTTGGGTACCCATTCCGGTACCCGGCTCGCCGCTTTCGACACGGTGATCTCCGGGCGCCCGGAGATCACCGGACGGGCCTTCGGGCGCACCTGCGCGGTCGGCTCGCGGACGGGCGAGAGGTGCGCCGGCCCGCCGAGCCCCGCCCCCGTACGGCCACCAGGCCCGGCCCTCGTCGATTCCGTTGACGCGGTCCCGTCAGGCCGTTAGCTTGCGGCGAGTTCTCGCGCGGGGGGAGAGGGCATGAACCGATCGATTCTGGCTGCCGTCACGGCGGCCTGTGCCGGAGCGCTGGCGCTGACGGCGTGCGGCGACGGCGACAAGGACGGCGACCCGCCGGCGCCGGCGGGGAGCGCCTCGGCGGCACAGAGCGCGGCCGACGACTTCGGGTGCCTGGCGGGCAAGCAGCTCAAGCGGTCGGTGACGTTCGAGGACACCGAGGGCAACGAGGTCGGCGGTTACGAGACCGGTACCGGCACCACCGGCGTCGTCCTGGCGCACCAGTCGAACAACAACGTCTGTTCCTGGGTGCCCGCCGCCGACGAACTGGCCGCGGACGGTTACCGCGTGCTCGCCGTCGACAGCAGCGGCTCCGAGGTGCCGGAGATCGTCGCCGCCGCAGACCGCCTGCGGGGCAAGGGGGCGAAGAACATCCTCCTGATGGGCGCCTCCAAGGGCGGCACCGCCTCGCTCGTCGCCGCCGCGGAGATCGAGCCGAAGGTCGCGGCCGTGGTCTCGCTGTCGGGCCCCGGCTACTACCGCAGCCTGGACGCCACCGAGACGGTTCCCGAACTGACCATGCCCCTCTACCTGTTGGCGGCCGACGGGGACGGGCAGTTCGGCCAGGACGCGAAGGACCTGCACAAGCTGGCGAAGAAGTCCCCTGGCGGGAAACTGCAGTTGGTCGCGGGAGCCGCCCACGGGAACGACATCCTGCTCCAGCAGCCGGCGGTGTGGGAGCAGGTCAAGGCCTTCCTCGCCCGGCAGCGCTGACCTCAACCGGCCGGACCTCCGGCGCCCCGTCCGCCCCGTCCGCCTCGGGCCAGGTCGGCCGCCCCTCCCGGGCGGCCGTCCGGCACAGCCACGCGATGTCCCGCCCGAAGGACCAGCACAGCAGGGCCAGCGCCAGCAGCACGAGCGCGAAGGTCGCCGGGCGGGGCAGCACGTCGGCACCGGCGACCAGGAGCACGATCCCCTGGAGCGCCGCGACCGTCTTGCGCGCCATGCTCGGCGGCAGCGCCCCGTTCAGCCACGGCCACACCCGCGCCGCCGCCACGAACACGTACCGCATCGTGCCGATCAGCAGCACCCAGGGGCCCAGCGCCATCGCGACGTACACACTCAGCACCAGGATCAGGAACGCGTCGACCTCCATGTCGAAGCGGGCGCCCAGCGCGGACGAAGTCCCGGTGCGGCGGGCGACCTTGCCGTCCACGCCGTCCAGGATCAGCGCCACCGCCGTCAGCCCGACGAACAGCGTGAGCGGCGGTGAACTCTCGAACGAGTCGGCGACCAGCGCCGTGACCCCGCCGACCAGGATCGCCCGGCCGAGGGTGACACGGTTCGCGGGCCCGAAGGGCAGCGGTCCCGAGCGGCGCAGGGCCCGGTTGAGGACGGCCCAGGTGGCGATTCCGAAGGCCAGGCCCGTGAGCCAGCCCGCCGGACCCATCCCGATCGCCGTCCCCAGGAGCGCGAGGAGCAGCAGCTGCGCGCCCGCCCCCACCGCCGTCTCCTGTTGCGCGAGCCTTGCGTCGTACGTGTTGTTCAGGGCCACCGCTCACCCTCCGGCCGAGTGACAGATTCGATCAACGCCGCGTACGTTGTGCGCGACTTCTCGTAGCTGCGTACGTGGGGAGTCGGCCGATCGTTCAGGAGGACGCACATGGAACCCACAGCTCGCGCCTTCTGGCTCCGGTCCCCGGGGCACGGCGAGATCCGGGAATCGGGCCTGTCCCGCCCCACCGCGGAAGAGGTCCTGGTGCGGTCGCTGTACTCCGGTGTGAGCCGGGGCACGGAGACCCTCGTCTTCCGGGGCGGCGTACCCGAGAGCCAGTACGCAGCGATGCGGGCGCCGTTCCAGGAGGGCGACTTCCCCGGCCCGGTGAAGTACGGCTACCTGAGCGTCGGGCAGGTGGAGCAGGGGCCGGCCGCCCTCGTCGGCAGGACCGTCTTCTGCCTCGCCCCCCACCAGACCCGGTACGTCGTCCCGGCGAGCGCCGTCACCGTCGTGCCCGACGAGGTCCCGGCCGAGCGGGCGATCCTCGCCGGAACCGTCGAGACCGCGGTGAACGCCCTCTGGGACGCGGCCCCGCTGATCGGCGACCGGATCGCGGTGGTCGGCGGCGGCATGGTCGGCTCGTCCGTCGCGGCGCTGCTCGCCCGGTTCCCCGGCGTACGGCTGCAGTTGGTCGACGCCGATCCCGCGCGCGCGGACGTCGCCCGGGCGATCGGGGCCGACTTCGCCCGGCCCGAGGAGGCCGCGGGCGACTGCGACCTCGTCGTCCACGCCAGCGCCACCGACGCCGGACTGGCACGGTCGCTGGAGCTGGCCGCCACGGAGGGGACCGTCCTCGAACTGAGCTGGTATGGGGACCGGCGGGTCGCGGTGCCGCTGGGCGAGGCCTTCCACTCCCGGCGGCTCGTCCTGCGCAGCAGCCAGGTCGGCTCCGTCTCCCCGGCCCGGCGCGGCAGCCGCAGCTACGCAGACCGGCTCGCCCTCGCCCTCGAACTGCTCGCCGACCCCGCCTTCGACGCGCTGATCACCGGCGAGTGCGCCTTCGAGGAGCTGCCCGACGTCCTGCCCCGGCTCGCCTCCGGCGAGATCCCGGGGCTCTGCCACCGAGTCCGCTACCACGCCGACTGAGCCCCCGGACAGCCGCCTGACCTCAGGGGAAACCCGCAAGGGCCCCGGAAAAGAAGAGGAATGGGCGGCTGAACAACGCGCACGGGGCAGCCGTACTACACGGCATGGCCCCCGGCAGGGGATCAGACGCACCGCACCTGGAGGGTCGTCCGTTGTTCAGTATCACCGTCCGCGATCACCTCATGATCGCCCACAGCTTCCGCGGCGAGGTCTTCGGACCCGCACAGCGCCTGCACGGTGCGACGTTCCTCGTGGACGCCACCTTCCGCCGCCCCGAGCTGGACGACGACAACATCGTCGTCGACATCGGACTGGCCACACAGGAGCTCGGCGCCGTGGTGAGCGAGCTGAACTACCGCAACCTCGACAACGAGCCCGACTTCGCAGGCACCAACACCTCGACGGAGTTCCTGGCCAAGGTGATCGCCGACCGCCTCGCCGACCGGGTGCACGCCGGCGCGCTGGGCGAAGGAGCCCGCGGCCTCGCCGGCATCACCGTCGCGCTGCACGAGTCGCACATCGCCTGGGCGAGTTACGAGCGTGCCCTGTGACCGACGTGACCCTGGAACAGGCCGCCGCCGGCCCGGCCGCGCTGGACTACGTGCCCGTGCAGCACACGGCTCTCAAGAACGCCGAGATCATCCCCATGTCCCTGAGCTCCGTGCACTTCGTCATGCCCGGCGGCGTCGACGACCCCACCGCGCCGAGCGGCGGCAACGCCTACGACCGGCGGGTCTGCCTCGACCTCCCCGGCTTCGGCTGGCAGGTCCGCCGTCACGCCGTCGCGGGCAGCTGGCCCCGGCCGGAGCCCGCGGCGCGCGCCGAACTCGCGCGCACCCTGGCCGAGTTGCCGGACGGCACCGTCGTCCTGCTGGACGGAATCGTCGCCTGCGGGGTGCCCGAGGTCGTCGTACCGGAGGCCGGGCGGCTGCGTCTGGCCGTCCTGGTGCATCTGCCGCTCGGCGACGAGCGGGGCCTCGCCCCCTCCGTCGCGGCGGAACTCGACGCCCTGGAGCGCACCACCCTGCGGGCCGTGTCCGCCGTCGTGGCCACCAGCGAGTGGGCGGTCCGCCGGCTCGTGGCCCACCACGGGCTCGCTCCCGAACGCGTGCACGTCGCCGTCCCCGGCGCCGACATCGCGCCGCTCGCCCCCGGCACCGACGGGGTCTCGCAACTGCTGTGCGTCGCGGCGGTGACCCCCCGCAAGGGGCAGCACCGGCTGGTCGAGGCCCTCGCCACCGTCACCGACCTGCCCTGGAACTGCGTCTGCGTCGGCGGACTCGGCCACGATCCGGAGTACGTCGCCCAACTCCGCAGGCTGATCGACGGGTTCGGCCTCGGTGACCGGCTGCACCTCGCGGGCCCCCGGGCCGGCGCCGAGCTCGACGCGAGCTACGCCGCCGCCGACCTGATGGTCCTCACCTCGTACGCCGAGACGTACGGCATGGCGGTGACCGAGGCGCTCGCCCGTGGCATCCCCGTGCTGGCGACGGACGTCGGCGGTGTCCCCGAAGCGGTCGGGCGGGCGCCCGACGGCGGGGTGCCCGGCATCCTCGTACCACCGGAGGATCCGGCGGCCCTGGCCTCGGAGCTGCGCGGCTGGTTCGGCGAGGCCGACGTGCGCCGCAGGCTGAAGTCCGCCGCCCGGGCCCGCCGCGCCGCGCTGGGCGGCTGGGCCGCGACGGCGCGGAGTCTGGCCGGTGTCCTCGGACGGCTTCGGCAGGAACCGCGGAGGGCGGCATGAACGTGACGACGACTCCGTCCGGGGCACCGGAACAGACGCCGGGTGCGAACACACCGGGCCGGACTCCCACCGCCGGTGAGACGCCGGCGGCGGGTGCCACGGGCCGGCCGGCGGCGGCCACGACGGACGACCCGGCAGGGGCCGGTGCGCCGGACCCGACGACCGGGGCCGGTGCGGCGGTTCCGGCGTCGGCGGCGGGCGAGTCCGCGCCTGCGCCGGACCCGGCGACGGCGGCCGACGCCTCCGACCGGGATGAGGTCTCCGTGGGAGAGGGCTCCGTCGAGGTCCCCCGATTCGCGCCCCGCTGGCTCCAGTTGCGGGAGGGCGCCGACGCGGACGCCCGGGCGCACGACCTGCTGGACCCGCTGCGGATGCGGCTCGCCAACCTCCCGCGGCGCGGCAACGCCCTGGTCGTCCACGACCTCGGCTGCGGCACCGGATCCATGGGCCGCTGGCTCGCGCCCCTCCTGGACGGCCCCCAGCACTGGGTGCTGCACGACCGCGACCCCTACCTGCTGCACTTCGCGACCGTGGGAGCGCCCCGTGCCTCCGCCGACGGCAGCCGGGTCACCGTCACCACGCAACGCGGCGACCTGGGACGGCTGACCGCGGACGGTCTGGCCGGCGCGTCCCTGGTGACGGCGTCCGCCCTGCTGGACGTGCTCACCCGGGACGAGGTGGACGTGCTCGCCGCGGCCTGCGCCGGTGCCGGCTGCCCGGCGCTGCTCACGCTCTCCGTCGCCGGCGACGTCCGGCTCACCCCCGCCGATCCGCTGGACGAGGAGATCGCCGCCGCCTTCAACGCGCATCAGCGCCGCGGCGAACTGCTCGGCCCTGACGCCGTCGCCGCGGCCCGTGAGGCCTTCGCCCGCCGGGGCGCGACCGTGAGCGTGCACCCCAGCCCCTGGCGGCTCGGCGCCGCGCACGCCGCCCTGACCGCCGAGTGGCTGCGCGGCTGGGTAGCGGCGGCCGTCGAGCAGCGACCCGAACTGGCCGCTCCCGCCGAAGCGTTTCTGCGGCGCCGCCTGGCCGAGTGCGAGGCGGGCGAGCTGCGCGTGGTGGTCCAGCACAGCGACCTCCTGGCGCTGCCGGGAGCGGTGGGCGGAACCGCGTGAGGGCGCCGGGGGCGGACGTCGCGACGCGACCGGCGGGGGCGCCGGCACACGAGGAGGCGCCCGGCGCGCAGTGGACGGGGAAGCCGTCGGCCGCGGTGGGCACCGGCTTCGGTCCGCGCGCACCGCGGACGGCCCGCGCGGACCGGACCGGCACGCCGGGCGCCCGCCGCCGGATCGGCTCCCGGACGGTGCGGACCCACGCCGGCACGGTCGCCGGAGCGGCCATCCTCGCCGTGC
The DNA here is from genome assembly GCF_055567695.1 of Streptomyces sp. NPDC026417. Classification (NCBI taxonomy): domain Bacteria; kingdom Bacillati; phylum Actinomycetota; class Actinomycetes; order Kitasatosporales; family Streptomycetaceae; genus Streptomyces; species Streptomyces sp. NPDC026417. The sequence goes on from NZ_JBVHPY010000030.1 coordinate 43,089, forward strand.
TGCTGTGGCGGCTCGGTACCGGTGTCTTCCTGGACGGGCTGCGGCGGGTCGACGGGCCGACCCTCCTCCTGGGCCTCGGCCTCGGCCTGCTCACGACCGTGTTCAGCGCCTGGCGCTGGTGCGTGGTCGCCCGGGGTCTGGGCATCCGGCTGCCGCTCGGCGCGGCCGTCGCGGACTACTACCGCGCCCTGTTCCTGAACGCGGCGCTCCCGGGGGGCGTCCTCGGGGACGTGCACCGCGCGGTGCGGCACGGGCAGAGCGCCGGTGACATCGGCCGCGGGGTCCGTGCGGTGGTCCTCGAACGGACGGCGGGCCAGGCGGTCCTGGTCGCCGTCGGCGCGGTGGTCCTCCTCACGCAGCCGTCGCCGGTCCTGGCCGACGCCCGGCGGCTCACCGGACTGCTCGCCCTCGCCGCGCTGGGCGCGCTGGCGGTCGTGGCCGCCGTCCGGATGGGCCGGGCCCCGGGTTCCTCCTCGCGGCGCCGTGCCGTGCGCGCCGCCCTCGCCGAGGCGCGCCGGGCGCTGCTCGCCCGCGGCAGCTGGCCCGGCGTGCTCGTCTCCTCGGCCGTGGTGCTGGCCGGCCATCTCGCGATGTTCCTGCTCGCCGCCCGGGTCGCCGGATCCGGCGCGTCGGCGGCCGAGTTGCTGCCGCTCGCGCTGCTGGCGCTGCTGGCCATGGGCCTGCCCCTGAACGTCGGCGGCTGGGGTCCCCGGGAGGGCGTCACGGCGTGGGCCTTCGGCGCGGCCGGACTCGGCGCGGACACCGGACTGACCGTCGCCGTCGTGTACGGCGTACTCAGCCTTGCCGCGGCCCTGCCGGGTGTCCTCGTGCTGATCGCCCGCTGGTACGGGGGAGTTCGGCGCGCACGCGGGGATTCCGCCCGCACCGGGGCGGATCCTGCGGATGCCTCCGCGGAACGGGAGCCCGCCCCGAACCCGGCCCCGGCGGCGGACCTCGCGCCTTCGGTCCGGGGGGCTGACCTCGCGCAGTCGGTCCCGGGGGCGGACCCAGCGGATCCGGTCCCGGGGGCTGACCGCGCCGGTCCGGTCGCCGCCGTGGACCTCCCGGGTCCGGCCGCCGCGGGCGCCCGCCCCGTCGTCCCGTACGCCGTCACGGAGCCGGTCGCCGTCCGTGCCGCCGTGGTCGTCGGGCCGGGGCGGCACGTCCCGGCGTACGAACCGCCCGGCACGCCGTGCGGCCACCACGCGTCGCCCGCGCCCTTTCCCCGGTCACCCCCCGCGCGGCCGAAGCCGGCGGCGCGTCACGGCCGGCGCCGGTCGGCGGGCGCGTCTCCCGGAAGCTCCGCCGCCGAGGTGAGCAGGGAGAAATACGCGCCGAAGGAATCGACCAGCGCCGCAAGGAGAGCCTTTCCCTTTTCGGCGGAAGCCAGGGAAGGCCGCCCGATCACACCGGATTCGGTATAGGCCGACATGCCGGCCGTCAGGAGATGCCTGCGGTCGTCGGCGAGGAAATCGGTGGTCTCGTAACCGGGGCGAACCGAATCCGGATGGGAGTGCAGAAGGATGGAGGTCTCGATTTCCCCGGCGTGCATATCGCTCAGCAGGGAGGTCTGCACACCGGCCCCGACACGCGCCGACTCCCAGTCCTCCGGGGCGGGGAAGAGCGCCATTCGGGTACCGGTGCCGACCGATTCCTGAACGACATTGCCCAGGACGTAGTTTCCGCCGTGTCCGTTGACCAGAACCAGGGCATCGACCCCGGAACGCCGCAGCGAATCGGCGATGTCCCGCACTATCGCGTGCAGGGTCACGGAGGAGATGCTGACGGTCCCCGGCCAGGCGGCGTGCTCGTGGGAGCAGGAGATCGTCACCGGAGGGAGGAGGTGGACGGGATGGGCGGCGGCTATCTCGCGGGCGACGGCGCAGGCCACCAGCGTGTCCGTGGCCAGCGGGAGATACGCGCCGTGCTGCTCGAAACTCCCCACCGGCAGGACGGCGACCTGCCGTACGGCACCGTCCCCGCGCTCGCGGACGTCCTGCGAAGTGTCCGTCGGCGCAAGGCAGTTGTGCAGGGACGGCAGGGAGTCGCGGACCGGCGGCGGATTTCCGGCCGCCGACGAGGAGATCTCCGCCGGCGCTGTCCCGGCCTCCGTCGGCTCGATGCCCGAAGTGCTCATTGTTTCCCGGCCTTTCGTCTCGTACCGCCCGCGCTTGCGCTCAAGCAGATAGGAACCAGATCATGACAGAGAACGTCGGCGTGCTCGGCGGCAATGCCCACTCCACGGGTGTCACCCGAGTCGTGACCGCCCCTTTGCCCACGGTGTACGGCGATTTCCAGGCCGTCGGATACCTGGATCACCACCGCGGCGACGAACAGATGGTCCTGGTCTACGGGGACATCGGGGAGGAACGGGTTCTCACCCGGCTGCATTCGGAGTGCCTGACGGGCGACGCGTTCGGCTCCACGCACTGCGAGTGCGGTCCCCAACTCGTCACGGCGCTGCGCGAGATCGTGGCGGAGGGGCGTGGCGTGCTCGTCTACCTCCGGGGGCACGAGGGCCGGGGGATAGGCCTGCTGGGCAAGTTGCAGGCGATGAAGCTCCAGGCGGAGGGCCTGGACACGGTCGAGGCGAACCTGGCCCTCGGCCTTCCGGTGGATGCCCGCGACTACCGGGTGGCGGCGGACATGCTGCACGACCTCGGGGTGCGCTCGGTGCGGCTGCTGTCGAACAACCCGCGCAAGCGGGAGGCGCTGCTGCGCCACGGCATCCGGGTCGCCGAGCAGGTCCCCCTGCTGATCGAGCCGTGCGAGGAGAACCTCGGCTACCTGCTCACCAAGCGGGAGCGGCTCGACCACTACCTGCCCCACCTGGACGGCGCCAAGGCGGAGGCGGTGTTCTGCGGATCGGTGCAGACGGCGGCCACCGAGGAGTGAGCACCGGGCGCGGTACGCCGGGGGCGGCCCCCGGCCCGGGCGTCCCGGGGGCCGGTTCGTCCGGCCCCCGGACCCGGGCCCACGCACCTCAGTCCACGACCGCCTCGTGCACCAGCCGCCGCACGTCCGGGAACACGGTGTGCGAGCCGGTGGGACGCAGCTGGGTGAGGAACTGCACGGTCAGGTCCCGGCGCGGGTCGACCCAGAACGTCGTACTGGCCACGCCGTTCCAGCCGTAGGTGCCCGCACTGGAGGGGGTCGCGGTGACGGACGGGTCGATCACGACCGAGACACCGAGGCCGAAGCCGAGACCCGCGTTGCCGGGGTCGTCGTGGGCGGGACTGCCGTGGGTGCGGATGTCGACGCCGCCCGGGAGCTGGTTGGAGGTCATGAGGTCCACGGTCCGCGGAGCCAGCAGCCGGACGCCGTCGAGCTCACCGCGGCGCCGCAGGAACTCCATGAAGCGGTGGTAGTCGCGAGCGGTCGCGACCATGCCGCCGCTCCCGGACAGCAGCCGCGGCCGGCCGTGCAGAGGCAGCCCGGCGATCGGCGTGATGCCCCCTTCTCCGTCCTCCCCGTACAGCTCCGCCAGCCGCCCCGACTGCTCCTCGGTGACGTGGAATCCGGCGTCCGTCATGCCGAGCGGGCCGAGGATCCGCTCGGCGAAGAACTCGTCCAGGTCGCGCCCCGACACGACCTCGACGAGGCGGCCCAGGACGTTCGTGGCGACCGAGTAGTTCCACCGGGTGCCCGGCTCGAACTGCAGCGGAAGGCGCGCGTACACCTCGCAGGTCCCGGCCAGGTCCGAACCCTCCAGCACCGACGACTCCAGGCCCGCCTCCCGGTAGAGCGCGTCGACGGGATGCGCGTGGTAGAACCCGAACGTCAGACCCGCGGTGTGGGTCAGCAGGTGCCGGACCAGCAGGGGCCCGGCGGCCGGGCGGGTCCGCATCCCCGCGCCCTCACCCGACACGTGGACCTGCGGGTCGGCGAACGCCGGGAGGTGGCGGGCGACCGGGTCGTCGAGGCCGATGCGCCCCTCCTCGACCAGGATCAGCGCGGCGACCGAGGTGACCGGCTTGGTCATCGAGTAGATCCGCCACAGGGTGTCCGCGGTGACGGGGAGGCCGGCCGCGCGGTCGCGGCTGCCGTACGCCGTCAGATGGGCGACGCGGCCGTGCCGGGCCACCGAGACGAGGTACCCGGGCAGCCGGCCCTCGTCGACCAGGTGCGCGAAGTGCTCGTCCAGCCGGGCGAGCGCCTTGGGGTCGAGTCCGGCCTCGTCCGGCTCGACCTCTTGCTCCAGAAGTCCCATGGTTCTCCTCCGGACTGCGGCTCGTGGACTGGCTCACCCTCATGGTCTCGTACCCGCGGATCACCGTGTCCTACGGGACCCCCTCCACCTGCGGGGCCTCCCGGGTCCCGGGCGCGGAGGGCGGAGGCGCGACCGCCTCGGGCCGCCCGGGCAGGGCGCGGCCGAGCAGCATCCCCAGCGCGGCGACGACCGCGAGCACCGTCAGCGCGGGGCCCATCGCCACGCTCGTGCGGGTCATCATCGTGGTCGCGACGGCCACCCCGACCGTCGGGCCGACGTTCATCGCCGTCTGCTGGAGTCCGCCCGCGACCCCGGCCGTACCGGCGGACGCGTGGCGTACGACGACGGCCGTCGCGGTGACCATCACCGACCCGAAGCCGGCTCCCAGCAGCAGGAAGCCGAGGCCGATCGGCACCGCCGTCGAGTCGGGCCCGAGGAGGGACAGGACGACGATGCCGAGGGTGAGGAGGGCCATGCCCGACACGGCTGTCCGCCGGGGCCCGAACCGGCGCATCAGCATCGCGGTGAGCGGTGCGCCGACGATCATCATCACCGGACCGGGAAGGGCGCGCAGGCTGCTCTGCAGCGGGTTCAGGCCGAGGACGTCCTGCAGGAAGTACGTGCCGGCGAACAGGGCCCCGAACATCGCCGCCGACGCGGTGACCAGGATGCCGAGCGCCGCGCCGATGGTCGCCGAGCCGCGGATCGCGGCCGGCAGCAGCGGACTCGCGGTGCGCCGCTCGTGGCGGACGAAGGCCGCGCCCAGGAGCATGACGACCGACAGTCCCAGGACGGCGCCCGCGGCCGTGGGGGTACCGACGAGCGTGTGGACCAGGCAGGCGAGGGCGGCGGCGAGCAGACAGGCGCCGGGGACGTCGAGCGGGGTGGGCCCGCTCCCCGCGCCCGGAGGCGTGGCCGCGTCGTCGGCGTCGCGGGTGTCCCCGCTTCCGGGTGCCGCCGCGCCCGCCGCGGCCGATGCGGCCGGTGCGGGCACGCGGACGGCGAGCGCCAGCGCGCCCAGTGCCAGCGCGGGGACGACATTGAGGAAGAAGACGGCCCGCCAGCCCAGTTGGGTGACCAGCACGCCGCCGACGAGGGGGCCGGCCGCCGCCGCGACCCCGATGGCACTGGTGCGCAGCGCCACCGGCATTCCGAGCCGGTCGGGCGGGAACGCCGCGCGCAGCATCCCCAGGGTGGCCGGCTGGAGCAGCGCCCCGAAGACCCCCTGGGCCACGCGCAGCCCGATCACCCAGCCGATGCCCGAGGACAGGCCGATGCCCGCGGAGGCCGCGCCGAAGCCGATGACTCCGGCGGCGAAGACCCGCTGGTGGCCGTAGCGGTCACCGAGCCGCCCGGAGAACACCAGCAGGCCGGCCACCGCGATGAGATAGCCGGTGCTCGTCCACTGCACCTGGGCGAAGGAGGCGTGCAGGTCACGGCGGAGCGTGGGCTGCGCGACGGTCAGCACGGTCCCGTCCAGGGCGACGATCGCGGCGCCGGCGACGCTGCTCGTGAGGGTGAGCAGGCGATGCGGTGTCATCGGGCCTCCGCCCCCAGGTGCGCGTCCAGCGCCGTACGCAGCAGGGGCTCGAAGTCCTCGGCTCCCGATGCGAGTTGGAGACTTCCCCAAGTCCACAGCTGAGCGATGCCGTGCAGGTTCGCCCACAGTGCGCCGGCGACCAGCCGGGCGTCGGCCCCGGGACGGGCCTGCCCGACCAGGTCGACCAGCACACCGAAGAGCGGCAGGCTCGTGTCGCGGAGCCGCAACTCGTCGCTGCGCAACAGGTCGTGACGGAACATCAGCGCGTACATCCCGGGCTGGGTGAGCGCGAAGTCCAGGTAGACGTGCCCGAACCCGGTGAGGCGGGTGCGCGGGGCGGCACCGGTGTCGTCCGCCCGCACGGCACGGGCCCCGAGGTCCTCGAAGCCGTGGCGGGCGATGGCCGACAGCAGGGACAGATGGGTCGGGAAGTAGCGGCGCGGGGCGCCGTGGGAGACGCCCGCGCGCCGGGCGATCTCGCGCAGGGACAGTGCCTGCGCCCCTTCGGTGGTGACCAGATCGACGCCGACCTGGATCAGACGGGCCCGCAGCCCTGGTTCCGGTGCATCCATAGACACTGTCTACCAGGCCGGGTAGACAGTGTCTACGCGATGGCGGGAATCGCTGGTGCTCGGCTGCCGCCCGGAATGCTCCGAGCGGCGGAAAGCGTTGCCCAGGGCATGACTCACGAGGCGCACGACACGAACGACGCGAACGACGTCGACGAGGCGAACACCGCGCGGCCCGCCGGGGAGGAGCGGGCGCAGGAGGCCCTGCTCGCACTGCTCTCCGAGCACGACGGCGGCGTGCTGGTCACCCTCAAGCGGGACGGCAGGCCCCAGTTGTCGAACGTCAACCACGCCTACTACCCGGAGGAGCGCACCGTCCGGGTCTCCCTCACCGACGACCGGGCCAAGACCCGCAACCTGCGCCGGGACCCCCGGGCTTCGTACCACGTGACCAGTGACGACCGGTGGGCGTACACCGTCGCCGAGGGCACGGCCGACCTCACACCGGTCGCCCGGGATCCGCACGACGAGACGGTCGAGGAGCTCGTGCGGCTCTACCGGGACGTGCAGGGCGAGCATCCGGACTGGGACGACTACCGCGCCGCCATGGTCCGGGACCGCCGCCTCGTCCTACGGCTCCGCGTGGAGCGCGCGTACGGCATCCCGCGCGGGCGCTGAGGCGTCGGCGGAGAAGGACTCCCGGCGCTCCGCGGGGGCCCCGCCGGCACCGTCGGTCCGGGGTTCGGCCCCCGGCCGGGGTTCGGCGTCGTACCCGGCCCCGGCACCCGTCCGTGCTTCGGCCTCGTGTCCGGCCCCGGCCCCGAGGGTGGCGGTCCGGGCCTCGATGGCGCGCAGGACGGCGATCATGTCCGCCCCGCCGTGCCCGAGTGCGACGGTTTCGCCGAACAGGGCGTGGCAGGCGTCGAGAAGGGGCGAGGCGAGCCCCGCCTGCCGGGCGGCCCGGGCGATGAGCCGGTTGTTCTTCAGCACGTCCTGGACGGCGGCCTGCACGCTGAAATCCCCGCTCAGCAGCTTGGGTGCCTTCATCCGGGAGACCCCGCTGGCCATCGGCCCGGCGTCCAGTACGTCGAGGAACAGCCCGCGGTCCAGGCCCTGGCGGTCGGCGAAGTGGAAGGCCTCGCCGAGGCCGGTCACCAGCGTGATGAGGAAGAGGTTCACCGAGAGCTTCATCAGCAGCGCGTTCGGGACCGGACCGCAGTCGAACGTCTCGTGGCACATCGGTTCGAGCAGGGGGCGCACGGTCGCCACGACCGGGTCCTCCCCGGCCAGCATCGCCACGAGCCGGCCGTCCTGCGCGGGCACCCGGGACCCGGACACCGGCGCCTCCGCGTACCGTCCGCCCGCCGCCCGGACGTCGGCCCCGAGGCCGCGCGAGTACTCCGGTGACGTCGTGCCCATGTGCACGAGGGTGCGCCCGGCGACCCGGGCGGCGAAGTCCGGGGTGCCGCGGCCCAGGACGGCGTCGGTGGCGTTCTCGTCGGCCAGCATCAGGAACGTGACGTCCGCACGCGCCAGGACCGCGGCCGGGGTTCCGGCGACCTCCGCGCCCGCCGCGCGCAAGGGTTCGGCCCTCGCGGCGGTGCGGTTCCAGACGATCAGGGGAGTACCGGCCCGGGCCAGGTTCAGCGCCATCGGCTGCCCCATCACTCCGAGACCCAGGAAGCCCACCTGCACGACGCACCGCCGTCTCTGGCCGGCGCACCCGTGAAGCCGCCGCCGTTCGCTGGTTATGACGGCTGTCATAGTAGCCCGCGCCATGACGCCTGTCATAGTGGAGGGCGGACCGTCCGGGCGGGCCGCTCGCAGCGGACTCCCTCCGGTCGGGGACCACACATCGCGGGACGCCCCCGGCGGGCGACGGTGCGGGGACGGCGGGAGGTCGGACATGGCGGATTCCGGGCGGGGGCCGCGGGAGCGGATGGTCTTCAGCGCGGCCCAGCTGATTCGGCGCCAGGGGGTCACCGCGACGGGGATGCGGGAGGTCGCGGTGCACGCGGGGGCACCCCGCGGGTCGCTCCAGCACTACTTCCCGGGCGGCAAGGAGCAGTTGGTCAACGAGGCGGTGGAGTGGGCCGGCCGTTACGCGAACCGGCGCGTCGCCCGCTTTCTGGCCGCACTCGACGAACCGGCACCGAGCGGCCTGTTCGCCGAGATGGTGCGGCAGTGGACCGACGAGTACGCGTCCTCCGGCTTCGACGCGGGCTGTCCCGTCGCCGCCGCGACGGCGGACTGTGCGGAGGCGACCGAGTCCACCCGGGCCGCGGCGGCCGCCGCGTTCGCCTGCTGGAACCGTCCGGTCGCCGAGGCGCTGACGGACATGGGCGTCCCGGCCGGCCGCGCCGAACCGCTCGCCACGCTCATGATCAGCGCCCTGGAGGGGGCTCTCCTGATCGCCAGAGCCGAACGGGACGTCCGCGCGCTGACGACCGTCGTCCGCGAACTCGGCCCCCTGCTGGACGGCGCCGTCGACCGGGGTCGGTGAGTGCGGGCGGGGCGTCAAGTCCGTGACCTGCTTGCCTCCGAGGGGGAGGAGGGGCCGGGTCGGTCGGCGCGCCCGGCCGCTCCGGCCGGTCGTCGCGCCCCGCGGGGGCTTCCCGCCCGACCCGTCGCGCCGTCTTCGCGGCCGGGCGTCACACCGGGTCGGGTGCGCTTTCCCGGGCGGGATCCTCGGGTGCCGGGTGATCCGGGCGGTCGGCCGGGGCGGCGGCACGCAGTGCCGCTTCGACCCGGCGGTTGCTGGTCATGGATGCCGTGACGGCCGTCATCGCCAGCAGGAGGGCGGCGGCCGCGAAGAGCGGGGTGCGGATGTCGTAGGTGGTGGCCAGCCAGCCGCCGAGGAAGGCTCCGACGGGGGCGGCGCACATGGCCAGCATGCGGGAGGTGGAGGCGACCCGGCCCATGAGGTGGGCGGGGACGATCGCCTGCCGGAGGGAGGGCGCCAGCACCATCGTGGCGCCCATGCCGGCGCCGCAGACGGCGAGCGCCAGCCCGGCCGCGTACGGGTTCGGGGCAGCGGCCAGACCCAGGATGGCCAGCCCCTCGACGGCGGCCGTGGTGGTCAGTGCGGTGCCGGTGCCGAGGTGCCGGCCCAGCCGGGAGGCGATGGCCGCGCCGAGCAGGCCCCCGGTGGCCTCCGCCGTGAGGAGCAGACCGAAGCCGTAGGTGTCGATGCCGAGGCGGTCGTGCGCGAAGAGGGCGAGGACGGTCTCCACGGCGAGGAAGGAGATGTTGCCGACCGCCGGGCGGAGCGCGAGCCCGAGCAGCACCCGGTCCCGGAAGACGTATGAGGCCCCGGCCCGCGCCTGCTTGAGCAGCGACTCGCGGACCTCCGGCACGGGCCGGGGCATGGCGGGCAGCGTCCGTACGAGCAGTGCGGAGAGCAGGAACGACACCGCGTCCGTGAGCAGCGGAACCGCCCGTCCGAGCGCGAGCAGGGCGCTGCCCGCGGGCGGCCCCGCGAAGCCGGACATCGCGGTCTGGGCGCCGCGCAGGCGGGAGTTGGCGCGCTCCAGGAGTGCGGGGTCGCGGTGGAGCAGGTCGGGCAGGTAGGCCGTGGCGGCGGTGTCGAAGAAGAGTCCGCCGAGGCCGAGCAGGAAGGCGACGGCCGTGAGCAGGGGAATGCTCAGCACGTCAAGCACGGCTGCCACCGCCGGTAGCGCCAGCAGCACCGCGCGTGCCGTGTCCGCGACCCACATCGTGCGGCGGCGGTCCCAGCGGTCCACCAGCGCACCGCCGAGCACCCCGAAGAGCAGCCACGGCAGCGTCCCGGCGGCCGCGACGGCGGCGAGCGCCATCGGATCGCGCGTCAGCGTCAGCGCGAGGAGCGGCAGCGCGGCATGCGTCACTCCGTCACCGAACGAGGAGATCGTCTGCGCGGTCCACAGCCGTCCGAACCCGGTCGGCAACTTGCGCATCTCTGCCTTCACTTGGCGTCTCCTTCGGTCTGCCGACGCGGTGCCGGGTGGAACAGGGCGAAGACGAGCGAGGTGTCCGGCAGCGAGGGGTCGGAGAGCTCCCGGTACTCGTCCGCCAGTGCCTGCAGCCGCGCCCCCAGTTGCGCGAACTGCTCGTCGGTGAGCCGCAGATGCGCCATCCGTACGTGCCGCTCGCCGTCCGCCGCCGACGCCTCCAGGTCCGCCACCGCGTGGCGCATCAGCACGTCCGGCCCTCCTTCGCCCGGATCCGGCAGCGTGATGGACCGCGCGGCCATCGCGTAGTACCGCTCGTGGACGCCCCGCACCTTCCGCGTCCGCACCACCTTCACCAGGCCGGCCCGCTCCAGCAGTCGTACGTGATAGCTCGAACTCCCCTTCGCGAGGCCCACCCGCTCGGCGATCTGCGTGATCGTCGCGGGCTCGAAGCGGAGCATGGCCATGATCCGGTGGCGCGTGAGATTGGAGACGGCGCGCAGCTGGTCGTCGGTGGTGACGTGAAACGTCTCGGGGAGGTCGTCGGTTGGCATGCCCTCAATGGTCAATGACTCTTGACCATTGCGCAAGGGTTTTGCGTGAACTCCCGTGATCCGCTGTCCGGTTGAGGCCCGTGACGGCCACTCGGTCCGTCAGGGGGAGCGCCGCGCGGGGAATCCGTGAGCGCGCGCGGCGACCACGACGGCCAGCACCGGGAGCATCAGGGCGAGGACGCTCCACGGGAGGGCGACAGGCCCGAAGGCGTCGAGGAGGAGCCCGCCGGCCACGCCGCCGCCGGCCATGGCCGCGTTCCACAGCGTCACCAGCACCGCCTGCGCGGCGTCGGCCGCCTCGCCGCCCGCGTCGGCCGCCGCGGTCTGGAGCAGCGTGGGCACGCCGCCCCAGCCGAGCCCCCACAGGGCGACGGCGACGAGGGCGAGGACGGAGCTGTCGGCGATGACGGCGAGGACGGCCGCCGCGACGGCCACGAGCAGGGTGCTCGCGATCATCGGGCCGCGCAGCCCGCGGTCGATGCACATGCCCACGCCCCAGATGCCCGCGAGGGACCCGGCACCGAAGACCAGCAGGACCAGGTCGGTCGAGCCGCCCATGCCGAGATGGTCCAGATAGCCGGCGATGTAGGTGTACAGGACCGTGTGGGCCAGGACGAAGACCAGGGTGACGGACAGGACGGGAGTCACACCCGGCACCGCGAGGGTCCGGCGCAGGGCCGGCCCCTGCGCACTCGGCTGCCCCGGCCGGTCGGGGACCGCCGCGGCGATCCAGCCGAGCAGGGCGACGGCGAGGGCCGTCATGAGGAAGAACGTCACCCGCCAGTCCACCGCTTCACCGAGGAAGGTGCCCGCGGGAACGCCCAGCGACAGGGCGACCGGGATGCCCGTCATGACGAGGGCGACCGCCCGGCCCCGCAGCGGGACGGGCGCCAGTCGGCGGGCGTAACCGGCGAGCAGGGCCCAGGCGAGACCGGCGGCGACACCCGCGACGAACCGCGCGGCCATCGTCAGGGCGTAGGACGTCGAGGCCGCCGTGACCGTGTTGGCGACGGCGAACCCCGTCATGGCGGTGAGGAGCAGCCGCTTGCGCCGCCATCGAGCCGTGGCCGCGGACAGCGGGATCGCCGTGAGCGCGGTACCGGCCGCGTAGATCGTCACCGACTGCCCCATCGCGGACTGGCTCACGCCGAGATCCCCGCTCATCGAGGGCAGGAGGCCCGCCGGCAGGGTTTCGGTGAGGCTGGTGACGAAGACGGAGGTGGCCAGCGCGAGCAGCGCGGACCGGGGCAGCCTTCCGGTCCCGACTCCCGTGCCGGCGTGGTCTGTTGGCGTCAGTTCGCTGTGCATGCCGCGTATGCTCGAACCCTCACATTGGTGTGAAGGTCAACGCGAGATGGTGTGAGGGCGGTCACATGCGCATCGGAGAGCTGTCGGAACGCACCGGCACCCCGCGGCGGTTGCTGCGCTACTACGAGGAGCAGGGCCTCATTGTCGCCGCTCGGTGTGCGAACGGATACCGCTCCTACGACGAGTCGTGTGCCGACCGGGTCCTGCAGATCCGCGGCCTGCTGGACGCCGGGCTCCCGACCCGGATCATCAAGCAGATCCTTCCGTGTCTCGACAAGCCGCGCGTCATCCACTTCCCGGACGCGACGCCGGAAATGCTCTCCACCCTGGAGGGCGAACGCGACCGGATGACCGAGCGCATCGACTGCCTGATTCGCAACCGGGACGCCATCGGCGAGTACCTGGACGCCGTGCGCGCCAGGATGCCGGTCCCCGCGCGGGAGACACGCGCCGTCAAGGCGCTCCGAGGCACGGCCGTCACCGGGGGCGCTCCGCGCACACCGGCCGTCCCTGAATCCGGCCGGTGTGCGCGAAGGTGAACTCTACGGCGCCCGGCGGGCGGTGTCCGCCCGTCCACGTGCCTTGATCGTCCCGTGACCCGGCGCCGCGGCCTGTGGGGACCCCTGGGGCGGCTCGTCGGGCCGGGCTCCCGGACGGCCGGACGCCGGGTGCGGAACTGTGCTCCACGGCAGTGGACTTGGGCGGGCCGGAGGGGGGCAGGGCCTCGAACGACCCTTCCGGCGGCGGGACTTGGGCGGCCCCGGTGGGATTCAGGCGGAGACGGGTGCGGGCTGCGAGGCCTCGTTCGGGACCCGTACGCCGAGTTCTTCGGTCGGCACGCGGTGCGTCTCGCGGGCCGTGACGGCGGCGATGACCGGCGGGACGCAGAGCGCCGCGGTGAACAGGGCGACGGCCGACCAGTCGTCCCCGTTCGGGCCGGCGATCTGCGCGGCGAACGTGACGGCGAACCCGGCCACGGCGAAGCCGATCTGCGTGCCGATGGCCATGCCGGACAACCGCACACGGGTGGAGAACATCTCGCCGTAGAAGGCGGGCCAGACACCGTTCGCCGCGCTGTAGACGACGCCGAAGGCGACGATGCCCAGCACGAGGACCAGCGGGTAGGAGCCGGTGGAGACGGCCCACAGGTAGAGGAACATCGTCACCGCGCTGCCGACGGCGCCCACCAGGAAGACCGGGCGGCGGCCGATGCGGTCGGAGAGCATGGCCCACAGCGGGATGGCGCCCAGCGCGGCGACGTTGGCGAGCGCGCCCACCCAGAGCATCGACGAGCGGGACATGCCGACCGAGTCGCTCGTCGCGTAGGCCAGCGCCCACACCGTGAAGATCGTGCTGACCGAGGCGATGACGGCACCCGCGACGACCCGGAGCACGTCCGCGCGGTGGTCGCGCAGCAGCACGGCGAGCGGCAGCCGGACCACTCCCTCGCTGGAGGCCTGCTGTGTGAAGGCCGGCGTCTCCTCCAGCGTGCGCCGGATGACGAACCCGACCACGGCGACCACCACGCTCAGCCAGAACGGGACGCGCCATCCCCACGACAGCAGCTGGTCCTCGGGAAGCGCGGCGACCGGCAGGAAGACCAGGGTCGCCAGGAGCTGGCCGCCCTGGGTGCCGCTGAGCGTGAAACTCGTGAAGAAGCCGCGGCGGCGGTCCGGCGCGTGCTCCAGGGACATGGAGTTCGCGCTGGCCTGCTCCCCGGCGGCGGAGATGCCCTGGAGCACCCGGCACAGCACGAGCAGTACCGGTGCGAGCGTGCCTACGTGGGCCCGGGTGGGCAGACAACCGATGAGGAACGTCGAGACGCCCATCAGTATCAGCGTGAAGACCATGATCTTCTTGCGCCCGACGCGGTCGCCGAAGTGCCCGAGGAAGAGGGCCCCGACCGGGCGGGCGGCGTAGGCGACCCCGAACGTGGCCAGCGAGAGCAGCGTCGCGGTGGCCGGGTCCGACTCGTCGAAGAAGACCTTCGGGAAGATCAGCGCGGCGGCGCTGCCGTAGATGAAGAAGTCGTAGTACTCCAGCGCGCTGCCGATCCAGGCGGCCATGGCGGCCTTGCGGGGCTGGCCGGGAGGTGCGTCGAGCGGTGCGGCGGGGACGGACACGGCGTGCTCCTTCGAGGGAACTCCGGGGACGGGAGTGACGGAGGGGAGAGGTGCCGGGACCCTGGGGGTGTACGGGTCGGCGGAGCCGGACGCGACCGGCTAATTAACCCACTGGATAGTTAATAGCGGATTGGCTACGGATGTTCCGCCCGCGTTTCTTCCCTGTCAAGAGGTCGCGCCGAGGTTCCGGCCCGCACGGTCCGCGCCGCCGACCGGTCGCAAGGCCGCTGACCAGGCCCGACGTGCGGCGGGTGGACACGCTCGGCCGGCACCTTCGGCCGGCCGGTTGCGCTCAGCCCTCGGAACGGTCCGCGGTCAGGTAGGCGATGACCATGTCGCCGAGCATGGTGCGGTAGTGCTCCCGCTGGTCCGCGGCGACCAGGTCGCGCCCGAAGAGCGCGCCGAACGTGTGCCGGTTGGCGACCCGGAAGAAGCAGAACGCGCTGATCATCGCGTGCAGGTCGACCGCGTCGACGTCGGCCGTGAAGAGGCCCGAACTGCGGCCCGTCTCCAGGATGCGACGGATCACGTCCAGGGCGGGGGAGCCGATCCTGCCCAGTTCCTCGGACGCGGCGATGTGCTCCGCGCCGTGGATGTTCTCGATGCTCACGAGGCGGATGAAGTCGGGGTGCTTCTCGTGGTGGTCGAAGGTGACCTCGGCGAGCCGGCGGATGGCCGCGACCGGGTCCAGATGCTCGACGTCCAGCTCCTGCTCGGCCTGCCGGATCACCGAGTAGGCCCGCTCCAGGACCGCGGTGAACAGCTGTTCCTTGCCGCCGAAGTAGTAGTAGATCATCCGCTTCGTGGTGCGGGTGCGGGCGGCGATCTCGTCCACGCGGGCGCCGGTGTACCCGGCGCGCGCGAACTCCTGGGTGGCGACGTCGAGGATCTCGGCCCTGGTGCGGGCGGCGTCGCGAATGCGGCCGTTGGGTCGTGCCGGTTCTTCGACGCTGGTCATCGGGTTCCTTCGGGCGGAGGGCCTGTGCTCGCGATTGTAGAAGCAGGCCCCGGCCCGGAAGTCGCGGGTCCGGACGCGGGGTTCGCGGGTGGGGGCGCCGTCGTGCGGGGTCCGTTGCCGGGTGCCTGAACGCTCGGGCGACCGAGAGACCGGCGAGCCGGGGCCGACGGCGCCGGCGCGATGGTCGGTTTCGGGGAGGGGTTCCGATAGGGCGGTGATCCTGCTATTACTAACGTACTAGTTCGTACATTAGCTGTCGCTCCGGAGGCCGCCGTGACCCAGGACTCGTATCTCGTCGGCCTCATCGGCTCCGGCATCGGGCCCTCGCTCAGCCCCGCGCTGCACGAGCGGGAGGCCGGCCGGCAGGGACTGCGCTACCTCTACCGGCTCATCGACCTCGACGCCCTCGGCGTCGGTCCCGAGAGCGTCGGCGACCTGCTGCGGTCCGCCCGCGACCTGGGCTTCGACGGGCTGAACATCACACACCCCTGCAAGCAGCTCGTCATCGGCCACCTCGACGCGCTCGCCCCGCAGGCCGAGGCGCTCGGCGCCGTCAACACCGTCGTCTTCGAGAACGGCCGCGCGGTCGGCCACAACACGGACGTCACCGGCTTCGCCGCCTCCTTCGCGCGGGGGCTGCCCGACGCCCCGTTGGAACGGATCGTGCAACTGGGCGCGGGAGGCGCGGGCGCGGCCGTCGCCCATGCCCTGCTCACCCTCGGCGGGGGCCGGGTGACCGTCGTCGACGCGCTGGCCGACCGTGCCGCCGGGCTCGCCGCCGCACTGAACGCGCACTTCGGCGGCGGGCGTGCGGTGGCCGCGGCGCCGGACGCGCTGGCCGCGCTGCTGTCCCGGGCCGACGGCGTCGTGCACGCCACGCCCACGGGGATGGCCGCGCATCCCGGCCTGCCCTTTCCGGCCGGGCTGCTCCGCCCGGAGCTGTGGGTCGCCGAGGTGGTCTACCGGCCGCTGGACACCGAACTGGTGCGCACCGCCCGGGCGCTCGGCTGTCCGACCCTCGACGGGGGCGGCATGGCCGCCTTCCAGGCGGCGGACGCGTTCCGCCTCTTCACCGGCCGGGAACCCGACACCGCGCGCATGCTGTCCGACATCACCGCACTGGCGGGCGCCGCGGGCGCGCGCGGCTGAACGAACGAGCACAGCGCACCGCCGCAGGACCCGAGGATCCCCACGGAGTCACCGCCGCTCAGGCGCGAGGATCCCCCGGAGCCAGCGCCGTACTGCGCCCGGGCCTCCCGGAGCCACCGCCGTGCAGCGCCGAACCCCCCAGTGAGCCACTGCCGTACAGCCCCCAAGCCCAGTCGCGACGAAGGAGCATCCCGTGCGTACGTCCATCGCCACCGTCTCGCTCAGCGGGTCCCTGACCGAGAAGCTCACGGCCGCGGCCCGGGCCGGCTTCGACGGGGTCGAGATCTTCGAGAACGACCTGCTCGCGAGCCCGCTGACCCCCGAGGAGATCCGCGCCCGCACGGCCGACCTCGGGCTGAGCATCGACCTGTACCAGCCGATGCGCGACATCGAGGCGGTGCCGGGTGACACCTTCGACCGCAATCTGCGCCGGGCGCGGCACAAGTTCGAGCTGATGGGCCGGCTGGGCGCCGAGACGGTTCTGGTCTGCTCCAGCGTCTCGCCGCTCGCCGTCGACGACGACGCGCTCGCCGCCGAGCAGCTCGGCCGACTCGCGGACCTGGCCCAGGACTTCGGCATCCGCGTGGCCTACGAGGCGCTCGCGTGGGGCCGCCATGTGAACACCTACGACCACGCGTGGAGCATCGTCGAGGCCGCCGGCCATCCCGCGCTCGGCACCTGCCTGGACAGTTTCCACATCCTCGCGCGCGGGTCCGACCCGAAGGGCATCGAGGACATCCCCGGCGAGAAGATCTTCTTCCTGCAACTGGCCGACGCGCCCCTGATGGCCATGGACGTCCTGCAGTGGAGTCGCCACTTCCGCTGTTTCCCCGGACAGGGCGGGTTCGACCTCGCCGGACTGCTCGGACACGTCGTGCGCGCCGGATACCGGGGACCGCTGTCCCTGGAGGTGTTCAACGACGTCTTCCGGCAGGCGGAGGCGGGGCCGACCGCCGTGGACGCCCGGCGGTCCCTGCTCGTCCTCCAGGAGGCGACCGGACTCGCCGCCCCGCCCGCTCCCGTGGTCCCCACCGGCGTGGCCTTCGCCGAACTCGTCACCCCCGACGCCGAGCCGCTCTCCGCGGTCCTCGTCGCCCTCGGCTTCACCCGCACCGCCCGGCACCGCAGCAAGCCGGTCGACCTGTGGCAGCAGGGCGAGGCCCGCATCCTCCTCAACACCGGACCGGCCGTCCGCCGGGACGGCACCGCGCTGGCCGCCATCGGTCTCGAATCGCCCGACCCCGCCGGCGCGACCCGCCGTGCCGAGGCACTCCTCGCGCCGGTCCTGCCCCGGCGCCGAGCCCCCGAGGACGCCCCGCTCGACGCGGTGTCCGCGCCCGACGGCACGGAGCTGTTCTTCTGTGCCACGGGAAGGAATCAACTCCCCGACTGGACGCGGGACTTCGAGCCGTTGGCGCAGCACGGCGACCCCGCCGCCCCGGGGCCGGGGGACGTGGACCGCATCGACCATCTGGCCCTCACCCAGCCCTGGCACCAGTTCGACGAGGCGGCCCTCTTCCACCGCAGCGTGCTGGGCCTCGCCGCACAGGAGAGCGTCGACGTCGCCGACCCGTACGGCCTGCACCGCAGCCGCGCCGTCGCCAACGCCGACGGCAGCGTCCGCATCGCCCTGGGAGTCGGCCCCGCCCCCACCGACGACGGCGCCCGGGCCCAGCACATCGCGCTGGCCACGGCGGACGTGGTGGCCGCCGCACGCCGCTTCCGGGCCGCCGGCGGCCGGCTGCTGCCGATGCCGGCGAACTACTACGACGACCTGGCCGCCCGGTACGAGTTCGCCGTCGGTGAACTGCGGACGTACCGCGAACTCGGCATCCTCTACGACCGTGACGCGGACGGCGAGTTCCGCCACTGCTACACCGAGACCGTCGGCCGCGTCTTCTTCGAACTCGTCCAGCGCGACGGCGGCCACCGGGGCTACGGAGCGGTGAACGCCCCGGTACGGCTGGCCGCGCAGCACGTCGCGCGTCCCGTCCGCTGACCCGCCACCCCGTTCGCGCGAAGGCCCGGACCGCCTCCTCCGCGGCCCACCGCACCGGGGACGGTGAGGGGGGCTCCGCGGACGCGACGGCCCGGGCCGGACTCGCCCGGGGGGCCGGACAGGTTCCGCCGGACCTGTTCTAGAGGTCGAACTCGTGCGGCGCCAGGTCCAGCGCGAAGCAGGCCTCGCGCACGATCGCCTGCTCGTCCTTGTCGAAGTCGCCGTCGGCGCCGCCGATGACGATGCCGATCTGGATGACGGCCCGCGCCTCCGCGGGCTTCTTCTTCGCCTTGGCGATCTCCTGCAGGACCCCGACCTTGCCGAGGGCGAAGTCTGCGGTCAGCTTGGTCAGGTTGGCGTCGAAACGCCGCTGGAGGTCGGCGGAGTCGAAGTTCTGCAGCACCTCGTTCGTGGCGATCAGCTGCGCGACGCGGCGGCGCTCGGTGGGGTCGATCGATCCGTCGGCCGCGGCGACGAGCGCGCACATCGCCATGCTCGCGTCGCGGAAGGCGCCGCTCGTCAGGTCGTTCTTCTTCGCCACGAGCTGGGTCTGCATCGTCGACGCGGACTCTTTGATGCGGTCCCACAGGGCCATGAGAACTCCCTACGTTGTCGAGGCCCGGTCCGCCCGGACGGGCGGACCGGCGGCCTCTTCGATGATCTGCAACACCGTTTGAACTAGTGGACCGGCACAGAAGTTCCTGAGGTGTTCCAGGCGGCGATCACCGGGCGCTCGTGCTCGGTGGAGAGCCGGCTGACCGTGCCCGTCGCGAGCTGGAAGAGCCGTCCGTCCGCCGCGGAGAGGCCCAGGTAGCGGGCGGTCAGCACGCGCAGGAAGTGGGCGTGCGCCACGAGGACCACGTCACCGCCGTCGAGCGCCGGAGCCACCCTGGCCAGCACGCGGTCGGCGCGCCGGCCCACCTGCGCCGGGGACTCCCCGGGGTGACCGTCCGGCCCGGGCGGCACTCCGTCGTTCCACAGGAACCAGTCCGGCCGGGTCCGGTGGATCTCGACGGTCGTGACGCCTTCGTACGCGCCGTAGTCCCACTCCCGCAGATCGGGGTCCGGGACGGCCCCGGACAGTCCCGCGAGGTCCGCCGTGCGGATCGCGCGGCCCAGCGGGCTGGTCAGCGCGAGGGCGTAGGTGCGGCCCGCGAGCAGCGGGGCGAGGGACGTGGCCTGTTCCTCGCCGCGCCGGGTCAGGGGCAGGTCGGTCCAGCTGGTGTGCTGTCCCGACACGCTCCACTCGGTCTCGCCGTGACGGACCAGCAGGAGGTCGCCCATGACGTCTACTTCGCCGACTCGACGGCGTGCCCGCCGAACTGGTTGCGCAGCGCGGCGATCATCTTCATCTGCGGCGAGTCGTCCTGCCGGGAGGCGAAGCGGGCGAACAGCGACGCGGTGATCGCCGGCAGCGGGACCGCGTTGTCGATGGCCGCCTCGACCGTCCAGCGGCCCTCGCCGGAGTCCTCGGCGTAACCGCGCAGCTTGTTCAGGTGCTCGTCCTCGTCCAGGGCGTTGACCGCGAGGTCCAGCAGCCAGGAGCGGATGACCGTGCCCTCCTGCCAGGAACGGAAGACCTCGCGCACGTCGGTGACGGAGTCGACCTTCTCCAGCAGCTCCCAGCCCTCGGCGTAGGCCTGCATCATCGCGTACTCGATGCCGTTGTGGACCATCTTGGAGAAGTGGCCGGCACCGACCTTGCCGGCGTGCACGAAGCCGAAGTCGCCCTCCGGCTTGAGCGCGTCGAAGACCGGCTGCACCTTCGCCACGTTCTCCGGGTCGCCGCCGACCATCAGGGCGTAGCCGTTCTCCAGTCCCCAGACACCGCCGGAGACGCCCGCGTCGACGAAGCCGATGCCCTTCGCGGCCAGTTCGGCGGCGTGCTTCTCGTCGTCGGTCCAGCGGGAGTTGCCGCCGTCCACGATCGTGTCGCCCGGCTCCAGCAGATCGCCGAGCTCGTCGACGACGGACTGGGTGGGGCCGCCCGCGGGCACCATCACCCACACCACGCGGGGGGCTTCGAGCTTCTCGACGAGTTCGCCGAGGCTGTGCACGTCGGCGAGGTCGGCGTTGCGGTCGTATCCGATGACGGTGTGGCCCGCGCGGCGTATCCGCTCGCGCATGTTGCCGCCCATCCTGCCGAGGCCTATGAGTCCGAGCTGCATCGTGGTCATGTCAGTTCACTTCTTCCGGAGGGAGCGGTAGGCGGCCACGAGGGCAGCGGTGGAGGGGTCGAGGCCGGGAACGTCGGCCCCTTCGGTGAGTGCGGGTTCGACGCGCTTGGCGAGGACCTTGCCGAGCTCGACGCCCCACTGGTCGAAGGAGTCGATGTTCCAGACCGCGCCCTGGACGAACACCTTGTGCTCGTAGAGGGCGATCAGCTGGCCGAGGACCGACGGGGTCAGCTCGCCCGCGAGGATCGTCGTCGTGGGGTGGTTGCCGCGGAACGTGCGGTGCGGGACCTGCTCCTCGGGCACCCCCTCGGCGCGCACCTCCTCGCCGGTCTTGCCGAAGGCGAGGGCCTGGCCCTGCGCGAACAGGTTGGCCATCAACAGGTCGTGCTGGGCCTTCAGCCCGTCGCTCAGCTCGTCGACCGGGTTGACGAAGCCGATCAGGTCGGCCGGGATCACCCTGGTGCCCTGGTGGAGCAACTGGTAGTACGCGTGCTGGCCGTTGGTGCCGGGCGTGCCCCAGACGACGGGGCCGGTCTGCCACTCGACGGGCCGGCCTTCGCGGTCGACCGACTTGCCGTTGGACTCCATGTCCAGCTGCTGCAGATACGCGGTGAACTTGGAGAGGTAGTGCGAGTACGGCAGGACGGCGTGCGACTGGGCGTCGAAGAAGTTGCCGTACCAGATGCCCAACAGGCCGAGCAGCAAAGGTGCGTTGGACTCGGCGGGCGCGGTGCGGAAGTGCTCGTCGACGATCCTGAACCCGTCGAGCATCTCCCGGAAGCGGTCCGGGCCGATGGCGATCATCAGCGAGAGGCCGATCGCGGAGTCGAACGAGTAGCGGCCGCCGACCCAGTCCCAGAACTCGAACATGTTCGCCGTGTCGATGCCGAAGTCGGCGACCTTCCCGGCGTTGGTCGACAGCGCCACGAAGTGCCGGGCGACCGCCTTCTCCTCGCCGTCGAGTCCGGCGAGCAGCCAGGTCCGCGCCGAGGTGGCGTTGGTGATCGTCTCGATGGTGGTGAAGGTCTTGGACGCGACGATGAACAGCGTCTCGGCCGGGTCCAGGCCGTGGACGGCCTCGTGCAGGTCGGCGCCGTCCACGTTCGACACGAACCGGACGGTGAGCGAACGGTCCGTGAACGCCGCCAGCGCCTCGAACGCCATCGCCGGCCCCAGGTCCGAGCCGCCGATGCCGATGTTGACGATGTTCCTGATGCGCCGGCCGGTGTGGCCGGTCCACTCGCCGGAGCGGACGCGCCCGGCGAAGTCGGCCATCCGGTCCAGCACGGCGTGCACGGCCGGGACGACGTTCTCGCCGTCCACCTCGACCACCGCGTCGCGCGGGGCCCGCAGCGCCGTGTGCAGCACGGCACGGTCCTCGGTGACATTGATCTTCTCGCCGCGGAACATGGCGTCCCGCAGCCCGAACACGTCGGTGGCCGAGGCCAGTTCCTGGAGCAGGGCCAGGGTCTCGTCGGTGATCAGGTGCTTGGAGTAGTCGATGCGCAGATCGCCGACGCGCACGGTGTAGCGCTCCGCGCGGCCGGGATCGGCGGCGAACAGCTCACGCAGCTGCGGGTGCAGCATCTCCTGGGCGCGGTGGTCCTCCAGCGCCGTCCACTCCGGGCGGTGCGTGAGCTTGGGGGTGTCAGACATCGGTGGGAGTCTCCTTGGTCGCCTCGCCCCGCAGGGCGACGGCGTACATCTCGTCCGCGTCTAGGCGGCGCAGCTCCTCGGCGATCAGCTCGGAGGTGCTGCGCACCTTCAGCGCGAGGGTGCGCGAGGGCTGGCCCGGCAGCGACAGGGTGGCCAGCGGTCCCTCGGGGCGGTCGATGCGGATCTCGCCGTTCTCCGTACCCAGACGGACGGCGGTGACGACGGGCCCCGCGGTGACGACCCGCTCGACGGAGACGCCGAGGCGGGCCTCCAGCCAGCGGGCCAGCAGCTCGGCGCTCGGGTTCTCGGCCTCGCTCTCGACGGCGGCCGAGATCACCTTCGTCCGGGCCTGGTCGAGCGCGGCGGCCAGCATCGAGCGCCAGGGGGTCAGCCGGGTCCACGCCAGGTCGGTGTCGCCCGGCGCGTACGCGGCGGCCCGGGCCTCCAGTGCGGCGAGTGGTGTCTCGACCGCGTACATGTCGGTGATCCGGCGTGCGGCGAGGGCGCCGAGCGGGTCCTTGACCGGGATCCCGGGTGCGTCCACC
Organism: Streptomyces sp. NPDC026417; assembly: GCF_055567695.1. NCBI lineage: Bacteria > Bacillati > Actinomycetota > Actinomycetes > Kitasatosporales > Streptomycetaceae > Streptomyces > Streptomyces sp. NPDC026417. The sequence goes on from NZ_JBVHPY010000030.1 coordinate 65,746, forward strand.
GGCCACCAGACGACGACGGGCGCGTCCGGGAGCAGCAGCGGCAGCACCACGGAGTCGGCGTGGTCGGACACCTCGCCGTACATGCGCAGCACGATCGTCTCGCCGGTGCCCGCGTCGGCGCCGACGCGCACCCCGGCGTCCCGGCGCGAGGTGGTGCGGTCGCGCGGGGTCCCGGCGTGGCGCGTGGTGAGAACCAGGGTGCGTGGGGGATGCTCTCGCGGCGCCTCCT
>NZ_JBVHPY010000030.1:65984-73863 GCF_055567695.1 Streptomyces sp. NPDC026417
GTAGTCAATGGGTAGACGAGATCGTACGCGCCCCCCCCCCTCCCCCCCCCCCCACCCCCCCCCCCCCCCCCCCCCCCCCCCCCCCCGCCACACCCCCCCCCCCCCCCCCCCCCCCCCCCCCCCCCCCCGCACCTCGGCGTCCAGGCGCGAGTTGGTGCGGTCGCGCGGGGTCCTGGCGTGGCGCTTGATGACGACCAGGGTGCGTGAGGGATGCTCGCGCGACGCCTCCTCGGCCGCCTTGATGGAGTCGTAGGCGTTCTCCTCGTCGGTGACGATGACCATCGTCAGGACCATGCCCACGGCGGGTGTGCCGATGGCCCGGCGGCCCTTCACGAGCGCCTTGTTGATCTTGCTTGCCGTGGTGTCGGTCAGGTCGATCTTCATGGCCTGCGCCAGCTCCGTCCGTCTCGTGCGAGCATCTCGTCGGCTTCCTTCGGGCCCCAGGTGCCCGAGGCGTACTGCGCGGGCTTGCCGTGGGTCTCCCAGTAGTCCTCGATCGGGTCGAGGATCTTCCAGGACTCTTCCACCTCCTGGTGACGGGGGAAGAGATTGGCGTCGCCGAGCAGGACGTCCAGGATCAGGCGTTCGTACGCCTCCGGGCTGGACTCGGTGAACGACTCGCCGTAGGCGAAGTCCATCGACACGTCCCGGATCTCCATCGACGTACCCGGCACCTTCGATCCGAAGCGCACGGTCATGCCCTCGTCGAGCTGGACGCGGAAGACGATCGCGTTCGCGCCGAGTTCCTCCGTGGCGGTCGCGTCGAACGGGGAGTGCGGGGCGCGCTGGAAGACCACCGCGATCTCCGTCACCCGGCGGCCCAGCCGCTTGCCGGTCCTGAGGTAGAAGGGGACGCCCGCCCAACGGCGGTTGTCGACCTGCAGTTTGACGGCCGCGAAGGTGTCGGTCGTCGACTCCGGGTCGATGCCGTCCTCCTGCAGATAGCCGCGCACCCGCTCGCCGCCCTGCCAGCTCGCCGCGTACTGGCCGCGCACGGTGTGCTCGCCCAGGTTCTCCGGCAGCTTCACGGCCTTGAGGACCTTCAGCTTCTCGGTGAGCAGCGACTCGGCGTCGAAGGCGGCCGGCTCCTCCATGGCGGTCAGCGCCATCAGCTGGAGCAGGTGGTTCTGGATGACGTCACGGGCGGAACCGATGCCGTCGTAGTAGCCGGCCCGGCCGCCGATGCCGATGTCCTCGGCCATCGTGATCTGCACGTGGTCGACGTAACTGCGGTTCCAGACCGGCTCGTACATCTGGTTGGCGAAGCGCAGCGCCAGGATGTTCTGGACGGTCTCCTTGCCCAGGTAGTGGTCGATCCGGAAGACCTGGTCCGGGTCGAACACCTCGTGCACGATCGCGTTCAGCTCGCGCGCGCTCCGCAGGTCGTGGCCGAACGGCTTCTCGATGACGGCGCGCCGCCAGGAGCCCTCCGGCGCGTCCGCGAGCCCGTGCTTCTTGAGCTGCTGGACGACCTTGGGGAAGAACTTCGGCGGCACGGACAGGTAGAACGCGTAGTTGCCGCTGGTGCCGCGCGAGGAGTCCAGCTCCTCGACCGCCGCGCGCAGCTGCTTGAAGGCCGTGTCGTCGTCGAAGTCGCCCGGGATGAACCGCATGCCCTCGGCGAGCTGCTGCCAGACCTCCTCGCGGAACTCCGTACGGGCGTGCTCGCGCACGGAGTCGTGCACCACCTGCGCGAAGTCCTGGTCCTCCCACTCGCGCCGCGCGAACCCCAGGAGCGAGAAGCCCGGCGGCAGCAGTCCGCGGTTGGCGAGGTCGTACACGGCGGGCATCAGCTTCTTGCGGGACAGGTCGCCGGTGACGCCGAAGATGACCAGTCCGGACGGGCCGGCGATCCGCGGGAGCCGGCGGTCCTGGGGGTCGCGCAGCGGGTTGCGCCAGTCGGACTCGGCGACCGGCAGGCCCAGCGCCTCGGCGAGTTCCGCCGAGGCGTCGGCACCGGACTTCGCTCCGGAACGCGCACCGGGCTTCGTTCCGGCCTTAACGGACGCCGACTTCGCCTTGGCCGCCGTGCCCTTCGCCGCCTTACCCTGCCCGTCCGCTGCGGTCTTCGCGTCCTCGGCGGGGGAGTGCGCGCTCACGTCGGCCTCCCGCTCCGCCGTCCCCTCGGTCGGCTTCCCGCTCATACCTCTTCAACTCCCTTGCGGTGCAGCGACGTCGACACGGCCTCCAGGAGGTCCTGCCAGGCGGTCTCGAACTTCGCGACGCCTTCGTCCTCCAGCTGCCGGACGACCTCGTCGTAGGAGATGCCGAGGCCCTCGACGGCTGCCAGGTCTGCGCGTGCCCGGGCGTAGCCGCCCGTCACCGTGTCGCCGTGGATGTCGCCGTGGTCGGCGGCCGCCCTCAGCGTGGCCTCCGGCATCGTGTTGACCGTGCCCGGGGCGACCAGCTCGTCGACGTACAGCGTGTCCTTGTACGCGGGGTCCTTGACGCCGGTCGAGGCCCACAGGGGGCGCTGCTTGTTGGCCTGCGCCTTGTCGAGGGCGGCCCAGCGCCCGCCGCCGAAGACCTCCTCGTACGCCTCGTACGCGAGCCGCGCGTTGGCGAGGGCCGCCCTGCCCTTGAGGGACAGCGCCTCGTCCGTGCCGGCCTTCTCCAGCCGCCGGTCGATCTCGCTGTCGACGCGGGAGACGAAGAAGGAGGCGACGGAGTGGATCCCGGACAGGTCGATGCCCGCGGCCCGGGCCTTCTCCAGGCCCGCCAGATAGGCGTCCATGACGGCGCGGTAGCGCTCCAGCGAGAAGATCAGCGTCACGTTCACGCTGATGCCGAGGCCGATGACCTCGGTGATCGCCGGGAGGCCCGCCTCCGTCGCCGGAATCTTGATCATGACGTTCGGACGGTCGACCAGCCAGGCCAGCTGCTTGGCCTCGGCGACGGTCGCCTCGGTGCGGTGCGCGAGCCGCGGGTCGACCTCGATGGACACCCGCCCGTCCCGGCCGCCGGTGGCGTCGTACACCGGCCGCAGGACGTCGGCCGCGGCACGCACGTCCTGGGTCGTCATCATGCGGACGGCCTCTTCGACCGTGACGCCGCGCACGGCCAGGTCGGCGAGCTGCTCCTCGTACCCCTCGCCGGAGCCGATCGCGGCCTGGAAGATGGAGGGGTTGGTGGTGACGCCCACCACGTGGTGGTCCCGGACGAGTTCGGCGAGGTTGCCGGACGTGATCCGCGTGCGCGACAGGTCGTCCAGCCAGATGGACACGCCTTCGTCGGAGAGGCGCTTCAGGGCTCCCGCGGCTGCGGTCGCTTCGGTCACAGTGATCATCTTCTTTCTTGCGATCGGATCAACCACGCGCTGCGGCGAGGGATTCCCGCGCGGCGGAGGCGACGTTCTCGGCGGTGAAGCCGAACTCGGCGAACAGGGTCGTGGCGTCGGCGGAGGCGCCGAAGTGCTCCAGGGAGACGATGCGTCCTGCGTCACCCACGTACCGGTACCAAGTCAGACCGATGCCGGCCTCGACCGCCACGCGGGCCTTCACTGAGGGCGGAAGGACACGCTCGCGGTACTCCGCCGGCTGCTCCTCGAACCACTCCACGGACGGCATCGACACGACCCGCGTGCCGACGCCCTCCGCCTCCAGCCGCTCGCGCGCGGCGACGGCCAGCTGCACCTCGGAGCCGGTGGCGACGAGGATGACGTCCGGTGTGCCGGTGGACGCCTCGCGCAGGACGTAGCCGCCCTTGGCCGTGTCCTCGTTCGGCTCGTACACCGGCACGCCCTGACGGGTCAGCGCCAGACCGTGCGGAGCGGGGTCGGTGGCGTGCCGCCGGAGGATCTCGCGCCAGGCGATCGCGGTCTCGTTGGCGTCCGCGGGGCGGACCACGTTCAGGCCGGGGATGGCGCGCAGCGAGGCCAGGTGCTCGACCGGCTGGTGCGTCGGGCCGTCCTCGCCGAGGCCGATGGAGTCGTGCGTCCACACGTACGTCACCGGCAGCTGCATGAGGGCCGACAGGCGGACGGCGTTGCGCATGTAGTCGGAGAACACCAGGAAGGTGCCGCCGTAGACGCGGGTGTTGCCGTGCAGGGCGATGCCGTTCATCTCCGCGGCCATGGAGTGCTCGCGGATGCCGAAGTGGATCGTGCGGCCGTACGGGTCCGCCTCGGGCAGCGGGTTGCCGTCCGGCAGGAACGAGGAGTTCTTGTCGATGGTGGTGTTGTTCGAGCCGGCGAGGTCGGCGGAGCCGCCCCACAGCTCGGGGATGACACCGCCGAGGGCCTGGAGCACCTTGCCGGACGCGGCACGCGTGGCCACGGAGGTGCCCTCCTCGAAGACCGGCAGCGCGCTCTCCCAGCCCTCGGGGAGCTGCCCCGCCACGATGCGGTCGAAGAGCTTGGCACGCTCGGGCTGCGCCAGCCGCCACTCGGCGATCTGCTTGTCCCAGGCCGCGTGCGCCTCGGCGCCCCGGTCCAGGGCCTCGCGGGCGTGGGAGAGGACCTCCGGCTCCACCTGGAAGGTGCGCTCGGGGTCGAAGCCGAGGACGCGCTTGGTGGCCGCGATCTCGTCCGCGCCGAGCGCCGAGCCGTGCGCGGCCTCGGTGTTCTGCGCGTTCGGCGCGGGCCAGGCGATGATCGTGCGCATCGCGATGATCGAGGGGCGCCCGGTCTCGGCCTGTGCCTGCCGGAGCGCCGTGTGCAGCGCGTGCACGTCGATGTCGCCGTCGGCGGAGGGCTCGACGCGCTGGACGTGCCAGCCGTAGGCCTCGTACCGCTTCAGGACGTCCTCGGAGAAGGCGGTCGCGGTGTCGCCCTCGATCGAGATGTGGTTGTCGTCGTAGACGAAGACGAGGTTGCCGAGCTTCTGGTGGCCCGCCAGGGACGACGCCTCGGCCGAGATGCCCTCCTGGAGGTCCCCGTCCGAGACGATCGCCCAGACGGTGTGGTCGAAGGGGGACTCGCCCGCCGGCGCCCCGGGGTCGAACAGGCCGCGCTCGAAGCGGGCGGCCATCGCCATGCCCACCGCGTTCGCCACGCCCTGACCGAGCGGGCCGGTGGTGGTCTCGACGCCCGCGGTGTGGCCGTACTCCGGGTGACCGGGCGTCTTGGACCCGTGCGTACGGAACGCCTTGAGGTCGTCGAGTCCGAGCTCGTAGCCCGACAGGAAGAGCTGCGTGTAGAGGGTCAGCGAGGTGTGGCCCGGGGAGAGCACGAAGCGGTCGCGACCCGTCCACTCCGGGTCGGCGGGGTCGTGTCGCATCACCTTCTGAAAGAGGGTGTACGCCGCCGGGGCCAGGGCCATCGCGGTGCCCGGGTGTCCGTTTCCGACCTGCTGCACGGCATCGGCCGCCAGGAGGCGGGCGGTGTCCACGGCACGCCGGTCGAGTTCGGTCCATTCGAAGCCGTCGAATGTCTGCGTGCTCATCTTCAAGAAGTCCTCTGAAAGAGCGGGGTAACTGCTCGGACGTGTTCAAACTTAAAAGTCTGACTTTTGGCGGGGAAGGTGCCCCTGTGTCAGCCTTCGGTGAAAGTGGGACAGCGAGTGCGGGACCGAGTCGACACGAGAAGGACATGGCGGACAGAACACCCCGAAGAGACGCCCGTGCGCAGGACGGGATCACAACCTTCCCCTTCCCCGTCGACCTGAGCGTCTCCGGTGTCGGCATGCAGGTGGGCCCCATGGGGGCGGGCCGCACCTGGCACGCGGACGCACCCCTGGAACGGGTGCACCGGATCGACTTCCACGTCGTGATGCTGTTCCACGAAGGTCCCGTCCGACACATGATCGACTTCGCCGAGTACGAGGCCGCCGCGGGCGAGCTGCTCTGGATCCGTCCCGGCCAGGTCCACCGCTTCTCCCGTACGACCGGGTACCGCGGGACCGTGCTCACCATGCAACCGGGTTTCCTGCCCCGTGCCACGGTCGAGGCGACCGGCCTCTACCGCTACGACCAGCCGCCGTTGCTGCGCCCCGACGCGGCCCGGCTCGCGGCCCTGGAGCACTCCCTCGCGCAACTGGAGCGCGAGTACATCGACACCGCCACGCTGCCGCTCAGCCTGCACACCTCGGTGCTGCGGCACTCGCTGACCGCGTTCCTGCTCAGACTGGCCCATCTGGCGGCCAGTTCGGCCGGGGCGGCACAGGAGCGGAGCGACACCACCTTCACCCGGTTCCGGGACGCGGTCGAGAAGGGCTTCGCCACCAATCACAGCGTCAGCGCCTACGCCGACGCGCTCGGTTACTCCCGCCGGACCCTGGTCCGCGCGGTGCGCGCGGCCACCGGCGAGACGCCCAAGGGCTTCATCGACAAGCGGGTCACGCTGGAGGCCAAGCGGCTCCTCGCGCACACGGAGATGCCCATCGGCCGGGTCGGCGCGGCCGTCGGCTTCCCCGACGCCGCCAACTTCTCCAAGTTCTTCCAGCAGCACACGGAACTGACCCCGGCGCAGTTCCGGCTGGAGCTGCGCTGAAGGGGCGGGCCGCGTGGCCCGCCCCTCCCGTGTGCCCGTGCCGCTTCGCCGTCAGTGGCCGAAGTCGAACCAGTTGACGTTGACGAAGTCGGCCGGCTGACCGCTGCTGAAGGTCAGATAGACGTCGTGCGTGCCGGTGACGCCGGTGATGTTCGCGGGGACCGTCTTCCAGCTCTGCCAGCCGCCGGTGTTGCCCACGGCGAAGCTGCCGACCGGCGTGCTCGTACGGCTGTCCAGGCGGACCTCGACCAGGCCGCTGACGCCGCCCGCGGCGCCGCTGGCCACCCGTCCGTAGAACTGCTTGGCCGCCGTGGAGCCGAAGTTGACGCCCTTGAAGAGGGCCCAGTCGCCGTTGCCGATCGCGCTGATGTTCTGGCCGCCGCCGGAGTCGGTGGTCGTCTCGGTGCTCACGCCGCCCTGGCCGTCGAACGACTCGGCCTGGATCGCGCTGTACGCGTCCCGGTTGCCGGACGGGGGCGGGGTGGTGCCGCCACCGCCGCCGGCGGCCTGCAACACCTGCACGTAGTCGACGACCATCGGGTGGCCCGGTTCGGTGCCGCTGTCGGGCCCGCCGCCGAACGCGTCCGGGAAGCCGCCGCCCATCGCCACGTTCAGGATGATGAAGTAGCCGTGGTTCGTGGCGTTCGTCCATGTGGTGGCGTCGACCTGGTTGGCCCTGACCGTGTGGAAGTTGACACCGTCGAGGTAGAAGCGCATCTCCTCCACGCTCGTGGACTTGTCCCACTCCACGGCGTAGGTGTGGAACCCGGCCTGGCAGGTCGTGCCCGTACAGGGGGTGTTGCCGCCGATGCCCGAGGTCTCGTTGCACGGGCCGCCCGGGGAGGTGCCGCAGTGCATCGTGGCCCACTCGGTGTTGAGGCCCTGGACGTTCTCCATGATGTCCAGCTCGCCGATGCCCGGCCAGTTCCAGTAGTTGCCCCGGAAGGGCGCGCCGAGCATCCAGAACGCGGGCCAGTATCCCTTGGCGGCGGGGCCGGTCACGTTCGGCATCTGGATACGGGCCTCGACGCGCAGCTTGCCGCCCGACGGGGGCTGGAAGTCGGTGCGCCGGGTCTCGACGCGGCCGGAGGTCCACTTGCCCGAGGAGTCGCGGCGCGGGGTGATCCGCAGGTTGCCGGAACCGTCGAGGGAGACGTTGTCGGTGCTGCTGGTCATCGTCTCGATCTCGCCGGTACCGAAGTTGGCGGGACCTCCCGGATAGCTGGTGCCGGTCGTGTACTGCCAGTTGGTGGTGTTGACGCCCGTGCCGGCGGCGCCGGTGAAGTCGTCGACGAAGACCTGGGACCAGCCGGAGGGGGGCGGGGGAGCGGAGGCGTTGGCGGGGAGGGTGGCGGCCGTGGGGGGGGGGGGGGGGGGGGGGGGGGGGGGGGGGGGGGGGGGGGGGGGGGGGGGGGGGGGGGGGGGGGGGGGGGGGGGGGGGGGGGGGGGGGG
>NZ_JBVHPY010000031.1:0-68438 GCF_055567695.1 Streptomyces sp. NPDC026417
CGCAGTGAGGTCTGCGCCATCTGGGAGACCGCGAAGCGGTAGTCCTCGACCTGGACGACGGCGTCGGCGGCGTCCACCACCTTGAAGTAGATGACAGCGTCCACCCGGACCGTGACGTTGTCCCGGGTGATGCCGTCCTGCGCCGGCACCGGCATCGTGACGATCTGCATGTTCACCTTGCGCAGCCGGTCCACGAAGGGAACGATCAGGGTGAACCCGGGCCCGCGCACCCCGGACCTCAGCCTGCCGAGCCGGAGCACCACGCCCCGTTCGTACTGTTTGACGACGCGGGCCGCCGCCATCACGTAGACCACTCCCGCGGACGCGACGGACGCTCCCGCGACCACCAGTTCCTCGACCATCACGGCCCCCCGGGGTCCGGTGTGGACGCATCAGGCATGTAGGTCGACGGTAGCCCCGCCACCGGACAAGGGCGAGCCCCCGCACGCCGGTTGCGTGCGGGGGCTCGCCCGCTGCCGGCCGGAGTCCGGCCGAGCGGGTGCCTGCGAGGTGCGGTGCGCCCGGTCCTAGTAGACGTGGACCCCGTAGGCGCTCAGGGCCTCGGTGACCGGCTGGAAGAACGTCGTACCGCCGGAGGAGCAGTTGCCGCTGCCGCCGGAGGTCAGACCGTAGGCGGTGGTGCCGCCGTACAGCGGGCCGCCGGAGTCGCCGGGCTCGGCGCAGACCGTGGTCTGGATCATGCCGTAGACGACGTCGCCGCCACCGTAGTTGACCGTCGCGTTGAGCGCGGTGACCCGGCCGCTGTGCGTGCCGGTCGTGGAGCCGCGGCGGTAGACGGTCGTGCCGACGGTCGGCGTGGCCGCCCGGGTGATGTCCTGGCTGCCCACGGCGCCCGACTTGGTGCCGGTGTAGCTCGTGGAGTACCGGACGATGCCGTAGTCGTTCGTCGGGAAGCTGGAGCCCGTGGTCGAGCCGAGCGTGGTGGTGTGCCCGGAGTTGGACCACCAGGTGCCCGCGCCGTCGGTGCAGTGACCGGCGGTCAGGAAGTAGTAGTTCCCGCTGTTGTCCTGGACGTTGAAGCCCAGCGAGCAGCGCCAGCTACTCGCATAGATCGCGTCGCCGCCGGAGATCAGCTTGTTGAACTTGCCCGGGGTGCGCTTGATGGTGAGAGCGTCGGCGTTGGCGCCGGCGTCCCGCTTGATCTGCGCGATCTCGGCCTTCGACACCGTGCTGTCGACGGTGACGACGACACGGTTCGTCTTCTGGTCGACCGCCCAGGCGGTGCCTGCGATGTCGGAGTTGAGCACCGACGCGTTCACCTTGCTCAGCTGGGTGGCGCTGAAGGTGTGCACGTCGGACGCGCTCGCGTTGGGGACCGCGAACGATGCGGCGGCCACGAGCCCGGTGCTCACGGCGATCAGCCGGGACCGTCTCGATATGCCGCTACGGGGGGTGGTGCGCTTGATCCTCACGTGTCGTTCCTCCGAAGGGAAGTCGGGGGCCCGCGTGGGGTCGGGGCCCGTGAGGCGCAGCCAGGGTCTGTCCGGATTCCGAACAAGGCGTGCTCCTGACAAGCGCTGAGGGGGAGTATTCGGCCGCACGGCCGACCGGCGCAAGGGCGCCTTTCGGCCGTGCAGTGTTCAACTTGCTCTCGTCCCACAGCGGTTGATCGCCGGCCCACGGGCGGGCCCCGGCTCCCCCCGCGGGTTCAGAGCACCCTGCGCTCCCCCGCCTCGACCGCCGTGTGCAGCGTGTTGCCCGGCGGCGGGAAGGGACAGACGAAGTGGTCGGCGAAGGCGCACGGGGGCAGGAGTGAACGGTTGAAATCAACCGTCGTACCGCCCTCGGCGTCGGGCGCGGCGGGACGCAGGAAGCGGAAGCGGTAGCTGCCGTTCCCGCTGGTCGTGTCGGCGAAGACGGCCCAGAGCGAGCCGTCGGCCTCGACCGACACCTGGAGGGTCAGATCCTGCCCGTCGAGCGTGAAGGCGAGCACCCCGCCGAGCCCCAGCCCCCGCGTCCGCCCGTCCACGTTCTCGACCCGCACGGTGCGGTTCTCGCCGTAGGGCGTGAAATGCCCCGGCACCGACCAGCGCGCGTCGTACGGCGTGGCGTCGATGCCCCGGAAGCCCGTCCGGGCCGGCGACGCCGGGTCGAAATCGCGTACCCCCCAGACCTCCTCGCGGACGAGGACGACGAGCCGGCGCTCGCCGAGACCGACCCGTGCGGAGGCGACCGGTCCCGTGTCGGCGACCAGCCGGACCTCGCCGGCGAAGGGCGCTCCGTCGACGGTGAGGCCGTCGGCCTCCCGGGCCGTCAGCACCACGGCGTCGCCGTCGGCGGCCCACTGCCCCGGGATGTCCGGAAGTCGACCCTCCGGATAGTCCTCCAGCCAGTGCGTGCCCGTGAGGGAGAGCGGGCCGTAGGGCGCGGCCACCGTCTCGGTGCGCTGCTCGTGCCAGTGCTTCCAGTCCTGGGATGCGTCCGTCGTCATGTGATCAACCTTTCCATACCGGATCCGGCAACCCGAGGTGCGAGCGCAGCGTCGTCCCGGTGTATTCCGTACGGAAGGCGCCCCGCTCCTGGAGCAGCGGGACCACCCGGTCCACGAACTCGTCGAGCCCGCCCGGTGTCAGATGCGGGACGAGGATGAAGCCGTCCGCGGCGTCCGTCTGCACGAACTCGTCGAGATCGGCGGCCACCGCCTCCGGGGTGCCGATGAAGGACTGCCGTCCGGTCGCCTCGATCACGGTCTCCCGGATGGACAGTCCCTTCTCGCGCGCCAGGGCACGCCACCCGGCGGCGATGGCGAAGGGATCGCCGAGCCGCGTCCTGCCCTGCGCGAGCTGCGAGTCCGGCACCGGGTCGATCTCGGGCAGCGGCCCGTCCGGGTCGTACGCGGAGAGGTCGACGCCCCAGACCTGTTCCAGCGCGAGGATCGCGTTCTGCGGGGAGACCTGCCGGCGGCGAATTTCGGCCGCCCGCTCCTGGGCCTCGGCGGCCGTGTCGCCCAGCACGACCGTGACACCGGGCATGATCTTGAGGTCCTCGGGTGCGCGCCCGTACGCCGCGAGCCGCCCCTTCACATCGGCGTGGAACCGCCTGCCCGCCTCCAGCGTGCCGTGCCGGGTGAAGATGACGTCGGCGGCGGCCGCGGCGAACTCCCGTCCCTCCGGCGAGTCCCCGGCCTGGATCACGACGGGGTGCCCCTGCGGGGAGCGGGGCGCGGTGAACTCGCCCGCGATGTCGAAGTGCCGGCCCCGGTGGGCGAACGGGCGCGGCACGCCGTCCGGCGTCCAGGAGTCCCACAACTCCCGTGCCGTCGCGACGAATTCGGAGGCGCGCGTGTATCTCTCGGCCCGGTCGAGGTAGCCGCCGCGCCGGAAGTTCTCGCCGGTGAAGGCGTCGGAGGAGGTGACCACGTTCCAGGCGGCCCGGCCGCCGCTCAGATGGTCCAGGGTGGCGAGCCGGCGGGCGAGTTCGTACGGCTCGTTGAAGGTGGCGTTGACCGTGGCGGCGAGCCCCAGCCGCTCGGTGACGGCGGCGAGGGCGTTGAGGACGGTGAGGGACTCGGGCCTGCCCACGACGTCGAGATCGTGGATGCGCCCCTTGTGCTCACGCAGCCGCAGCCCCTCGGCGAGGAAGAAGAAGTCGAACAGACCGCGTTCGGCCGTACGGGCGAGGTGTTCGAAGGAGGTGAAGTCGATCTGCGACCGGGACCGCGGATCGGCCCACACGGTGGTGTTGTTGACGCCCGGGAAATGGGCCGCCAGGTGGATCTGCTTGCGCGCGGACGGACCGGCGGTCATGACGTCCCCCCTGCCACGGCGTACTGGTTGACGGGCCGCGCCAGCCCCAGGTGTTCCCTGAGCGTGCTGCCCGGATAGAAGGTGCGGAACAGGCCGCGGTGCTGGAGCAGCGCGACCGTGCCGTTCACGAGCCGCTCCAGGTCGCGGCGCGGCTCGGCGGGCGTGAGGTGGAAGCCGTCGGCGGCGCCTGCCTCGTGCCAGCCGGCGATCAGTTCGGCGAGGTCCACGGGGCCGCCGCGGTACAGCGGGCCACGGGCGGTCTGCCGGGGTCCGCCGCCGCCGTGCCCCGGGTCCGCCGCGTGTTCGCCGTCGCCGAGGTCGACGGTGAGGCCGACGAGGACGCGCAGCGAGTCGGGGTCGCGGCCGGAGCGGGCCGCCGCGTCCCGCAGTTCGGCGCGTACGGCACGGGCCCGGTCGGCGTTCACGACGCGGACCACGGCCACGTCCGCGTGGCGTGCGGCGGTCTGCCGGGCGATCCCCTCGGTCGCGTCGACGACCCGGACGGGGTGGCCCTGCGGGGGCCGCGGCACGATCGAGGGCCCTTTCACGGAGAAGGTGGTCCCTTCGAAGTCGACGTGGTGCAGCTTGTCGCGGTCGATGAAGCGGCCGGTCGCCTCGTCGCGTATCTCGGCGTCGTCCTCCCAGCTGTCCCAGAGCCGGGTGGCCACGTCGGCGACCTCGCCGGCCTCCTCCCACAGCGCCTCGGCGGGCGCGGCGTGGCGCCGCCCGAACAGCCGGGCCTCGCCCTCGGTCGTCGACACGTCGATGTGCCAGCCCGCCCGGCCGCGGCTGACCCAGTCGAGGGTCGCCACGGCCGCCTGGACGTGGAAGGGCTCGGTGTGTGTGGTCGTCACGGTCGGCACCAGGCCGATCCGCGTGGTGGCCGGGGCGACCCGGGACAGGACGGCGAGTGCGTCGGGCCCGGGGCGCGCGAAGGTGTCGCCGAGGGTCACGAAGTCGAGGGCACCGCGCTCCGCGAGCCGGGCCAACTCCACGTAGGGAGCGGCGTCGTGGACCGCCTCCTGGTCGAGGGCGGCGGCCAGGTGCAGGAGCCCCCGGCCGTTCGGTGCGGTCATGGGGTGAGCCTTTCCGGTGGTGGGGGGGGGGAAGACCGCCCGCGGCCGTGGCGGCGGGCGGTCGGACGGCGGACGGGGTGACCGGCGGTCGCACGGGGTGCGCGACCGCCGGCGGCGCCTCAGGCCTTGGGGAGACCGGGCGGGTTGATCTCGGACTTCTGCACGGCCTCGCTGGTCAGTCCCCAGCGCTTGAGCACGCGCGCGTAGGAGCCGTCCTCGATCACGTGGTCCAGGGCCGCCGCGTACGCGTCGACGAGACCGCTGTCCTTCTTCGTGGTCGCGGCGATCTTGCCCTGGAGCTTGTCGCCCGCGCCGGAGAGCGTCCCGACGATCTCGCTCTGACCCGCGGACGCCACGTGGTAGGCGGCGGACGGGCTCGGGCCGAGGTAGGCGTCGATGCGGCCGGACTGGAGCGCCAGGTAGTAGTCCGTGTCCTTCTGGAAGTACTTGATGGAGACGGGCTTGCGGCCCGCCTTCTCGTTCTGCCGGCTCCAGTCGACGAGGATCTTCTCCTGGTTGGTTCCGGAGGACACGGCGATGGTCTTGCCCGCCACGTCCGCGGGCTTCTCGACCTTCCAGGAGGTGCCCTTCTTCGCCTCGAAGGCGATGTTGTCGAGGCGGTAGGTCGCGAAGTCGTACTTCTCCTTGCGCTCCTCGGTGACGGTGACATTGGAGAAGACGGCGTCGAACTTGCCGCTGTCGAGTCCGACGAAGAGGTTCTCCCAGGAGACCTCGTCGTTGTCGAGCTTCAGGCCGAGGGTGTCGGCGACCAGCGTGGCGAGGTCGATCTCGGAGCCGATGCGCGTCTTGTCGTCGGTCGCGTAGAAGCCGAGCGGCGGCGAGGCGTCGGCGCTCTGGCCGAGCTTGAGCGTGCCTCTCCTGCGGATCTCCGCCGGTACGAGCGCGGCGATCTCGTCGACCTTCTCACCCCGGATGCGGTGCTGGTCCGGGCCGATGTTGATGTCGCCGACCTTGCGGGTGCCGGACGTGCCCGTCCCGGTCGCCGCGTCGCTGTCACCGCCGCAGGCGCTGAGCAGTGGAGCGGCGACGAGCGCGGCGAGGGAGGCGGCGAGGGTGCGTCGGGACAGCATGGTGGAACTCCTCATGAGTGCGCGGTACTTGACGGTGGAAGGAAGGGGTGGGGTCACAGGACCTTGGAGAGGAACGCCCGGGTGCGTTCGTGCCGCGGGCGGTCGAGTACGTCGCCGGGCGGGCCCTGCTCGACGATGCGGCCGTCGTCCATGAAGACGACGGTGTCGGCGACCTCGCGGGCGAAGCCGATCTCGTGGGTGACGACGATCATCGTGGTGCCCTGGTGCGCGAGGTCCTTGATGACGTCGAGGACCTCGCCGACCAGTTCGGGGTCGAGTGCCGAGGTCGGCTCGTCGAAGAGCAGCAGCTTCGGTTCCAGCGCGAGCGCGCGGGCGATGGCGACGCGCTGCTGCTGCCCGCCGGACAGTTGCCTGGGGTAGGCGTCGGCCTTGTCGGCGAGTCCGACCCGGTCGAGCAGTCTGCGCGCGGTCTCGGCGGCGGCCCTGCGCGGGCGCTTCAGCGCGGACACCGGCGCCTCGACGATGTTGTCCAGCACGGTGAGGTGCGGGAACAGGTTGAAGTTCTGGAAGACGAAGCCGATCCGGGTGCGCTGCCTGAGGATCTCGCGCTCGCGCAGTTCGTACAGCTTGTCCCCGGAACGCCGGTAGCCGACGAGCGAACCGTCGACGCTGATCCAGCCGCGGTCCACCTTCTCCAGGTGGTTGATGGTACGCAGCAGCGTCGACTTGCCGGAACCGGAGGGGCCGAGGATCACGGTGACCTCGCCGGCCCGCACCTCCAGGTCGACGCCCTTGAGCACCTCCAGCGAACCGAAGCTCTTGTGGACCGACTTGACGTCGACCATGGCGGCGGCCGTGCCGGGCGTGCCGGCGGCCTTCGTGGGCGCGCTCATCGGGCGGTTCCCTTCGCGAAGTGACGTTCGACGTAGTGCTGGAGGATCGAGAGCGCCGTGGTCAGGAGGATGTACCAGGCGGTGGCGACCATCAGCAGCGGAACGACCCGGCCGTTGCGCCCGTAGATCACCTGGACCTGGTAGAAGAGCTCGCCGATCGCCATGACCGAGACGATCGAGGTGCCCTTGAAGAGGGAGATCACCTCGTTGGCCGCGTTCGGCAGGATCGAGCGCATCGCCTGCGGCAGGACGATCCGGCGGATCTGCCTGAGCTTCGGGATGCCGAGGGCGGCGGCCGCCTCCAGCTGTCCGGAGTCGACGGCCAGGACGCCGCCCCGGACGATCTCGGCCGCATAGGCGGCCTGGTGCAGGGCGAGCCCGAGGACCGCCGCGCTCATCGCCCCGACCAGGCCCATCGTGTCGAAGGAGAAGAAGCCGGGCCCGAAGGGGATACCGAACTGCAGCTCTTTGTAGAGGTAGGCCAGGTTGAACCAGAACAGCAGCTGCACGATCAGCGGGATGGAGCGGAAGGCCCAGATGTACGCGAAGGCCACCGCCTTGAGGAACGGGCTGGCCGACAGCCGCATGAAGGCGAGGACGATGCCGAGCGCGAACCCCAGCGCCGTTCCGTAGAAGGTCAGTTGCAGGGTGATCCAGACCGCGTCGAGGATCACGTCCGCCGTGAAGAACTCGGCGAACACCTCCCACTCCCAGCCGGAGTTGGTGGCGAGTCCGTGCACGAACTGCGCGAGGAGCACGGCGGTCGCGACGACCGCCGCCCAGCGCCAGGGGTGGCGGACGGGCACGACCTTGAGCGCGCCGAGGTCGTCCGGGTCGGCAGCCGGTGCGGCGAGGGGTGGGCGGGGTGGATCGCTGGTCAGGGACATGGGTTCCTCGGCAAGGTGGAAGGGAGCGGGGCAGCGGGGGGGGCGGGGCGGAACGGGCCGATCGCCGTCCGCCGTGTCGGCCGGGTGGGACACGGCCGACGCGGTGGGGGCACCACGCCCCCGCTGACGCGGCGGCAGGGCGGAGGGCGGGGACGGTGGCCCGGCGGACCGGCGGTGGCGGCCGGTGCCGCACCGGTCGCTCGCGGAACCGGCGGCCGTCGGGCGACGTCAGGCGGCGATGCGACAGGACAGCGCGCGCAGGAACGCCAGTGCGGCGCGGGCCGCGGCGTCGTTCTGCCGGAAGGCGGGGCCGCCGGTGCGCGGCCGGGTGAAGGCGCCCGAACCCCGGGCGTCGGTGTGCGGGCCGAGCGCGAAGCGCCTGGGGTGCGGGGCACCCGAGCGGTCCAGTATCCGTCCGTCGGCGGGGTCCACGGCGAGCAGCCCCTCGGGGGTCGCCGCCGCTCCCTCGGCGTACAGGGCGCGCAGCAGACCGTCGCTGGTGCGCTCGACCGTGGGCTGCGGCAGCCGCGCCTCGACCAGCGCGCGGGTCTCGGTCACCGCACCGGGCACGGTGGCACTGCGCGCCCGGAACACCCCGTCCTCGGCGGCGACGGTCATGTCCGCGCCGACGAAGGTGAGGACTCCGGCTCGCGAGAGGGCCTGCAGCTGCCGCAGCCGGGGGCCGGGCGGCCCGGACGCCAGGAAGCTGAAGAAGCCGTGCCACCAGGAGCCGATGTCGCCGAGCCGCACCAGTTGCCCGTAGACCGAGAGCAGCCCGAGGAAGACGGCCAGGTCCGGGCTGGCGGCGGCATCATGACGACGCGTCAGATCGCGCTCGATGTAGCCGCGCACCCCTTCCTGGAGTTCCTCGGAGGAGGCGTACCGCACCCCGTCGAGCGGGCGGTCGAGGGCGGCGAGGTCCAGCCGGTCGGCGGGGTCGGGTACGGCGGAGGCCACCAGCGCCCGGATCTCCTCGGCACTCCCGGTCGCGTACGCCGCCTCGAAGTCGGACCAGGCGATGCGGGTCCGCTCGGAGTGCGCCGTGAACAGCCGGTGGTAGTGCGCGAAGCCCAGTTCCTTCTCGACCAGGGGCCACACGTCGCGGTGGAAGTCGAAGCCCTCCGGCCGCGCGAGCAGCGCGTCGATCTCGGCGGGCCCCAGGAAGCGCGGCAGGGGCGGCCGTTCGCCCTCCCAGTCGTAGCCGATCTTGGAGTGGTAGGGGACGCCGCGCCGGGAGCCGACGTGCAGGACGGGTTCGCGCCCGGAGGGGACGTACTCCCCTTGTTCGTAGCGTCCGCCGCGCCCCTCGGTGAGGAGCACGACCAGGTCGACGAAGGCCAGTCCGAAGCCGCGTACGAGGACCGGCTCACCGGGGGCGAGCGCGGACAGGTCGCTGTCGGCGGTGAAGTCCGGCGGCAGGTGGACCAGCCCGTGGGCGTCGGCATGAGCGGCCAACGCGCTCTGCTCGGCGTCGAGCTCGGCATCCAGGTGCCCGAGGGTCAGGACGACGAGGTCGGCTGCGAGCGGACGCGCGCGCCCCTCCAGCCACACCCGCTGCCGGCCGTCGCGTGGGCCCTCGACGCGCAGGGCCCGCCGGGCGTGGTGGTGGACGGCGATACCCGGCGGCAGCGCGGCGACCGTCTGCTCGAACACCCAGCGCAGGTAGGCGCCCTGCCGCTGCCGGTCCGCGAAGGTGCGCCCGTCGAGGCCGGCCCATTCGTGCAGCGTGGGCCCCTCCCGGACGGGCCCCGCCATGCCGACGCTCTCGTCGGTGAACATGGTGACGTCCTGGGCCTGCGAGTTCATCCACAGGAGCGGCGACTGCTCCTCCCGCCAGATGCGTCCGCCGCCCGGCGGATAGGGGTCGACCAGATGGATGTCGAGACCCGAACCGGCGTACAGCTCCGACGCGTTGGCGGCGATCCGCTCCAGCAGCCCGGTCCCGCGCGGTCCGGCACCGACGATGACGAGAGACGGGCGCTCCGCCCCCGGGGCGCTCATCGGCTGCGCTCCGAACCGCGGGCGTAGTGCTTCTCCACGTAGTACTGGCCGACGCTGAGCACCGAGGTGACGATGACGTACCAGAGGGTGGCCACCATCAGGAGCGGCATGACCTGGTAGGTGCGGTGGTAGACCAGCTGCACCGAGTAGAGCAGGTCCTGGACGGCGATGACGCTGACGATGGAGGTGCCCTTGAGGGTGCCGATCAGCATGTTCCCGGCCGGCGGCACGATGGAGCGCATCGCCTGCGGCAGCACGATCCGCCACCAGCGGCGCCACCGGCTCAGCCCGAGCGCCTCGGCGGCCTCGATCTGGCCGGGGTCGACGGAGAGGATGCCGCCGCGCACCACCTCGGCGGCGTAGGCGGCCTCGTGCAGGGTGAGGCCGACGATCGCGACGGTGACCGGACCGAGCAGATCGACCGTCTTCACGCCGAGGATCTGCGGGTACAGCGCCCCGATGTTGAACCAGAAGAGCAGCTGCACCAGGATCGGCATCGACCGGAAGAGCCAGACGTATCCCCAACTCACGGACCGCAGCACGGGATTGGCGGACAGCCGGCCCGCGGCGAGCAGGGTGCCCAGCGCGAAGCCGAGCGTCATCACGAGCGCGGTGAGCCAGAGGGTGAGCCCGAGGCCGCGCAGCACCGAGGCCGAGGTGAAGTAGTCCCCCACGACGTCCCACTGGAACGCCTCGTTGCGGACGACGGAGTTGACGGCGAGCCCGAGCAGAACCAGGACGACGACTGCGGCGGTCCACTGGCCGGGGCGGCGGCGCGGAACGATGCGTGAAGGCGCCGCCTCGTGCGGTACGGCCACCTTGGTGAGGGTGTCGGAGGACATGCGAAGGCTCCGTGATGCGTCGGTCGAACACGGGTGGTGCCTTCACACAGGTCACACGGGGCGCCGCGAGGGCGCCGTACGGCCGAGCCCCTCAGCAGGGCCGTCCGCCGAGAGTACGGGGGCGTTTCCCCCCGCTGTCAAGGGTGTCCACACTGTGAGCGCTACGTCTCAACTCAGTTGACGCCGAATCGGATGCCTGTTCCACTTGGCCCATGCATCCGCAGCAGTGGCTGGTCACCCGCTCCCACATCGACTTCGGTCGAGTGTGGTCCTCGTCCTGTTGAGCTGACCGCCGGCGCCCTTCTTCCGGGGCGCCCTCTGCGTTTCTCCGGCGCCTGAGCGCCGTCCTCCCACGCCTTCACACGCGTACCCGGCGCCTCCCCTCGCGCCATCTCGCCGCCTTGCCGCAGCCGCGCTCCGGCGCCCGCCCGTGACCCGGGCGGCCGGGCCCGGCCGCCCGCCCACGCGCCCTCCTCCTTCTGCCTGTTCAGGAGATCCGTACGCCATGAGCACGTCCTCGCGGCCCCACCGCCGTCTTTTGATCCCGTTTGCCCTGATCACGTCCGCGACGCTGCTTCTCACGGCGTGCGGTTCCGGCGACCCGGACGGCACGGCCGCCGCGGGTGCGGCCGGGGCCGCGGCCGACAGCGACGGCATCCCGACGACGGACGTCGTCTCCTCGGTCACCGAGGACCCCGCGGCCGCCGCGCTGCTGCCGTCCGGCGTCGACCGGCTCACCGTCGCGGTCAGCGTCTCCGGGCAGCCCCCGGGCACCTCCTATCTGAAGGACGGCAGGACCCTGACCGGCCAGGACGTCGACTTCGCGAACGCGGTGGCCAAGACGCTCGGCATCGAACTGAAGCGCGAGGCCGCCAGTTTCGAGGCGATCCTCCCGGCGCTCGGCAGCGGCAAGTACGACTTCGGGGCCAGCAACTTCGGGGTGACCGACGAGCGGCGCAGGACGATCGACTTCGTCACCTACGTCAACGACGGCCAGGGCTTCGCGACCCGCAAGGACAGCAAGCTCACCAAGGTCACCGATCTCAAGCAGCTGTGCGGGCTGAACGTCGCGACGGGCGCGGGGACGACCTTCGAGGCGACACTGGAGCAGAACAAGAAGGTCTGCACGGCCGCCGGCCGGAAGGCGTACAAGGTGCAGACCTACAGCGAGCAGGGGGCGATCTGGTCCTCCCTGCAACAGGGGCGCAGCGATGTCGTGATGAGCACGATCAACGGTCTGCGCTACGCGGTCGCCCACCAGGACGGCGTCAAGTTCCTCAACGAGTTCCACCGGCTCGACGTCGGCTTCGTCTTCAAGAAGGGCACGAAGCTGGCCCCCGCCTTCCAGGCCGCGGTGAACCGGCTGATCGCCGACGGGACCTACCGGAAGATCCTCAAGAAGTGGGGGACGACCGGCTCGGGCATCGAGAAGTCGCAGATCTCTCCGCCGGAGATCAAGGACTGAGACGCCGGGACCGAGAACTGGTCAGTACGCCCGGGGCCTCCGATCGCGGAAGACCCCGGGCGGCACGGCTCAGCAGTCGCAGCAGGAACAGCACTCACAGCACGAGCAGCCCTCGCAGCAATCGCAGCAGTCGCAGTCGCAGTTGTTGCACCAGCCCTCGCGCCGCTGCCGCGACCACGGCCCCTCGTACTCGTCGGCACAGCACACCTTGCACGTGCAGCACAGGCCGATCGCCGCGGCACACCCGGCCCACAGCCCGCGCCTGCCCGGGCCCGGCGGCCGGAGCGAGGGGCCGCCGCCGAAGGGATTGCCGGGGGTGTACGGATTCCGTGTGTCGGAGGGTCCGCCGTGCTGCGGAGGCGGACCGAACGCGGCCTCCGCCCCGCCGTGCCCGGCCTCGTGACCGCACGCCGCCGTCCCGAAGGCGCGGTCCACGGACCGGGCCAGCTCGTGCGCGAGGAGCACATGCGCCAGCTTGGCGTCGGTGAACTCGACCTCGCGCAGCGCGAGCCGGATTCCGTGCAGCGCGTCGTCGGCGAGCCGGCGGGCCTCGGTGAGCGGGGTGCCGGTGGCCGTCAGGGGGTTCCACGCACCCGACGCGGCATCGGCCTCCCTGTCCTCCACGGCATCCAGCAGATGCGCGAGCCGCCCGAAGAGACGGCCGGCCTCGGCGAGCGGTGCCGCGTTGCCGGGGCGCCCGGCGAGGACCGCGGTGTGCGCGAAGGCCGCGGCGGTCGCGGTCTCGGTCGGCTCGGTGACGGTGAGCAGCGACGTCCCCGGTCCGGCGAGTGCCTCGATGCCGATCTGCCGGTCCACGGCGTCGACGAGGACGGCGGTGTCGAAGCCGACGGCCGTGCCGGAACGCGCACCGGCCCTGCCCCAGCCCGCGGCGACCCGGCGCGCGGCGAGCGCCACGGGGCGCCGCGCCAGGAGACCGTCGCCGTCGGCGACATGGTCCCGGACCTTGGCGGCGGCCAGGACCAGCGAGACGGCCGCCGCGAGCCGCGCGCCCTCCCCCTGTGCGACGGACGCCGTGCGCATGCCGCGCAGCGGACAGGGCCCGGCGGTGCGCCGCCACCCGGTGGCGGTCCCGGCCTGAGCCTCCGTCAGAACCGAGATGAGCAGACCGTCATAATTGGTGACGACCCTGGCGAACTGACCGTGGTCCCCGCGCAGCGCGAGGCACAGTCCGCACAAATGCGCCATCCACTGCGTCTTCAGACCCTCCGTCAGGCGATGCCTGCAGGGCCGGACGATTCCGAACACGACACTCCCCCGTGTCTCGAACGACGTTGAGCTGCGGCATCGTATCGGCCGCTTCGTTCACCCGTACGCACCCCTCGTCACCCGTACGCCGTGAAGAATCATATTTCACTCCTAGTCAGCAGCCGTTTACATCACGACCCTTGGGAAACGCGGGCTCTCGACGGATTCGCTGTGCACCAGTACCGTCACGAAACCCCCGCGCGGCGTCTATCCACTTGGCGCGACATCCGCATCATGGACGACCATGGGGATGCGGAAAGCAAGAAAGACCGCTGTGAGAGGAGGCGTCCATGGGATCGGTGCGCAAGGCGAGTGCCTGGCTTGGCCTCGTCGACGACAACGATGACGAGCGTTACTACGACGACGACTACGCCGAAGGACAGGAGTCCGGCGAGGCCTGGGTCACCGACCCGCGCGTGAAGGTCGCTTCCGAGACGGCCGAGGAGAAGGGCCGCCGGATCGGCACGGTGACCCCGGACAGTTTCCGGGACGCGCGCGGCATCGGCGAGCTCTTCCGGGACGGTGTCCCGGTCATCATGAACCTCACGTCCATGGAGCCCGCCGACGCCAAGCGCGTGGTGGACTTCGCGGCCGGCCTGACCTTCGGCCTGCGCGGCACCATCGAGCGGGTCGCCACCCGTGTCTTCCTGCTGACTCCCGCCAACACGGAGATCGTCAGCGGCGAGGCGGCGGGCCGTCCGGCGGACGGCTTCTTCAACCAGAGCTGAGGCAGGGCCGCTCACCGGCCCCGCCTTCCGGTGCACCGGTCACGGGGACCCTGTTCACCGGAAGGCGTCGAGACCGGTGAGCGCCTTGCCCAGCACGAGCTGGTGCATCTCGACGGTGCCCTCGTAGGTGAGCACCGACTCCAGGTTCGTGGCGTGCCGCATGACCGGGTACTCGAGCGAGATCCCGTTGGCGCCCAGGATCGTCCGCGCCGTGCGGCAGATCTCGATGGCCTCGCGCACGTTGTTCAGCTTGCCGAAGCTGACCTGTTCGGGACGCAGGCGTCCGGCGTCCATGCGCCGGCCTAGGTGGTGGGCGAGCAGGATCCCCTTGTGCAGTTCGACCGCCATGTCGGCGAGCTTGGCCTGGGTGAGCTGGAAGCCCCCGATGGGCCGTCCGAACTGCTCACGCGAGACGGCGTACGCGAGGGCGGACTCGAAGCTGGCCCGTGCGGCGCCCATCGAGCCCCACACGATTCCGTACCGCGCGTGCGAGAGGCAGCTGAGCGGGCCCTTGAGCCCGGTGACCTCGGGCAGCACCGCGTCGGCGGGCAGCCGTACGTCCTCCAGGACCAGCTCGCTGGTGACGGACGCCCGCAGCGACCACTTGTGCTTGATCTCGGGCGCCGAGAAGCCGGGCACGTCGGTGGGCACGACGAACCCGCGGATCCCCTCGTCGGTCTGCGCCCAGACCACGGCGACGCCGGCGACCGACCCGTTGGTGATCCACATCTTCCGCCCGTTGAGCACCCAGTCGCCGCCGTCGCGCTTGGCGTGGGTCCGCATGCCCGCCGGGTCGGAGCCGTGATCGGGTTCGGTGAGCCCGAAGCACCCGATGACCTCTCCGGCGGCCATGGCGGGCAGCCAGCGCTGCTTCTGCTCCTCGGACCCGAAGCGGTGGATCGCGTACATGGCGAGCGAGCCCTGCACGGAGACGAGCGAGCGGATACCGGAGTCGGCGGCCTCCAGTTCCAGGCAGGCCAGCCCGTACTGCACGGCACTGGCGCCCGCGCACCCGTACCCCTCCAGCGACATCCCGAGGGCCCCGATCCCGCCCAGTTCCCGGGCCAGCTCGCGGATGCCCGGCAGCTCGCCCTTCTCGTACCAGTCGGCGACGTACGGCAGGACCCGGTCCGCCGCCCACGTCCGCACGGTGTCGCGGATCGCCAGATCCTCCGCGTCCAGGAGATCGTCGATCCCCAGCGGATCGGCGGGGTCGAACGACGGCAACTTCGAGGACGCGGACATGGCAGAACCTCCGGCACGCAAAAACTAGCAGTGTTAGTCACGACTTCGGGCCCGACGTTACGAGGCGGCACCCCGCAAGTCCAGAGCCCGCGGCCGGCGGTGAACCCGAGTCCCCCGGGCGAACGGCGCCCAGGGGCGAACGCGTACGCGGGCGGGCACCAGCGGACCGAAGGCCCGCTCGGCCCGGTCGGCCTAGGCGGAGACGCGCGACTCCCGGACCTCCCGGGAATCGGCGGCCTCCCGGGGCGCGGGCACCTCGGCCGGCCCCGCCGCAGGCGCCCCGCACTCCATGACACGCGGGAGTCGCAGCGCCATCACGGCCCCGAGCAGCAGCAGACCCGCGCTCACCAGCAGCGTCACGTGCAACCCGTGCACGAAGGAGTCCCGGGCGGCGTGCCGCAGGGCCGCACCCGTGGGCCCGCCCAGGCGCGCGGCCACCTCGTACGCCTCGCCCAGCGAGTGCCCGGCGGCGGCCGAGTCGGCGGCCGGCACTCCGGGAACCGAGGACAGCCCGGGGGTGTAGGCCGCGTTCATCACGCTGCCCAGCAGCGCGATGCCGATGCCGGCGCCCAGCTGGTAGGAGGTCTCGCCGATCGCGGCGGCCCCGCCGGCCTGCGCGGGAGGCGCCTCGCTGAGCATCGACTCGTAGGCGCCGAAGAGCGTGGTCTCCAGACCGAAACCGAGCAGCACGAAGCCGAAGAGCAGCAGGCCCGCGTTGTCGTGCGCGCCCATCGCGGTCAGGATGATCACCGCTGCCGCGGTGACGCAGAAGCCGAGGGAGACCATCGTGCGGGGACCGAAGCGGCGCAGCATGTTGGCTCCGGCCAGTCCCGCCGCCATCGCGGCGACGGTGAGCGGCAGCAGCCGCAGTCCGGTCTCCAGGGGCGACAGGTCCAGCACGAGCTGGAGGTACTGCGCGGCGATCAGCTCCAGGCCGACCAGCGCGAGCATGGCGAGGACGATGCAGCCGACCGACGTGCTGAAGGCGGGCCGCGCGAACATCCGCAGATCGACGAGCGGCTGCGCACGCCGCCGCTGGCGCCGGACGAAGCCGAAGAGCAGCAGGCCGCCGAGCAGCAGCGGCACCAGCGTGACGGGGCTGAGCGGCGGTTCCCCGCCACCGAGACGCTTCACGCCGAAGACGGCTCCGAACAGTCCCGCGGCCGCCATCAGCGCGCCCACGACGTCCCAGGGGCCGTTGCGGTCACCGGTGGACTCGGGCAGCAGCCAGCGTCCGACGGGGAGGCTGATCAGCATCAGCGGGATGTTGACCAGGAAGACGGAGCCCCACCAGAAGTGCTCCAGAAGGAAGCCGCCGAGCAGGGGGCCCACGGCCGCCCCGACGGCGGCGACCGCACTCCAGATGCCGATCGCGAGGGCGCGCTCGCGCCGGTCGGGGAAGACCTGGCGCAGGATCGACAGCGTCGCGGGCATGATCATCGCGCCGCCGACGCCGAGCAGGGCGCGGGCCGCGATCAGCACCTGCGCGGTGTCGGCGAAGGCGGCGACGGCCGAGGCGACACCGAAGAGGGCGTAGCCGAGGAGCAGGATCCGTCTGCGGCCGACGCGGTCACCCAGCGTGCCGAAGAGGATGAGGAGCGAGGCGCAGACGAGTGGGTAGACGTCGACGATCCAGAGCAGCTCGATGCCGCCCGGCCTGAGGTCCTCGGTGACGGCCGGTACCGCGACATGGAGCACGGTGGCGTCGACGGCGACGAGAAGCAGGCTGACGCACAGCACCACGAGGACGACCCAGCGGTTGGCACCGGCCCCGGCCTCCCGACGGCAACGCGCAGCGGCCGTGGTCGTCCCGGACATGTACGTACCTCCCAGATGTTCCCTCGCCTCGGCGGAAACCGCGGGGTGGGGACTCCCTGCGGCTGCGGCGCGGAAGGAGCGGCTCCCGGGCCCACGCAACGAAAGGCGAGTGAACGGTCAGCGTACGCGAGTTCCGCCGGGTGTCGCGTGGCGGACCTCTCACGTTCGCGACGCGGACGGTGTGGTGTGCGCCACGCCCGGGCCCCCGTTCGCCCTGGTCGGCGACACAGTGTGCGGGGCCGGTCACCGAGCGGCCCCGCGGGCCGGCGCCGGTCCCGGGGTGAGCGGCGGGGGAATTCCGCACCCACGGTCGGTGAACGAATTCATAAGAGCCAAAAAACGACGACACCAAATGATCAAAGGAATTGAAGGCCGAACCTGCATACGAATAGGCAAACCACAGAAATAAATCCCCCGCTGAGAGCAATCCCACATCACATCGTCATCACAAACCCAGTGAATCGGGCGGGTCCACAGCTCACTCGCTGTAACGTCGATTGAGTGCGTACCGAACGAAACCTCACCCGTCTGGAGCGGGTCTTCGCCCGGCTGGACCGTGAGCCGGAACGGCCGGCCCACATCCCCGTACCGGAGATGAGCCGGCACAGGGTCGTGCTCTTCGCCGCGACCCTGGCCTTCTACCTGGCCATCGTGTGGGCCGTCGCGATCACGTCGTGGCTGGTCCGCTTCGACTGGCAGGTCATGTTCTTCCGGCCGTACCAGCAGTGGCCGGAGATCCACGCGTTCCTCGACTACTACGTGGTGCTCGGCCAGCGCGGCCCCACCGCCGTGATGGTCTGCGCCTGGCTCGGCTGGCGTTCCTGGCGGCAGCACACCCTGCGCCCCCTGCTGACGCTCGGTGCGTCGCTGCTACTGCTGAACGTGACGGTCGGTGCCGCGAAGATCGGCATGGGCCGCCTCGGACCGCACTACGCCATCACCATCGGCTCCAACGAGATGGGACTCGGCGGCGACATATTTCCTTCGGGCCACACCGCGAACGCCGTGGTGACCTGGGGAATCCTGGCGTATCTGGCCTCGACCCCGCGTGCCCGGCGCTGGCTGTCCGCCCTGTCGGCGGTGACCTCGCTCGGCGTCGGCCTGACCACCGTCTACCTCGGTACGCACTGGCTGAGCGACGTGCTCCTGGGCTGGGCCGCGGGTCTGCTGATCCTGCTGGCGCTGCCGTGGTTCGAGCCGCTGATCGCCCGCGCCGAGGCCTGGATCTTCACCCTGCGGGACGCCTGGCGCGGCCGCCGCGGCGGTACCGTCCCGGCGCCGGCCCCCACCCCCGTCGGGGCGCCCGTCATGGTCACGCAGCCCACCGTCCAGGAGGGGGAGTCCCCGGCCCGCGAGACGCTCGCCGGCCGCCCGCCCCGGGCGGCGGTGCATCTGGCCCCAGGCCCGCACACCACCCGCTCGGAGCGCACCCCCGTCACCCCGGCCGGCAGTCGTCGGCCGCCGCACTCGGACCGCGCGCCGCGCACCACCGGCACCTCGGCCCGCCCGGTCACGGGCGGCTGAGCCGCAGACGGCGGGGCCGGTACGCACCACCTCTCCCCGCCTGCCGAAGGCCCCCGGTTCCTGACGAGCCGGGGGCCTTCGCCGTGCGGTGCTCCCCACGCCGGGAGCGGCGCCGTCAGCCCTTCCAGCAGCGGGTGACCGTACCGTCGGCGACCTCGAAGTTCAGCCGTCCCACGCGGTACTCCATGGTGATGATCGCGCCCGGCGGGAGCGCGCGCACCGTGGACCAGCCGCGCTCGCGGGCCCGGTCCTCGGCGTTTCTCGCCTCCAGTCCGACATAGGTGTCCGGGCTGTCCTCGGGCTCTGCGGGCGGGGTGGTGGGATCGGGTGCCATGCGGCCCACGTTAGGCCCGCGGCCCGCGGCCGGGGAAGCCCGAACCGGCCACCAAGCGTCACGCGTCCCCCTGCGGTCACACTTCTGTCACAGGATCACGACACGCGTTTCGGCCTAACTCCGTCACACGTTCGAGGGGTTCCGCGGGTGTTCCGGAAGCCATGACGGGCAATTCCCGGCCGGTTTCGCAATGCCCCGAATTGGCTGCGCGAATGACCGGACGCCCGCGCGCGGCCCGCCCTTTCGGCGTCGAATCCGCGGGGCCTCGCGCAAACCGGCGCCGCACAGGAATACGCGGTTCCACGACGGAACCGCGGCACGCCCGCGGTCGGACCGAGGGGTGGCGCGAGCGTCGGCGCGTCGGCTTCGGCAGGGGTCGATCACGCCGCCGGGAACCCGCCCTGGGCAGGAGCGGAGCCCGCCGGCCGGCTCCGGTCGAGAGCGGCCGTCAGACGGTCCCGGGCCACTGTGATCGCATCGAGCAGGGCGGGCGGTTCGACCACCTCGAAGGGGAAGTCCATCATCAGGATGTGAACGACCATCAGCTCGATGCTCGCCGCCCCGGTGCGCAGCAGACAGCTGTGCTCGCCCTCCGGCTCCAGCGTCCCGGCCGAGGGCGAGACGCGCTCCGCCGCCTCGTGGTGCGGCACGAGCAGCCGGACGACCGCGTGGGAGGCGTACGCGCGCGTGGAGACCCCTTGAGAGACGTGTGCCGCCAGGTCCTCGGCGGGCGGGGTACGGGGGGTGAAGCGCGGACCGTGGGGTGGCTTGGGCGTGATGCGGTCCGCGCGGAAGGTGCGCCAGTCGTCGCGGTCGACGTCCCAGGCGAACAGGTACCAGCGGCGCTCGGAGCACACCAGCCGGTGCGGCTCCACCGTCCGCCGCGTCGGGGCGCCGTCGTGGTCGAGGTACTCGAAGCGCAGCCGTTCGCAGTCCCGGCAGGCGTTGGCGAGTTCGGTGAGCACCGCGGGGTCGACCGTGGAGGCCTGCGGACCGCGCAGCATCGGCACGGTGAAGGCGTTCAGGGCGCCGACGCGGCGGCGCAGCCGGTGCGGCAGCACTTGTTCCAGCTTGGCGAGGGCGCGGACGGACGTCTCGCCGATGCCCTCGATGCCCTGTCCCGCGGCCTGGCGCAGCCCGACGGCCACCGCCACCGCCTCGTCGTCGTCCAGCAGCAGGGGCGGCAGTTCGGCGCCCGCGCCGAGCTGGTAGCCGCCGCCCGTCCCCGGGCTGGCGTTGACGGGGTAGCCGAGCTCGCGCAACCGGTCCACGTCACGGCGGACGGTCCTGGGCGTGACCCCGAGGCGGTCCGCCAGGTCGGCGCCGGACCACTCGCGGTGCGCCTGCAGCAGTGACAGCAGGCGCAGCAGTCGTGCCGATGTCTCCAACATGCCGCCGAGTCTGCCAGCCCTTGCGGACAGCGGCGGTCCGCGAATGCGTCGGGCGCCCGCAGGCCCGGCCGGCGGCTCAGCCGCCCGCCGTGACCGCCACGGACAGGTCGTTGTCCCGCGTGTAGTAGGGCCCGGCCTGCACGTGGCCGTGCTCGGTGTCGAGGACGACCTTGGGGTAGGTGAAGATCCGCTTCTTGTCGGCGACGTCGTCGAGCAGGCGCGCGATCCGCACCCGCGGCCCGTCCTCCCCCGTGGGACGCAGCCAGAGGTCCCAGAGGCCGGGCGCCAGCGGCCCGTAGCGCAGGGTGAGGGCGAACTCGGCCTGCTCCGCGCCCACTTCGGCGCGCAGGACGGAACCCGCCGCGTGCCGGTGGCGCAGCTCGGCGTACGCGTCCGGCCCGAGCCCGATGCCGTACACCCGCCCGCGCACACTCAATTCGTCCTTTTCTATGAGCAGTTCACCGGCCTCGGCGTGGGGTGCGCGCAGCCAGCTGCGGACGGTGAGATTGCCGTGCCCGGTGGCGTACGGGATGCGGACCGCGACGTGGCCGCGGGAGCCGCCGGGCATCCGGTCGACGAGGGAGCGCAGGTCGTTGACGCCGGGCGCCAGGCGCCGCGGCTCACCTCCGGCGACCCGCGCGTACGCGTCCCAGCGGCCCTCGGGCAGGGCGACACTGCTCGGCAGCGCGGCGCGCAGGCGGCCGTCCGCGGCCGGGGTCAGCGGCAGACTGACCTCCTCGGCGCCCTCTCGGCGGCGCAGCACCAGGAGCGCGTCCTCCGGCTCCCCGGTCTCGGTGACGTCGAAGGTGAGGCCGCCCGCCGAGTCGGCGATGCAGTCGGCGCGCGGTGGTACGGCGGTGTCCTCGCCGGAGGGGCGGGGGGTGGTCTGCGGAGCCGGTGTCATCACGCGGTGCGCCCCCTCTTCCCGGCGAAGCGTCCGGCATCCCGAACGGCATACGCGCCGCCGAGCAGCGCTCCGCGCGTGCGGTGCAGCGATCCGCGCACCCGGCCGCCGGGGGTGGCACCGCCGCGGCGGGCCAGCGCGGCGAAGACCGACTCGTGGCGCTCGGCGATCCGGGCCGGGTCGAAGCGCGCGGAGTCCTTCAGTGCGGCGTCGGCCATCGACAGCCGCAGGGCGTCGTCGTTGATCAGCTCCAGCAGCCCGGCGGCGATGGCGTCCGCGTTGCCCACCTCGACGAGGCGGCCGTCGACACCGTTGTCGATGATCTCGCCGGGACCGTGCGGGCAGTCCGTGGACACCACGGGGAGGCCGCAGCGCATGGCCTCGACGATCGTCATGCCGAAGGACTCCAGACTGGAGGTGACGGCGGCGATCGAGCCCTTGGCCCACTCCGGTTCGATGGGGTTGGCCGGCCCCATGAGGTAGACGTGGTTGTAGAGGCCGAGTTCGTCGATCAGAGCCCGCAGCATCTGCTTCTGCCGGCCGCCGCCGTAGATCCGCAGGCGCCAGTCGGGCCGCTGTGCGCGCACCCGGTCGAAGGCGCGGATGAGCAGGTCGTACCGCTTCACCGGCGCGAGCCGCCCGGCCGCGACGACCCACTTGCCCGAGCCGTCCGCGGGCTCGACGCCGGGAGCCGGCACCGGGTTGGGCACGGCCTCGATCCGGACCCCGGGCAGGCGCATCCTGCCGCGGTACGCGCGGGCGTCCGCCTCGGTGGTGGTGGTGAGGGCGTCGAGGCGCGGGTAGGCGCGGCGCAGGTGGGCACGGAGGGCGGGCGAGTGGCTGTCGAGCGTGAGGTGCTCCTGTCCGACCCGGAGCGGTCCGCGGCGGGTCTGGCGGGCCAGATGGACGTTCAGCCCGGGCCTGGTGCCGACCACGACGTCGGCCTCGACCGTCGCCAGATGCCCGGCGATACGCCGGTCGGTGAGCGCGCTGTACTGCGCGTAGCGCCCCTCGGCGCGGGGGAAGACCCCGGCCGGGCGGCGGCTGTCCGGATCGTCGGCGTCGCGCCCCCGGCCGTCCTCGCGGACGTCGACGAGGTGCCGCAGCCGGACGCGCGGGCCGGGCGCGAAGACCGGCTCGTCACGGTGGCGGAAGACCGAGACGATCTCGACGTCGTGCTGCTGGGCGAGGGTGTTCGCGAGGTTGTACGTCGTCCGGATGGTCCCCCCAATGCCGTATG
This sequence comes from Streptomyces sp. NPDC026417, assembly GCF_055567695.1. Lineage (NCBI taxonomy): Bacteria > Bacillati > Actinomycetota > Actinomycetes > Kitasatosporales > Streptomycetaceae > Streptomyces > Streptomyces sp. NPDC026417. The sequence goes on from NZ_JBVHPY010000031.1 coordinate 22,434, forward strand.
CGTTGTGTATCAGGAAGGAAATATGCATGTGTCCCCGAATTCCCTGAGTCCCCTGTCTCGTCCACCTACCGCACGGTTAGACCCGGGGAACGGGTGAGGGGTTGGGCGCCCACACCGTGTTGTGCCCGAACGGTGTCCCTATCGGTAGGTCCGTTCGGGAACCTTTGCACCGTGTTGTGCATCAGGGCCGGTAGGACAGCTGCGGCACGTCGAAGCAGTTCTTGTTCATGTCGCCCTGGCCGACCCAGCCCTCGGCGTCCTTCCAGCGGGCCACGGAGACACAGGCCCTGCGGCTCCTCGGGGGCTCGGCCAGGTGCTCGTACACGACGGGGAGCAGGAGGCCGTCGGCCGTGTACGGCACACCGCGGTTCATGAAGCGGTCGACGCACGCGCGCGTGACGCCCGTCGGGGCGCACGACCGGGCCGCGTCCGTGAACCACATGGCGGCCGCCCAGCCCTCCAGCTGCCACTGGGAGTGCGTCTTCAGTCCCTTGGTGGCGTCGCGGAACTCCCGCACGGCCGCGTCGCCGGTGTCCTCGTGGTTGCGGCTGGACCCGGTCGCCCACAGGGCGTTGCGGCAGCGCGGCGCGTCCTTGTAGTCCTCGGGGACGGTGGACGTCCAGTTCTGCACATTGGTGACCTTGGCGACGACCTCGGCGCCGACGTCGTCCATCGCCGCGCACAGCCGGCTGTTGCCGTGGGTGTCCAGCGCGTCGAAGACGAGGTCGGCGCCCTGCTTCTTCAGGTCGGCCGCGGCGGCACGGAAGTTGGGGAGCGCGAAGTCGACCTGCTCGCCGACCACCCGGTAGCCCTCGGCTCGCAGGCCGCGGGTGACGAGGCGCGCGTAGGCGGCCGACGCGGACTGGTTGTAGGAGACCACCGCGGCCGTGCGGGCGCCGTGTTCGCGCTTGAAGTAGCGGTAGACCTCGGTGCCGCCGTACAGCTTCCCGTCCCAGCCGGGACTGCCGTCCCGGGGTGCGAGGCTGCCGTAGATCCCGTACAGGTGCGGATAGGTGTCGTAGGCCGGGCCGATCGGCTGGCCGCCGATGTCGGGAACGCGCGCGCGGGACACCCGCGGGGCTCCGGCGTAGTCCAGGGCGGTGGTCGCGACGAGTGCGACGACGTGCTCCTCGTCGACGAGCCGGTGCACGCACTCGTTGTTGCCGACGCCGCTGCCGCCGTCGTCGCAGGTGCGCACCTCGACGGTGCGCCCGGCGATGCCGCCGCGCGCGTTGAGCCGGTCGAAGAAGGCCTTGGCGCCGTCACGCGGGCCCGTGAAGGCAGCGCCGCCGACCGGGCTGGTCGCGCTGCTGACGACGCCCACACGGATCGGCGCGGCGTCCCGCCCGGTGGGCGTCGGCCGGTTCTCGAAGTCGCTCTCCGGCAGGCGGCTGCCGCAGCCGGTGGCCACCAGGAGCAGCAGACCCGCGGCGAGGGCCGCCCTGGGCCGCACGGCCGGTCAGCAGCCCGGCCCGGGGGACGTGTTGCCGCTCAGCTGGACCAGCGCGCAGAGCGTCTTGACGGACACCTTCCACGTGCCGTCCTGCTCGACGGCGGTCCCCGAGGCGCCCGGCAGCGCGGTGGCGCCCTTGAGCGTCAGCGAGTACGTCACGTCCGCCTCGGCCGGGGAGGTGAACTCGACCTTCTCGACCTTCGCCTCGACCTGCTCACCCCGCTTGTCCCCGTTGAAGCCCTTGAGGACCTCGGTCATCCGGTCGCCGTTCTCCAGGACTGCCTGCTTGTCCTTCACCGGGACGGCCGGGTCGAAGAACTTCTGCCAGTTCTGCCTGATCTCCTGCTCTGCGGCCGCCGTGTCGGACGGGGCCGTCGCGCCGCCCTCCGAGCCGGTCGACCGCTCCACCGAAGGGGTGGGCGCGGTCGTGTCGCCGCCGCCGCTGTCGTCGCCGCACGCCGTGAGGGCCGCGGCGAGGGCCAGGACCACGGCCGCCACCGCCCCCCGGACATTGCCCCGCCTGAGGTCGCTCCCGAGAACCATCTGGCTCACCACCGGGTGTCGGTCCGGGCCATGCGCGCCCGGTGCTTTCAGGGTCAGCTTCCAGGAGGCATAGTGCAAGCCATCGGCCGACATGGACAGACAGATGACGTGGGAGCCCGGATGCGGACTGCTCGACTGCGGACTGCGCACCCCGTCCTGTGGGCCGGGTGGGCCGCACTCGCGGCCGGAGCGGTGCTCTGCGTCATCGGCTGGTACGGCATCTCGGGCGAGCGGTTCGCGGAGCGGCAACTGCCCTATCTGGCGTCCTGCACGGTGCCGGGTGCCGCCCTGATCGTCGCGGGCGCGGTACTCCTCGCCCACGGCCGCAGCGCGCGGGCAGCGGCCCGCGTCGAGGAGCTGTTCGAGCTGCTGGTGGCGGTCGAGCCCGCCGGCCCGCAGGAACCGGGACGCCCGGCGGACGCACCCCTCGCCACCAGCGGCGAGCTGCTGACGGTGCCCGGCGGGACCCTGTGGCACCGCGCGGACTGCCCGCTGGTCGCCGGGAAGCCCGAGGCCGTGCCGGTGGACGCGCGGGCCGCGGCCGACGGGGAGCTGGCCCCCTGCCCGGTCTGCGAGCCGCCCCCGGCCGCCCGGGAAGACTGATGGCGTCCCTGACGTACGACCTCACCCTGGCCGGGCTCTCGGTGGGCAGTGCCGCCGCCCTGACCGGCATCGGGCTGGTCGTCACCTACCGCGCGACCGGCGTGCTCAACTTCGCGCACGGGGCGATCGCGGTGGTCTGCGCGTACCTGCTGCGCCAGTTCACCGTCGAGTGGCACTGGCCGCTCGCGCTCTCCGCCGCGCTCACCCTGCTGGTCGTGGCGCCCGGCATCGGTGTCGCCCTGGAGCGCTTCGTCTTCCGCCCGCTCTCCGTCCTCGGCAACGACCCGGCCCGGACCCTCGTCGCGTCCCTCGGTGTCTTCGTCCTGCTGGTCGGCGGGGCCGCGCTGGTGTGGGGCACCGGGGCGCGCGCCGACGCGCCGGCGCCGGTCCCGGCGGACCCCTGGGGGCAGCTGGCCGTGGCGCTGCTGCTGGCGGCCGGTGTCGCAGCGGTCAGCCGCCGGACCCGCTTCGGCCGCGAGTTGCGGGCCGTCGTCGACGACCGTTCCCTGGCCGTGCTCGGCGGCATCGACGCGGACCGGGTGGCCGCGGCGGGCTGGGCCTTCGGCTCCTTCTCGGCCGGTCTGACGGGCGTGCTGCTCGCGCCGTACGTGCGCCTCGACCCGTACGGCATGCCGCTGCTGGTGATGGAGGTGGTCGCGGTCGCGGTCGCCGCCCGGATGCGCAGTCTTCCGGTGGCCGTCGGCGCGGCTCTCGTCATCGGCGTGGCGCAAAGCCAGCTGACCCGGCTGCACCCGTCGGGCTGGGCCGAACCGCTGCTCCAGGCGGTGGGCGCGAACCTCTTCGTGGTGGCGCTGCTCGTCGCCGCCCTGGTCCTGCCGGGCATCGGCACCGGCGACGCGCTCCCCCGACCCGCCGCGGCCCGCGTCGAGACCCCGTCCGGGGTGCGGACAGTGGCGGTGGTGCTCTTCCTGCTCCCCCTCGGCTTCGCGGGCTCGGACCTCCATACGTCCGTGCAGGTCCCGGCCCTCGGGGTGGTCCTCCTCTCCCTCGTCGTGGTGACGGGCCGCGGGGGCCAGATCTCGCTCGGGCAGGCGGCGTACGCGGGTCTGGGCGCCCTCTTCACGGCCCTGCTCGCGGCGGGGCGCTTCCCGGGCCTGCCGGAGCTGCCGGAACTCGCCGCCCTGGCCGTCGCGGTGCTCCTGGTGGCGCCGCTGGGCCTGCTGACCGGCCGGCCGGCGATCGGGCGGCACGGTCTCGCCCTCGCGCTGGCGACCTTCGCCGTCGGTGTCGGGGTGAGCCGCTTCGTCTTCGCCCAGCCGTACGCGACGTCGGGTCTGTCGCTCGGGCGTCCGGCGGGCTTCGAGAGCGACCGCGCGTACTACGTGCTGGAACTGGCCCTCCTCGCCGGTGCCCTGGTGGCGGCCGGCGCCCTGCGCCGGGGACGCACCGGCCGGGCCCTGGCCGCCCTACGCGACCACGAGCCGGGCGCGTCGGCGGCGGGGGTCGCCGTCCCGGCGCTGAAGCTGACGGCGTTCGTCGCGGGCGCCGCGCTGGCCGCGCTCGGCGGCGGCATGCTCGGCATGGGGCTGCGTGCCTTCGATCCCGGCGCCTACGACCCCGTGCGGAGCCTCCTCTGGTTCGCCGCCGTGGTCGTCCTCGGCGCCGACAGCGTGCTCGGCGCCCTCCTCGCGGCCGCGCTCCTGGTGGGTCTCGACGCCGGCACCCGGGGCGGAGTCGCCGCCGCGCTGATCGGGGTCCTCGCCGTCCTCTCGGGCCGCTTCCCGGGCGGGCCGTCAGAAGTGGTGCAGAGGGCGGCGGCCCGTCTGCGCCTCCGGCGGCGCACGGTCCTCACCGAGCGTGGCGAACGCCTGCGCGCCCGGCTGCGGCCGGGCTCGCCCGGACCGGCACCGCGCCGGGCTCCGGCTCCGGCCGGCGCGACGGCGCTGACGGCCGCCGGGCGCCCCGCAGCACCGGCCCCCGCCGCTCCGGCGCCGGACCGCGCGGGGCCGCCGACCGCGCCCCGGGCGACGCGGGACACCGTGACCGCGCCGCAGGCTCCCGCCTCGCGGCGCAGGGGGGCGCGGCCCCGGCCGGGGGCAGTCCCCGGTGTCCTCTCCGCCCGCCGGCTGCACGTCCGCTACGGCGGATACACCGCGCTCGACGCTGTCGACCTCGACGTGCGGCCGGGACGCGTCACGGCGGTGGTGGGCCCGAACGGGGCGGGGAAGAGCACCCTCTTCCACTGCCTCGCCGGGACGGTGCGGCCGGACGCCGGTGCCGTCGGGTACGGCGGGCGCGACATCACCCGGCTCGCGGCACACGCCCGTACCCGGCTCGGCATCGCGCGGACCTTCCAGCAGCTCGCCGTGTTCCCGACGCTGACCGTGGCCGACAACGTGCGCGTCGGTGCCGAGCAGGGCCGGGTCGCCGATCCGGCGGCGGTGGAGCGGGCGTTGCGGCTGCTCGGCCTGGACGGGCCGGTACGGGCCCTGCCCGCGGCGGGGCTGCCGACGGGAACCCTGCGCCGGGTCGAGCTCGCACGCGCCCTCGCGGGGAGCCCGCGCGTCCTGCTCCTAGACGAGCCCGCCGCCGGGCTCGACCGTGCCGAGGTGACCGCGCTGACCCGCGTCCTGCGGGCCCTGGCGGCGGACGGGACGGCGCTGCTGGTCGTCGAGCACGACCTCGACCTGGTCGCCGAACTCGCCGCCACCGTCCATGTCATGGCCGCGGGGCGGATCGTCGCCTCGGGCCCCGCCGAGCGGATGCTGCAGACGGCGGGTGAGGTGTGAGCATCGCCCTGCGCCGCGCACGTGTGCGCTACGGGCCCCTGGAGGCCCTGCACGGCGTCTCCCTCGTCGCGCCCTCCCCCGGCTTCACCGTGCTCCTGGGCCGCAACGGCTCCGGCCGCACGACCGCGCTGCGCGCCCTGGCCGGCACCGCACCGCTGTCCGGCGGCGCGGTCGTCTGGGACGGCGCCGACGTCACCGGCCTGTCCGCGTACGAGCGCGCCCGGCGCGGGCTGTGCCTGGTCCCCGAGCGGCGGGCCGTCTTCGGCTCGCTCACCGTCCTGGAGAACCTCCGACTGGCCTCGGGTGGACGGTCCTTCGAGGCGGCTCTCGACGCCTACCCCCCGCTGGAGGCGCTGCTCCCCCGCCGGGCCGGCACGCTCTCCGGTGGCGAGCAGCGCATGCTCGCGCTGTCCCGCGCCCTGCTGGCACGCGCGCGCGTGGTCCTCGTCGACGAACCCACGCAGGGCATGTCCTCGGCGGTCGCGGCACGGACGTACGAGCTGCTGGGCGCGCTCGACGCGTGCGTGGTCGTCGCCGAACAGCGGCTGCCGCCCGGTCCGCGCCGGACGACGTACGTCCATGAACTGCGCCGCGGGGAGGTCGTGTTCAGCGGGGAGGCGGCAGAAGAGACCACACCGCCGGGTCGCGCGGCTCCGGGGCGGACGGGGACGCCGGGGACGACGCGGCCGGGACGGGCCGCGGCAGCGGAGGACCGAACAGAACACGATCCGAGCCCCGGGACCGGCCGGAGCCCTTCGGGATGAGCAGCATCGTGCCGGGGTTGAGGCGGCCGGGACGCGGTCCGAGCATCCGCTTGTTGGCCTTCTGCAGCGCCTTCCGGCCGCCCTTGACACCGTGCTTGCGGGCGATCGAGGACAGCGTCTCTCCGGCCTTCACCACGTGCACCCGGCCGGCGAGCCCGTATTTCTTCGAACAGGCCGGCCAGGCGCCCCACCCCTGCGTGGCCAGCACTTCGCTCGCCACCTTGATCTGCTCCTTGCGGGTGGCCAGATCGGCACGCGGGGCGTAGGCGAGGCCGCCGAACTCCTTCCAGGTGGACTGCCCGAACTGCAGCCCGCCGTAGAAGCCGTTCCCGGTGTTCGCGTGCCAGCGGCCGCTGCTCTCGCACTCGGCGAGGCAGCCCCAGGGCCAGTCCTGCGCCGCGCAGTCGTACGGGGCCGAGGCACCCTGCGGGCCGGGCAGCGGGGAGGGGGCGGCGCTCGCCCGCGACGGGACGAGGACGGCCAGGGCGGCGGCGACCACGGCCGCGCACCGGATGCGCTTGATCGACACGGCGTGCATCGGCTCACGCTAGGCGGCGGACCGCCTCCGGACGCCCCACCGCGCCCGGGACGGCCGGGGCGCCACCCGGTCGGAGGACCGGGCGGGAGGATCGTCGAATTTTCGCCACCCCTTTCATGGGCCGATTTCCTGATTTGTCGACGGCCCGGTGTGCCCGTCCGCGCCGTATCCCGCCGAGCCAACTGCGCGTCGTGGCCGTGCAGTTGATGCGGAGGGGCGGACCTCGGGGCGCGTTTCGCCCCGCGCGCCCGGTGGTTCGATTCCGTTCGCTCCCGGGCGTTACTCCGGCCACAGATCACCCGTTGTCTTCTGCATGAGCCGGGGACCCCCCGCGTTCATGGGCCGGGAGCCACCCGGCATCGCCACGTACCGCATCCCGAGGAGCCACCCGTGCCGCGCATGCTCGACGTCAGCGACGACGTACGCGCCGAGATCGGCGACGAAGAAGCCGACCGGCTGCTCGCCGGAGAGAACGCCCCGGGCAGTTACGACTGCACGTCCTGCCGCACCCCGGGCGACTCGGAACAGGAGCGCACCAGCACCGTCCTGTTCATCGGCGACGAGACCGCCGTCCTGGCCTTCGCCCACGCCACCTGTCTGCCCTCACAGGTCGTCCAGGTCACCGAGGAGCAGCTCCAGGGCGCCGCCCGTTCCATCGGCGTCGACGACCCGTCCGCCCACGCCGGACCGGCGCAGCCCGCCCCCGAGCAGGCCGTCCTCGGCGTCACCAGCGGACTCGTCCTGATCAGCGGCGAGTTGCACCCGGCGCTCGTCGTCGAGCCGACCGGGCCGATCGTCCGTCCGGGCACCGACGGTCTCGGCGACGACTTCCTGCCGCTCCTCATCGAGCAGGGCTTCATGCCGGTCACCGAGCTGAACTCGGCGCCCTCCGTGCTGCACGGCTGGTCCGTGCTGCTCGCCATGGGCCAGCTGCACGCGGTGCTGCAGCCGGGCACCGGCGGCGGATCCCCGGTCGCCTGGTGGCAGGCGCACCAGCCGCTGCAGGTCACCGAGAGCTGGCGGGCCGCCGCCAACAAGCACCAGCAGGTGCTGCTCTTCGCGGCCCCGGCCGGCTCGATCGGCCGGCAGCCCCGCGAGGACCTGCTGCGCGACGCCCTCGACAAGGCCGCCGCGGGCGGCCAGCTCGTCGCCGCCGCCCTGCCGCTCGCGGGCACCTGAGCCGCCCCCGTCTCGTGGGCCGGGGCGCGCGGCCGGTTGCGCCCCGGCTTCCCCGCGCCCCGGCACACTACGGTTGACCTGCGAAACGAGCGGCGGAACCGCATCCGTTGGGCGGCGAGGTCGTTGGCACATACGTGCACACCTACGACTCCCCCCGCCGCCGCCAGCCCCTCCAGCCCGTCCCGCCCGCGCGACCGGCCCAGGATCCGCCGGGCGGCCCATCGGCCACGCCGATCTACGACGCGCTCTACGCCGAGTGGGTCAGGTCCTTCAGGGCGCTGCCCGGCGATCGCCACGGGGAAGAGGAGCCGGCCTTCACCGCCTTCGGGAGCCTGCCGCGCGGCGCGAGTGCGTACAACTCGTACAGCACGTACAGCTCGTACAGCGCAGGGGCGCATTCGGCGCGGCAGACGGGCGCGCAGCACACGAACGCACACCGGGGCGCACACGAGTCGCCCCAGGGCCACGCGGCGACGACGACCACCGTCTGGCAGGCGGGCAGCCGCCAGCACGGCACCGGTATGCACCACGTCCCCGCGGCGCTGCCGCCCGCGCCCCGCAAGGGGATCTGAGGCGAAGCCCGCACGGCACAGGGGCGGCTCCCGTGAGGAGCCGCCCCTGTGCCGTGTCGTCACTTCTTCTTGTTGCCGCGCTTCTCGCGCACGCGCACCGAGATGTGGATCGGCGTGCCGTCGAAGCCGAACTCCTCGCGCAGCCGGCGCTCGATGAAGCGCCGGTAGCCGTGCTCGATGAAGCCGGAGGCGAAGAGCACGAAGCGCGGCGGCTTGGTGCCCGCCTGGGTGCCGAACAGGATGCGCGGCTGCTTGCCGCCCCGGATCGGGTGCGGGTGGGCGGCGACCAGCTCACCGAGGAAGGCGTTCAGCCGGCCCGTGGGGACGCGGGTCTCCCAGCCTGCCAGCGCGGTCTCGATCGCCGGGACCAGCTTCTCCATGTGCCGCCCGGTGCGCGCCGAGACGTTCACCCGCGGCGCCCAGGCCACCTGCAGGAGCTCGGTCTCGATCTCCCGCTCCAGGTAGTAGCGGCGCTCCTCGTCGAGGGTGTCCCACTTGTTGAACGCCAGGACGATCGCGCGGCCCGCCTCGACGGCCATCGTGACGATGCGCTGGTCCTGCACGGAGATGCTCTCGGACGCGTCGATCAGGATGACGGCGACCTCGGCCTTCTCGACGGCGGCGGCCGTGCGCAGGGAGGCGTAGTAGTCGGCGCCCTGCTGGAGGTGGACGCGCTTGCGGATGCCCGCCGTGTCGACGAACTTCCAGGTGACGCCGCCGAGTTCGATGAGCTCGTCGACCGGGTCGCGAGTGGTGCCCGCGATCTCGTTGACGACCACGCGGTCCTCGTTCGCCACCTTGTTCAGCAGGGAGGACTTGCCGACGTTCGGCCGGCCGATGAGGGCGATGCGTCGGGGGCCGCCGACCGCGGTGCCGAAGGTCTGCGCGGGCGCCTCGGGCAGCGCCTCCAGGACGGCGTCCAGCATGTCGCCGGTGCCGCGGCCGTGCAGTGCGGAGACGGGGTGCGGCTCGCCGAGGCCGAGGGCCCACAGGTACGAGGCGTCGGCCTCGCCGCTCTGGCCGTCGACCTTGTTGGCGCAGAGGACGACGGGCTTGCCGGCCTTGCGCAGCAGGCGCACCACGGCCTCGTCGGTGTCGGTGGCGCCGACCTTGGCGTCCACGACGAAGACGACCGCGTCGGCCGCCTCGATCGCGTACTCGGCCTGGGCGGCCACCGAGGCGTCGATACCGAGGACGTCCTGCTCCCAGCCGCCGGTGTCGACGACCTTGAAGCGGCGGCCCGCCCACTCGGCCTCGTAGGTGACCCGGTCGCGGGTGACGCCCGGCTTGTCCTCGACGACGGCCTCGCGGCGGCCGATGATGCGGTTCACCAGGGTCGACTTGCCGACGTTGGGGCGGCCCACGACGGCGAGGACGGGCAGCGGGCCGTGGCCCGCCGCCTCGATGGCGCCCTCGACGTCCTCGACGTCGAAGCCCTCTTCCGCGGCGAGCTCCATGAACTCCGCGTACTCGGCATCGCCAAGCGCCCCGTGCTCGTGCTCGGCCGAGCCCTCGGGCTGGATGTGGTCGTTCATGAAGTCCGTACCTCGTCGTTCATCGTGGTGATCGGTGGAACCTCCCCGTCCGGGGTGATCCACTACTCAAGTGTCGCCCAGCGTCCGCAGGGGCGCCCGGCGTTATTCCGCCGGGCGTCCGGTGAGACGTCTGGCGTGGTCCAGGTGCGCGCTGAGCTGCTTCTGGATGCGCAGGGTGGCCTCGTCCAGCGCCTGGCGCGTGCGCCGTCCGCTGCCGTCGCCCGCTTCGAAGGGGTCGCCGAAGACGACGTCGACCCGGCTGCGCAGCGGGGGCAGCCCCTTTATCAGCCGGCTGTTCCGGTCGGAGCTGCCCAGCACCGCCACCGGCACGATGGGGGCGCCGCCGCGGACGGCGAAGTACGCGAGGCCCGCGCGCAGCGAGGCGAAGTCGCCCTCGCCGCGGGTGCCCTCCGGGAAGATGCCGAGGACGCCGCCGTTGCCGAGGACGCCCAGTGCCTGCGTGATGGCGGTGCGGTCGGTGGTGGTGCGGTCCACCTTCACCTGGCCGATGCCCAGCAGGAAGGGGTCGAGCGGGCCGATGAACGCTTCCTTCTTGATCAGGAAGTGCGTGGGCCGGGGCGCCACGCCCATGACCATCGGGCCGTCGATGTTGTGCGAGTGGTTCACGGCCAGGATCGCCGGCCCGGCCGTGGGCACCCGCCAGGCGCCGAGAACGCGCGGCTTCCACAGGCCGTACATCAGGCCGACGCCGATGCGGCGCCCGACCTCGGCACCGCGGAGGGACGGCGCCTGCGCCGAAGGGGCTGCGCTCACTTCGCGGCCCGCTTCTCCTCGACGAGGGTGACGACGCACTCGATGACCTGCTGGAGCGTGAGGTCGGAGGTGTCCACCTCGACCGCGTCGTCCGCCTTGGCGAGCGGGGAGGTCTTGCGGGTGGAGTCGGCCGCGTCCCGCTTGATCAGGGCCTCGCGGGTGGCGTCGACGTCGGCGCCCTTCAGCTCGCCGCTGCGGCGGGCGGCGCGCGCCTCCGGGGAGGCGGTGAGGAAGATCTTCAGGTCGGCGTCGGGCAGCACGGTCGTCCCGATGTCACGGCCCTCGACGACGATGCCGGCGGCCGCGGCGGCGGCGATGGAGCGCTGGAGCTCGGTGATCAGGGACCGGACCTCCGGCACTGCGCTGACCGCGCTCACCTTGGAGGTGACCTCCTGGGTGCGGATCGGTCCTGCGACGTCCGTCCCGTCGACGGTGATGGTCGGCGCGGACGGGTCGGTGCCGGAGATGATCTCCGGCTTCCCGGCCACGGCGGCGATCGCCGTGGGGTCGGTGATGTCGATCCCGTTGGTCACCATCCACCAGGTGATCGCCCGGTACTGGGCACCGGTGTCCAGGTAGCTGAGCCCCAGCTGCGCGGCGACGGCCTTCGAGGTGCTGGACTTGCCCGTGCCGGAGGGGCCGTCGATGGCGACAATCACTGCCGGGGCGGTCCGGGCGGCGCCGTTTTCCACGGTGGAGACACCTTCCTGGTGCGGGGTGGAGGTCTGTGCGGGGCACGAGCGCGCCCCGCACAAGGTTACTGGCTCCGCGGACCCCGTATTACTGGCCCGTCCCCGGGCCGGCTCGCCGGGGGCTCCCGCCCCGCTCGCGGGGGCTACTGGCGCAGCGCCCAGCCCCGCTCGCGCAGGGCCGCGCTGAGCACCGGCGCCGCCTTCGGCTCCACCATCAGCTGGACCAGACCGGCCTGCTGACCGGTGGCGTGCTCGATGCGCACGTCCTCGATGTTGACCCCGGCCATCCCGGCGTCCGCGAAGATGCGGGCCAGCTGGCCGGGCTGGTCGTCGATCAGGACGGCGACGACCTCGTACGCCCGCGGCGCGGAGCCGTGCTTGCCGGGCACGCGGACCTGGCCCGCGTTCCCGCGGCGCAGGACGCCCTCGACGCCGGCGACGCCCTCGCGGCGCTTGGAGTCGTCGGAGGACTGCAGGGCGCGCAGCGCGCGGACCGTCTCGTCGAGGTCGGCGGAGACGTCGGCCAGAAGGTCGGCGACCGGGCCCGGGTTCGCGGACAGGATGTCGATCCACATCCGGGGGTCGGAGGCCGCGATCCGGGTCACGTCGCGGATGCCCTGGCCGCAGAGCCGTACCGCCGCCTCCTCCGCGTGCTCCAGGCGTGCGGCGACCATGCTGGAGACGAGGTGCGGCATGTGCGAGACGAGCGCCACGGCCCGGTCGTGGGCGTCGGCGTCCATGACGACCGGGACGGCCCGGCAGTGCGAGACCAGCTCCAGCGCGAGATTGAGCACCTCGGTGTCGGTGTCGCGGGTGGGCGTCAGCACCCAGGGCCGGCCCTCGAAGAGATCGCCGGTGGCGGCCAGCGGGCCCGACTTCTCCCGGCCGGACATGGGGTGCGTGCCGATGTACGCGGACAGGTCGAGGCCCAGCGCCTCCAGCTCGCGCCGGGGGCCGCCCTTGACGCTGGCCACGTCGAGGTAGCCGCGCGCCAGTCCCCGCCGCAGCGCGTCGGCGAGGGCCGCAGCGACATGGGCGGGCGGGGCCGCGACGATCGCGAGGTCGACGGGTCCGTCCGGCGCCTCGTCCGTGCCGGCGCCCAGCGCGGCGGCCGTACGGGCCTGCTCCGGGTCGGGGTCGACGAGGTGGACGACGACGCCGCGGGCGGTCAGCGCCAGCGCGGCCGAGGTGCCGATGAGGCCCGTGCCGACGACGAGTGCGGTTCTCACTGGGCGATGTCCTTGCGCAGCGCGCCCGCGGCACCGAGGTACACGTGCGCGATGTCGGCACGGGGCCGGTCGGATTCGATGTGGGCGAGGATCCGGACGACCCGGGGCATCGCGCCCTCGATGTCCAGTTCCTGGGCGCAGATCAGGGGCACGTCGACGATGCCGAGCTTGCGGGCCGCGGCCGCCGGGAAGTCGCTGTGGAGATCGGGCGTCGCGGTGAACCAGATGCTGATCAGGTCGTCGGTGGTGAGCCCGTTCCGCTCCAGGACGGCGGTGAGCAGTTCGCCGACCTGCTCGTCCATGTGGCCGGCCTCGTCCCGCTCCAGTTGGACGGCGCCCCGGACCGCTCGTACCGCCACGGTGATGCTCCTTGCTGATCTGCGTGCACGTCTGATCACACCAGGGTAGTCAGCCCGCATCCCGCGGGCGTGCGGCGCCCGCCTGCCGAGACGGCCGCCCGGCCCCCGGACGGCACGGCCGCAGACGGGTGAGGGCGGTCGGAACGCGCCTGTGCGCCTCTGGACGCCGGGACGCGCGTCCGCTCTGATGGCAGGAGGCCGACGGCCGCGGCTCACGCTCCGCGGGGACGGCCCGACCCGGGGAGACACACATGAGGCGTTCCGGACCCCTCCTGACCCTGCTCGCCGGGCTGCTGCTCGGCGCGTTCATGCTGACGCTGAACGCGACATCCGGGACGGAGAGCTCCTCGTACGAGAGCGAGGGAAGCCCGAGCGCGTCCCCGCCGAGCCCGTCGGCCGGCGCATCGAAGCCCCCTCCGTCGCCGTCCTCCTCCGAGAGCGCCCGGCCCAACGCCGACTACGCGGGCCGCACCGACGACGACTCCTCGGCCGTCGCCGTCTCGCTGCGCGACGGCAGGGCGATCGCGTACTTCTGCGACGGCCGCGACCAGGAGTCCTGGCTGAAGGGCAAGGTCGAGGACGACGGCAGCATGCGGCTCACCGGCCGGCACGGCGCGAAGCTGACCGGCAGGCTCGACGACGGCAAGCGGATCCGGGGCACCGTCGACCTGAAGAGCGGGCGCTACGCGTTCACCGCCGACAAGGCCGTCAAGCCGTCCGGCCTCTACCGGGCGACGGCGACCGTGCGCGACGCCGAGATCGACGGCGGCTGGATCGTGCTGCCCGGCGGCCGGCAGGTCGGCATCCTCAACCGCGACGACGCACCCGCGCCCGCACCGCGGATCGACCCGGAGACCGGCACCGTGACGGTCGACGGCGAGCAGCTCACCGCCCGGCCCGTCACCCCCTGACCTCCTCCTCCGCAGGGAGCCGTTGATGACCGTCGACCCGAACGCCGCCACCCGGAGCTTCCCTCCTTCCGGTCCAGCCCGCCGGGAGCCCCACCCCGCCCGCTATCTCGTCCCAGCGCTCGTCGCCGCCGCCGTCGCCGTGGGCCTCGGGGTCTACGGCAAGGTCCACGATCCCGCCGGAACCGCGTTCAACCTCGCGGGGTTCAGCAGCACGGGGGCGGTCAAGAGCTGGCTCGCGACGACGGCCTTCGGGTTCGCGGTCGTCCAGGTCGTCTCGGCCTTCATGGTGTACGGCAGGCTGCCGGGCCCGGGCTGGTCGCCGGCCCTGCACCGCTGGTCGGGCCGGATCGCGTTCCTGGTGGCGGTGCCGGTCGCGGTGCACTGCCTGTACGCCTTCGGCTACCAGACCTACGAGCCGCGCGTGCTGTGGCACTCGCTGCTGGGTTGCTTCTTCTTCGGGGCATTCAGTGCCAAAATGCTCCTGCTCCGCTCGGAGCGACTGCCCGGCTGGCTGTTGCCGATCATGGGGGGACTCGTCTTCACCGTCCTCACGGTCGTCTGGCTGACGTCGGCTCTCTGGTTCTTCCGCACGTTCGGAGTGACGACATGACCAACCCCTCGGCGCGGCGCACGGTTCTCGCGACGGGCGCGGCGGCCCTGCTCGCGGGATGCAGCAAGTACGGCGACGAGGGCGGCGGCGAGAGCTCGCAGGAGGCGTCCTCGGCCGGGTCCTCGAAGGAGGGGGACGCGCCCGACGGCGAGCAGCTCGCCACGACGGGCGACATCCCGGTCGGCGGCGGCACGATCTTCAAGGAGCAGAAGATCGTCGTCACCCAGCCGGAGAAGGGCGACTTCAAGGCCTTCTCCGCCATCTGCACCCACGCCGGCTGCACGGTCGGCAGCGTCGCGGACGGCACCATCAACTGCCCCTGCCACGGCAGCAGGTTCCGTATCGAGGACGCCTCCGTCGCGCACGGCCCGGCGACCCGTCCGCTGCCCGCGGAGAAGATCACGGTGAGCGGAAACTCGATTCGCCGCGCCTGACGCGGCACGTACGCTCCGGGGCATGCATCCCGAGGCCCTGATACGCGATCACACCATCTACGCCTGCGTGATGGGCTCCCGTGCCTTCGGTCTGGCCACCGACGACAGCGACACCGACCGCCGGGGCGTTTTCCTCGCCCCGACCCCGCTCTTCTGGCGCTTCGACAAGCCGCCGACCCACGTCGAGGGCCCGGCGGAGGAGCAGTTCAGCTGGGAGCTGGAGCGCTTCTGCTCCCTCGCCCTGCGCGCCAACCCGAACATCCTGGAGTGCCTGCACTCGCCGCTGGTGGAGCACGTCGACGACACCGGGCGGGAACTGCTCTCCCTGCGCGAGGCGTTCCTCTCCCGCCGGGTCCACGACACCTTCGTCCGGTACGCCCTCGGGCAGCACAGGAAGCTGGAGGCCGACGTGCGCAGGCACGGGGCGCCCCGCTGGAAGCACGCCATGCACCTGCTGCGGCTCCTGATGACCTCCCGCGACCTGCTGCGCACGGGCACCCTGTCGATCGGCGTCGGCGACCAGCGTGAGCCGCTGCTCGCCGTGAAGCGCGGCGAGGTGCCGTGGTCGCGCGTCGAGACGTGGATGTCCCGTCTGTCGGAGGAGACCGACGAAGCGGCCGGGCGCAGCCCCCTTCCCGCCGAACCCGACGCGGCCCGGGTCGAGGACTTCCTGGTACGCACCCGCCGCGCGTCAGCCGTGCGGGCCGCCCCCGAGCGCCTCCAGACGGACCCGGACCACGAGATCGTGCAGGGCGTCGCGGGCGGACGGGGCGTCGGGCAGCACTGAGGCCTCCTGCGCCTCGTCCAGCAGGGCGTGCAGCTTCTCCACGTCGTCCCGCACCCGCGTGCGGTCGACGTCCGCGTCCCCGTGCTCCCGTGCTGCCTTCGCGGCGATCAGGTCCGGCAGGTAGGCGGGCGCCGCGACCTGCCCGACGAGCGTGGGCAGATCGGCCTGCACCTCGCCGCTGCGCATGAGGTGGATCCCGGTGAGCAGCACCCGGAACGTGTAGAGGAGGGGCTTGAGCTCGCCCGTCCTCTCGAAGAGCCGCCACTGCGTCGTCGCGAAGCCCCGGTAGTGGTGGGCGTGGTGGCTGGTCAGGACGCCGGACGCGAGCGAGACCAGCTCGCGGTGCGCCTCGGTGGTGTGCACGACCAGCGGCGAGAGCAGCTGCTCCAGCACATAGCCGTTGCGCCGCAGCATCAGCCGTACGAACTTGCGCAGGTCGTGGGTGACGAGATCCATCTCGACGCCGCCGCGGTGCCACATCCGGGACCGGGTCTCGGCGGGCTCGCGCAGCCCCACCAGGTCGGCCACCGGGAGCAGATGGACCCCCCGGAGGTCGACGTCGGAGTCCCGCGAGGGGAATCCGTAGAGGTGCGCCCCGGAGACGGTGGCGAACAGCACGGGGTCGGGCTGCTCCGCCACCACGGGGCCGAGATCGATCTCCAGGACGTCGGTCATGGGTCAATCGTCCCAGAGCGCTCCCAGCGACATGAGGTCGCTCTGGTACTCGATGCGGTCGGCCCACTCCCGCGGCCAGGCGTCGGAGCCGTGGTGGGCGCCGGCGAAGGCGCCGGCCAGGCACGCGATCGAGTCGGAGTCGCCGGAGGTGCAGGCGGCCCGGCGCAGCGCGGTGACGGGTTCGTCGACGAACAGCAGGAAGCACAACAGGCCGGTGGCCAGGGCCTCTTCGGCGATCCAGCCCTCGCCGGTGGCCAGGCAGGGGTCGGCCTCCGGCGAGACGGTGTGCACCGCGTGCCGGACGCGGTCGAGGGCGGCCAGGCACTCGTCCCAGCCGCGCGTGATGAAGTGCTCGGGGCTGGGGTCGTGGCTGCGGGTCCACAGGTCGCCGAGCCACCGCTCGTGGTAGCGGCTGCGGTTCTCGTAGGCGTAGGAGCGCAGCAGACCGATCAGTCCGGTCGGCTCGGCACCCTGCGCGAGCAGCCGGACCGCGTGCACGGTGAGGTCGGACGCGGCGAGCGCCGTCGGGTGGCCGTGGGTGAGCGCCGCCTGCAACTGCGCCGCGCCCGCGCGCTGTTCGTCGCTGAGTCCGCGGATGAGCCCGAGCGGCGCGACACGCATGTTGGCCCCGCAGCCCTTGGAGTCGATCTGGCTGGCGTCCTGCCAGGGGCGGCGCTCCGACTTCAGCAGATCGCAGGCGATGAGGCAGGTGCGGCCGGGCGCACGGTTGTTCTCGGGCGACTGGTACCAGTCCACGAACTCCTCGCGCACCGCCCGCTCCAGCCGCTTGGGCCCGAGCAGCCCGCGGTCCATGGCCGTGCGCAGCCCGCGCCCCAGGGCCAGCGTCATCTGGGTGTCGTCGGTGACGCGGGCGGGCCTGGGCAGGTCCATCTCCCGCCAGGGGCCGCACCGGGCCAGGATGGCGGGCACGTCGTCGAACTCGGTCGGGAGGCCCAGGGCGTCCCCGAGGGCGAGGCCGATCAGGGATCCGGTGGCAGCGCGTTTCGCGAGCGTCGTGGTGGTCATGGGTGCCGTCCTTCCGAGGCGGGGCGCAGCAGGGGCGGGTGCAGGGCGGTGGCGCCGCCGGCGCGGTAGAGGGCGGCCGGCTTCCCCCGGCCGCCGGTCAGGCGCGCGGCGCCCGGGACCGGTTCGACGAAGCCCGGCGTGGCGAGGACCTTGCGCCGGAAGTTGGGCCGGTCGAGGGCGGTGCCCCACACGGTCTCGTAGACCTGCTGCAACTCACCGAGGGTGAACTCGGGTGGGCAGAAGCTCGTCGCGAGACAGGTGTACTCGAACTTGGCGCCGACGCGTTCGTGGGCGTCGGCGAGGATCCGGTCGTGGTCGAAGGCGAGCGGGCCGAGGGCGTTGAAGCGCAGCCACTGGGCCTGTGCCGCGTCGCCACCGCCCCGCGGCCGGGGCGGGTCGGGCAGCAGGGCGGCGAAGGCGATGGAGACGACCCGCATCCTCGGGTCGCGCCCCGGCTCGCTGTACGTCCGCAGCTGCTCCAGGTGGAGTCCGGAGACGTCCGACAGGCCGGTCTCCTCGGCGAGTTCGCGCCGGGCGGCGGTCTCCGCGGACTCGTCCGGCAGCACGAATCCCCCCGGCAGCGCCCAGCAGCCCTCGTACGGCTCCTGGCCGCGTTCGACGAGCAGCACCTGGAGCGCGCCCGCGCGGATGGTGAGCACGGCCAGGTCGACGGTGACGGCGAACGGCTCGAAGGCGTACTTGTCGTAGCCCTCGGGTGCCTTGCCCCCCGGTGCCCGTCCCTCATGCGTACGCACGTTCCGCCGGCCCCCTTTATGGTCAGCATGACTAATAGTCACTCCGACTATAAAGAGGCCGGGCCGATCCCCACAAGCCTTGGGAGGAACCGAATTCCCTTCGGGCCCCCTGACGGCCCTCCGGGCGCCTCTCCCGCCCGAGGAAGGCCCCCGGGTCCCGGAGAGCCCACGAGGGCCCTGGAGGGCCCAGGGGGCCCTGCACGGTGCGTCCGGCCCGCCTGTGCCGTCCCGCCCGCGCGCCCGGCCCCGCTCACAGCGAAACGGCCGGCCCCGGAGAACAACCCGGAACCGGCCGACGGACGCGCGTGACGGAGGCGGAGGCCTAGAGGTCGACCTCCTGCATCAGCATCCCGACCTCGGTGTTCGACAGGCGGCGCAGCCAGCCCGACTTCTGGTCGCCCAGGGTGATCGGGCCGAAGGAGACCCGCACCAGCTTGTCCACCGGGAAGCCGGCCTCGGCCAGCATGCGGCGCACGATGTGCTTGCGGCCCTCGTGGAGGGTCACCTCGACCAGGTAGTTCTTGCCGGTCTGCTCGACGACCCGGAAGTGGTCCGCCTTCGCGTACCCGTCCTCCAGCTGGATGCCGTCCTTGAGCTGCTTGCCCAGGTCCCGCGGAATCGGGCCCACGATGTGCGCGAGGTAGACCTTCTTCACGCCGTACTTGGGGTGGGTCAGGCGGTGCGCCAGCTCACCGTGGTTGGTGAGCAGGATGACGCCCTCGGTCTCGGTGTCGAGGCGCCCGACGTGGAAGAGCCGCGTCTCGCGGTTGGTCACGTAGTCGCCGAGGCACTGGCGGCCCTCGGGGTCCTCCATGCTGGACACGACGCCCGCGGGCTTGTTCAGCGCGAAGAACTGGTACGACTGCGTCGCGACCGTCAGGCCGTCGACCTTGATCTCGTCGTTCTCGGGGTCCACGCGCAGCCCCTGCTCGACGACGATCTCGCCGTTGACCTCGACGCGCGACTGCTCGATCAGCTCCTCGCAGGAACGCCGCGAACCGTAGCCCGCACGCGCGAGCACCTTCTGCAGGCGCTCACCC
The DNA here is from genome assembly GCF_055567695.1 of Streptomyces sp. NPDC026417. NCBI lineage: Bacteria > Bacillati > Actinomycetota > Actinomycetes > Kitasatosporales > Streptomycetaceae > Streptomyces > Streptomyces sp. NPDC026417. The sequence goes on from NZ_JBVHPY010000031.1 coordinate 41,663, forward strand.
TCCTGCTCGGCCCCGGGAAACGTCTTCGGCAGCTTCACGTCCGGCTTGCCGGCGTAGCGCTCGCGGTTGCGCTCCTCGGCCCGCGTCTCGTACTCGCGCGAGCGCGCCGGAGCCGTCCGGCCGCCGCGCTGCTGGCTCTGCTTGGGGCCGCCCTTGGCACCGCCGCGCGCACCGTTCCCGCGCCCGGACTTGGGGCCCTCCTTGGAGGCGCCGGGGCCTACGTCGTAGCGGCGCTCCTCGGGACGGGGCTTGCCCGCACGCTTCGGCTTGTCGTCGCGTCCTCCCCCGCTCCTGGGCTGGGAGCCGCCCCCGCCGGCTCCGCGGGGGTTGCCGCTCCCGCCGGCTCCGCGGGGCCTGCCGCTCCCACCGGTCCCCCGGGGGTTGCCGCGCCCGCTGTTCCTGCCACTGCCGCTGCCACTGCTTCGCATCAAAGTTCCGTCGTCGTCGTGTCGTCTGCATCTGCATCCGGTGCGTCCGGATCGAACGACGGAACCCCTTCCAGCGTCTCTGCCTCGATCGCGTCCGCCTCCGGAAGGAAGGGCGCGAGCTCCGGGAGCTCGTCCAGACCGCGCAGGCCCATTCGCTCCAGGAAGTAGTTCGTCGTCCTGTACAGGATCGCACCTGTTTCGGGTTCCGCGCCCGCCTCCTCGACCAGACCCCGCTGCAGGAGGGTCCGCATCACGCCGTCGCAGTTCACTCCGCGGACCGCCGAGACGCGCGAACGGCTGACCGGCTGGCGGTACGCGACGACCGCGAGGGTCTCCAGGGCCGCCTGGGTGAGCCGGGCCTGCTGGCCGTCGAGGACGAAGCGCTCGACGGCCGCCGCATAGGCGGGCCGGGTGTAGAACCGCCAGCCGCCGGCGATGAGCCGCAGCTCGAAACCGCGGCCCTGGACGGTGTACTCGTCGGCCAGCTCCCGCAGCGCGTCCGCGATCTGCCGCCGCGGCCGCTCCAGGATCTTCGCCAGGTGCTCCTCGGTCGCCGGCTCGTCCACGACCATGAGGACGGCCTCCAGCGCGGGCCGGAGATCGAGGTCGGTGACGGAGCCGGACCCGGCCGGGGTCCCGCTGGTCTGCTCGCTCACGCCTTCTTCTCCTCCTTGGCGTCCTCGGGGGGCCGGTCGAACTCGTCCGTGACCCTCGGCTGCTCCGTGCCGTCCCCGCCGGTCCAGCGCACGAGGAGCTCGCCGAGCGCCTCGTCCTGGTCCAGCTCCACGGCCTTCTCCCGGTACAGCTCCAGCAGGGCGAGGAAGCGGGCGACGACGGTCAGGGTGTCGTCGGTGTCGTCGACGAGGTCCCGGAAGCTGGTCTCCCCCCGCTCCCGCAGCCGCGCCACCACGATCTCGGCCTGCTCGCGCACGCTGACCAGCGGGGCGTGGATGTGGTCGACGTACACCTGGGGCTTCGGCTTCGGCTGCATGGCCTTGACGGCGAGCCTGGCGAATCCTTCCGCCCCGATGCTGATGACCACCTCGGGGAGCAGCTCGGCGTGCTGCGGTTCGAGGCCGACGGTACGGGGGTAGCGACGGCCCTCCTCCAGCAGCCGGGCGTTGAAGATGTCGGCGATCTGCTTGTACGCGCGGTACTGCAGCAGCCGCGCGAACAGCAGGTCCCGCGCCTCCAGCAGCGCCAGGTCCGCCTCGTCCTCGACCTCGGCGGCGGGCAGCAGCCGCGCGGCCTTCAAATCGAGCAGGGTGGCGGCGACGACGAGGAACTCGGTCGTCTGGTCGAGGTCCCAGTCCGGGCCCATCGCCCGGATGTGCGCCATGAACTCGTCGGTCACCCGGGACAGCGCCACTTCCGTGACGTCCATCTTGTGCCGGGAGATCAACTGGAGCAGCAGGTCGAAGGGCCCCTCGAAGTTCGCGAGCCGCACGGTGAAGACACCGTCCCCCACCCCGTCGGGGGTCCCGGAGTCGGCGGGGGCGGCGGAACGGGAGGGGTCCCCGGGCTCCGCGGGGGCCGCAGGCTCCGTGGACGCCGCGGGAGGACCCGGCTCGGTCCGCGGACCGCACTCCCCCGGTTCCGTCGGCTCCGGCGCCTCCACCGCGGCGAAAGGGCCGGGTTCCGGGACGGGCGGCCCCGGGACGGCCGGCCCGGCATCGGGCGCGGCCTCGGCGGGCGCTGTGCCGACGGACGGTCCGGAGTCCGCCACCGGCTGCCCCGGCGCGGCCTCGGGCTGCCCCGGCGGTGGTTCAGGTACGGCCTCGGGCTCCGTCTCCGCGGGAGGCGCGGCCCCGGGCCCGCGTCCGAGCGCACGCCGGCGCCCGGTGGGGCCACCGGCGGAAACAGGGACGTCGTTCGAGGTCATAGCCGTCGCAGGCTACCGCTACCGCCCGCGAAGTCGTCGTACGAGGATGCTCGCGTCCCCGCGGGACTCCAGATCGGCCAGCACCACCGCGACCGCCTCGCGGACGATCCGCCCGCGGTCGACCGCCAGCCCGTGCTCACCCCGGAGCACCAGACGCGCGTGCTCGAGGTCCATGAGCTCCTCGGCCGAGACGTACACCGTGATCTTCTCGTCGTGGCGCTCGCGCCCACTGGGCCGGCGGTTCGCGGCGCGGCCCCGCTTGCGGGACGGCTGTCCGGCGGCAGAACCTTCCTGCGGCGCCTGGCGTCGCCCCGAGCCGGACCGCTCGCCTCCGGCGCCCCGGCTGCGGGACTCCCCGGATTCGCCGTCCGCGTCGGCCGCCACATGCTCGTCGCCCTCGCCGTCGCCGCCCTGCACGGGCACCGACTGCGGCGCGTCCTCCGCGGCGGCCGCCGCGTCGCTCTCGCCGGCCGGGGCGGGCACCCTGGCCTCGCCGTTGGCCCGGCGCGAGGGTGTCGACGCCTGCAGTGCCATTCCCCCGGTGGTACGGAACAGTTCGTCGGCCCCCGGCAGACTCACTCGGCGTGACACCGGGCGAGCACCTCCCTGGCGAGCTGACGATAGGCGGCGGCACCCACGGAGTTGGAGGCGTACGTGGTGATCGGCTCACCGGCGACCGTGGTCTCCGGGAAGCGGACCGTGCGGCCGATGACCGTGTGGTACACGTGATCGTCGAAGGCCTCGACGACGCGGGCGAGCACCTCGCGGCTGTGCACCGTGCGCGAGTCGTACATCGTGGCGAGGATGCCGTCGAGCTCCAGCTCGGGGTTGAGCCGCTCCTGGACCTTCTCGATGGTCTCGGTGAGCAGCGCGACTCCGCGCAGCGCGAAGAACTCGCACTCGAGCGGCACGATCACCTTGTGGGCCGCCGTCAGGGCGTTCACGGTGAGCAGGCCGAGCGAGGGCTGACAGTCGATCACGATGTAGTCGTAGTCGGCCATCAGGGGCTTGAGGGCGCGCTGCAACGTGGACTCGCGCGCGACCTCGGAGACCAGCTGCACCTCGGCGGCGGACAGGTCGATGTTGCTGGGCAGCAGGTCCATGTTCGGGACCGCCGTCTTCAGGAGCACCTCGTCGGCCGCCATGCCCCGCTCCATGAGCAGGTTGTAGACGGTGAGGTCGAGCTCCATCGGGTTGACGCCCAGACCGACCGAGAGGGCGCCCTGCGGGTCGAAGTCGACGAGCAGGACCCGGCGTCCGTACTCCGCGAGCGCGGCACCCAGGTTGATGGTCGACGTGGTCTTGCCGACGCCGCCCTTCTGGTTGCACATCGCGATGATCTTCGCGGGACCGTGGTCGGTCAGCGGCCCCGGGATCGGGAAGTACGGCAGCGGGCGTCCGGTCGGGCCGATGCGCTCACGGCGCTGACGGGCCGCGTCGGGCGCGAGCGTGGCCGCGTACTCGGGATCGGGCTCGTACTCGGCGTCGGGGTCGTAGAAGTGCCCCTCGGGCAGTTCGTCGTAGTCGGCGAAGTGGGTGTGGTTCTCGCCACTTCCGTTGCCGGCCATGGCGTTCACGTGATGGCCATCCATGCTCTGGTGTGCTGGCTGGGTCAGCCCTGTTCTAGGGGGACTCTGGTGGGCTGCGAAGGTGCGGACAGCGACGGAGCCGACAGCCTCGAGCCCCGTGGGGCCCTCGCCCCGCGTCGGCATTCCTGGTTGACCACCCCCGGGAGTAAATGTCGACTCATTCACAAGTCGTCTTACCTCCTTGGTGACCAGGAAACTTCTAGATAGGTCAGCGTGGCACCATGCCGACGGTTGGCGACTCTATGGCGTGTCACCGGTCCGCAGCAACACAATCCGCCGGACCCGACCCGATGTGTCGGCAACCGAACACCCCTCTGTCAAGGGCGTAAGGCCGTCGCACAGCAGGTTTCACCGGTGTACGAATCGGTTAAAGAGTTACGTTCGCGGCGAGTTGAACGAGTGTCGCAAAGTGACCCGACACACACCCGGCCGGACCTTGTCGAGCAAGGTCCGGCCGGGTGCGCGGTGTTGACGACCTGTGTTGACGTATCGCCTTTTCCCAGCGGGGAATCCGCCGCTGATCAGCCGAAAAGTCGACTAGTGGAGCGAGCGACCTGTCAGCCGAGCAGCGTGTCCAGCTCGACGTGCTCCAGACCGTGCGACTCGGCGACCTCGCGGTAAACCACCTTGCCGTCATGGGTGTTGAGACCCTTGGCCAGCGCGGGGTCGCGGCGCAGCGCCTCGACCCAGCCGCGGTTGGCCAGTTCGACGATGTACGGCAGCGTGGCGTTGGTCAGCGCGTAGGTGGATGTGTTGGGCACCGCGCCGGGCATGTTGGCGACGCAGTAGAAGACCGAGTTGTGGACCGGGAAGGTCGGCTCGGCGTGCGTGGTCGGACGCGAGTCCTCGAAGCAGCCGCCCTGGTCGATCGCGATGTCGACAAGAACACTTCCGGGCTTCATCCGGGAGACCAGCTCGTTGGTGACCAGCTTCGGAGCCTTGGCGCCGGGGATGAGCACGGCGCCGATGACGAGGTCGGCCTCGAGGCAGGCCTTCTCCAGCTCGAAGGTGTTGGAGACGACGGTCTGGATCTTCGTCCCGAAGATCTTGTCCGCCTCCTTGAGCTTGTTGATGTCACGGTCGAGCAGGGTCACGTGGAAGCCCATGCCGATGGCGATCTGCGCGGCGTTCCAGCCGGAGACGCCACCGCCGATGACGACGGCCTTGGCGGCCAGCACGCCGGGGACACCGCCGGGCAGCACGCCGCGGCCGCCGTTGGCGCGCATCAGGTGGTAGGCGCCGACCTGCGGCGCGAGACGGCCCGCGACCTCGGACATCGGGGCGAGCAGCGGCAGCGCGCGGCTGGGCAGCTCGACCGTCTCGTACGCGATCGCCGTTGTGCCGGACTCCAGGAGGGCGTCCGTGCACTCCTTGGAGGCCGCGAGGTGCAGGTACGTGAACAGCGTCTGGTCCTTGCGGAGGCGGTGGTACTCCTCGGCGATGGGCTCCTTGACCTTCAGCAGCAGGTCGGCGGTGGCCCAGACCTCGTCGGCGGTGGGCAGGATCTGCGCGCCGGCGGAGACGTATTCGTCGTCCGTGATCGAGGAGCCGACGCCGGCGTTCTGCTCGATGACGACCTGGTGGCCGTGGCGCACCAGCTCGTGCACACCGGCGGGGGTGATGGCCACCCGGAACTCGTTGTTCTTGACCTCGCGGGGGATGCCGACCTTCACGTCGATCACGGTCCTTGGCTCAGAGGGTTCTGGGGCTGCGCACGCCAGGGCGATGCACATCAGGGCAATGCCCGTCATACCCGGCGACATGGGGGCACACCGGGAGACACCACGAAACACCGCGGCGGAGCCAGTCTAATGAAGGGATTCTCTCTGTCTAGCCTTTCAATGCATCAATCTTCGACGGATGTACTGCGGATTTCGCAGGCGTTAGGGCCGTGTTCCATGGCTGACGCGCTGTCCGGCAGCTCATCTCCCAGCATGCGCTCGGCCTGACTGCGGTGCAGCCCGGCGGCCACCGGGTCCCCGAGCCGGTCCAGGGTGTCCGCCAGCCTGAGCTGGAGCGCCGCCTGCAGTCGTACGTCGTCGGCCCGGCGGGCCCACTCGACCGCCTCGTGGCAGGTGTGGAGCGACTCCTCCGGTCGTCCCGCGTACTCCTGGACCCGGGCCAGCTCGCTCAACGCCCTTGCCTGGGCCGCGACATCGCCGTTCCTGCGGTGTCCGGTGGCGGCCGAGCGCCAGTTGCGCAGCGCCTCCCCGTAGCGGCCGGCGTAGGTGTGCACGGTGGCGATCCGGCCGTACAGCCGGGCGGCGTCCACCCGCTCGTCGCGGGCCAGCCGCTGCGCGAGCGCCCTGCCGTACCAGTCGGCGGCCCGCTCGTAGTCCCCCAGCTCCTGGTGGGCGCCGCCTACGGATTCCATCGCGCGGCCGGTCGCGTACGGGTCGTCGGCCTCGCGTCCGGCGTCCAGCGCGGCGCGGTAGCGGACGAGCGCCTGTGCCGTACGGCCGGTCTGCGCGTCGAGATCGGCGAGGTTCAGCAGCGCCGCGGCCTTCTCACGGGGCAGGTTCCGGCGTTCGGCGACGTCCAGCACGAGCCGGTGGATGCCGTACAGCTCGGGCGCCGCCGCCTGCGTACCGACGTGCGCGACCATGGCGCGGACCAGCGCGGCCATCAGACGGCGGGCCAGTGTGTCCAGCTCGCCGTCGGCGACGGCCGCGCGGGCGGAGGCGAGCAGCGCGGGCTGCCGGATGCGCAGCCAGTCGGCGGCCGCCCGCGGATGCGGGAAGCGCAGCGCGCGGGGCATGCCGGCGAGCTTCTCGCGGGCGGGTGAGCTGTCCGTCTCGGTGATCGCACGGCAGGACACCAGCAGCCGCACGGTCCGCTCCAGCATCCGGGCGCGGGCCAGCTGGAGCTCGGCCGGCCGGTCCTGGGTCTCGGTGAGGTCGCGCAGCAGCGGCAGCAGGCAGCCGGGCACCTCGTACTGCGGCAGGGGCGAGTCCACCGGCCGCAGCAGGCCGAGTCCGGCGAAGTCGTCCAGGGTGGTGCGGGCCGCGTGGATGGAGCAGCCGGCCAGCGCGGAGGCGGTGTGCGGGTCGACCAGGCCGGCGGGGGCCAGCGAGAGCAGACGCAGCATCCGGGCGGCGGCGCTGGGCAGCGAGGCGTGGACGAGCCGGAAGACCCGGGTGAGCGGCGGCCCCTCGTCGCCCTCGCTGCGCAGATGCTTCGCCAGGTCGGCGACGGCGGCCTGGGGCCGGGCGGCGAGCCAGCCGCCGGCCAGCGCCAGGGCGGCGGGCTGCCCTGCGCACTCCTCGACGAGATCCTCGGCGGCGCGCGGGTCCACGGTGATGCGGACCGAGCCGGTGTGCCGGGCGAGCAGGTCCAGGGCGGACTTGGTGTCCAGGCCGCCCAGCGTGCACGGGCGGACGTCCGCGATGCCGGTCAGCGGGCCCTGCGAGACGGCGACGACCAGGCAGTCGGGGGTGTCCGGCAGCAGGGAGTCGACCTGTCCGGCGGTGGCCGCGTCGTCCAGCAGGAGCACGGCGCGGCGGTCGGCGAGGGCGCCGCGCAGGGCCTCGGTGAGATCGTCCTCGGCGGCGCCCGGCGGGGTGGCCACCTCCAGAGCGGTCAGGAGGTCCCGTGCCGTGCGCTCGGTGGGCACCGGCGTCCCGTCGGGTTCGGTGAGCCGGGCGCGCAGCACACCGTCGGGGTAACTCTCGGCGACCTGGCCGACCAGTTCCTCGGCGAGGGCCGTACGGCCGAATCCGGGGCGGCCGGCGATGAGCAGCACCCGGGCACGCGGGGCCTTGCGGCCGGAGAGGGTGTCCAGTCCGGCCCGCTCGATGTCGACCCGGAGTTCCTTCAACTCTCGCGACCGGCCCAGGAACTGACTCGCCATGGGGACGGACTCGTCGGCCGGTGGCTGCTCCTGGTCCGACACCTCCGTGCTGCCGGTGTCCACCGCCTGATCCGTCACGGGCCACACTCCCGTCCCACTGCGCGCGCAAGCCCGCCGGGACTCCGGACGGGGCGTTTTCAGAGCCTAGTTCACGCTCTGCGACGATCCGGGTGGAGCACGGCTAAGGGGTCCCCCGATCGGATCAGCCGATCGTCACACCGGACCCCCGAGGGAGGTGCGGTCCGCTCAGGACTCGAACGGGCGGGCGGGCCAGGGCGCCTCCGCCGGGCGCAGCGCGTCGATTCCCTCGCCGTTCCTGGCGGCGATCAGGGACAGGACACCGACGACCAGGCAGTTGTTGTGCAGCTCGCCGGCCAGCACTCCGCGCACGAGTTCGTCGACGGACACGCGCGAGAGCTCCATGTCGGCCTCCTCCTCCTCGACCTCGAAGCGCTCACCCTCGGCTTCGGAGAGGTCGCGGGCGAGGAAGATGCGGACGGCCTCGTCGCAGCCGCCGGGCGTGGTGTACACGTCGGTCAGCACACGCCAGTCCTCGGCCTTGACGTGCGCCTCCTCGTACAGCTCGCGCTGTGCCGCATGCAGCGGGTTCTCACCGGGGATGTCGAGCAGTCCGGCCGGGATCTCCCAGAGCTTGTGGCGCACCGGGTGGCGGTACTGGCGGATGACCAGGACCCGGTCCTGGTCGTCGAGGGCGAGGACGGCCACGGAGCCGGGGTGGACCTGGTAGTCGCGGCGGACGACCGATCCGTCGGGCATGACCACGTCGTCCGTGCGGACGGACGTCTTGTTCCCGACGAAGGGGGTCTCGCTCCCGCGGATCTCCCACTCCTCGGCGGTGTCCTTGATCGTCATGCCCTGTGTCCTCCCACACGTACACAAAAGACGCCGGTCGCGGCCGACGGGAAATCGGCCACGGTGCACCGGCGACGGAAACCGGGGCACGCGCCTCGAAAGACGCGTACCCCGGCAACCGTACAACCCTCGTGTCACTTGCCCGTCTTGCGCTCCACGGCCGCCTTGACCAGGCCCGCGAAGAGCGGGTGGGGGCGGGTCGGGCGCGAGCGCAGCTCGGGGTGCGCCTGGGTCGCCACCAGGTAGGGGTGCACCTCACGCGGGTACTCGACGTACTCGACGAGCTTGCCGTCCGGGGAGGTGCCGGAGAACTGCAGACCGGCCTTCTTCTCCAGCTCGGCGCGGTAGGCGTTGTTCACCTCGTAGCGGTGGCGGTGCCGCTCCTCGACGTACTCCTTGTTGTCGTACACCTCGCGCACGATCGAGCCCTCGGCCAGCTTGGCCGGATACATGCCGAGCCGCATGGTGCCGCCCATGTCACCCTCGCCGGCCACGATGTCCAGCTGCTCGGCCATCGTGGAGATGACCGGGTGACCGGTGGCCGAGTCGAACTCGGTGGAGTTGGCGTCGGGGATGTCGGCCAGGTTGCGCGCGGCCTCGATCACGATGCACTGCAGGCCGAGGCAGAGGCCGAGCAGCGGGATGCGGTTCTCGCGGGCGTACTGGATGGCGCCGACCTTGCCGGACACGCCGCGGTCGCCGAAGCCGCCGGGAATGCAGATCGCGTCCACGTCGCCGAGCTGCTTGGCGGCGCCCGCCGGGGTCTTGCAGTCGTCCGAGGTGACCCACTTGATCTTCACGCGGGCCTTGTTCGCGAAACCGCCGGCGCGCAGCGCCTCGGTGACCGAGAGGTAGGCGTCGGGCAGGTCGATGTACTTGCCCACCAGCGCCAGATTGATCTCGTGCAGCGGGTTGTGGACGCGGTCGAGCAGGTCGTCCCAGGTCGTCCAGTCCACGTCGCGGAACGGCAGGTCCAGCTTGCGGACCACGTAGGCGTCCAGGCCCTCGGTGTGCAGGACCTTCGGGATGTCGTAGATCGACTTGGCGTCGATCGCCGCCACCACGGCCGCCTCGTCGACGTCGCACATCAGCGAGATCTTCCGCTTGATGGCGGTGGGCACCTCACGGTCGGCGCGCAGCACGATCGCGTCCGGCTGGATACCGATGTTGCGCAGCGCCGCGACCGAGTGCTGCGTCGGCTTCGTCTTCAGCTCACCCGAGGGGCCGATGTAGGGCAGGAGCGAGATGTGGACCACGAACACGTTGTCGCGGCCGACCTCGTGCCGGACCTGGCGGACCGTCTCCAGGAAGGGCAGCGACTCGATGTCGCCCACCGTGCCGCCGACCTCGGTGATGACGACGTCGACGTCGTCGGTCGCCATGCGGCGGATACGGTGCTTGATCTCGTTGGTGATGTGCGGGATGACCTGCACGGTGTCGCCCAGGTACTCGCCACGCCGCTCCTTGGCGATGACCGTGGAGTACACCTGTCCTGTAGTGACATTGGCGGAGCCGTCCAAGTCGACGTCGAGGAAGCGCTCGTAGTGTCCGATGTCCAGGTCGGTCTCCGCGCCGTCGTTGGTGACGAACACCTCACCGTGCTGGAAGGGGTTCATCGTGCCCGGGTCGACGTTCAGGTACGGGTCGAGCTTCTGCATGGTGACCCGCAGGCCCCGCGCCTTGAGCAGCGCACCCAGGCTGGAGGCCGTCAGTCCCTTGCCGAGGGAGGAGGCGACACCCCCGGTGACGAAGATGTGCTTGGTCGTCGTGGCAGTGCTGTTTCGGAAAGCAGCGGGCGGCATGGCCAAGAGGGGGCTCCCGTGGTCGCGGTCTGTGGTGCGTACCGGCGGTCCGAGCCGGAAGTACCGGATTTTCGGGGGGCGCCGTCGCTGCGGTTCGGGGGTTTCTCGCCCTCCGGTCCACGGGCTACCAGGGTATCAGCGCCGGAACCGGAGCGCTTCCGGCCACGCTCTGCGCACACATCGACACGGACCCCGCACAGACCCGCTCACGGCGTCCCCACCACTCACCCTCTGCTCACTCGTTCGGCGGAGTCCGGTTGCCGGGAGGGGCACGCGGATCATCGACGTGCGTCGTATCCTGCTCGGACACTCACTGCCGAGACCGGCCGGTAGACGGCACCACCCACGCCCGCATCCCGGAACACGAGAGCTCGTCAGTTCGTTCCGCAACGACATTCGCACAAGCCTTCTGACGTTTCGCAACGACGCTTAACCAAGACCCCTTGACCGCAAGAGCGACCGCCCCCCGGGGGCGACGTGGCCGTTCGACTGGAGATGCACGTGGCCGGGCGCATCGAGGACTACGCACTCATCGGAGACATGCAGACAGCTGCGCTGGTCTGCCGGGACGGCACAGTCGACTGGCTGTGCCTGCCCCGCTTCGACTCGCATGCCATCTTCGCCGGCCTGCTGGGCACCGAGGAGCACGGCTTCTGGCGGCTCGGGCCGGCGCACGCGGCCGACGCCGAGCCGCCCACGGCGGCCCGGCGCAGCTATCGCGGGGACTCGCTGATCCTCGAATCCGAGTGGGACACCCCGCGCGGCACGGTGCGAGTGATCGATTTCATGCCGCCCCGTGACGGGGCTCCGCAACTGATCAGGATCGTCGAGGGCGTCACGGGCCGGGTGCCGATGCGCTCCGCCCTGCGGATGCGCTTCTCGTACGGCCGCGTGGTGCCCTGGGTGCACAAGCACGAGGGCCGGACGGTGGCCGTCGCGGGCCCCGACTCCGTGTGGTTCGACACAGCCTGCGAGACCTACGGCAAGGCGCTCACCACGTACGCCGACTTCACGGTGGCCCCCGGCGAGCGGATCGCGTTCACGATTTCCTGGGAGCCCTCGCACAAGCAGCCGCCCGCGCTCCCGGAGCCGGAGCAGTCCCTGGAGGCGACCGAGGAGTTCTGGCGCGACTGGGTGGACCAATGTACGTACCACGGTCCCTACCGGGAGGCCGTGGTCCGCTCCCTGATCACGCTGAAGGCCCTGACCTACGCCCCGACGGGCGGCATCGTCGCCGCGCCCACCACCTCGCTGCCGGAGGAGATCGGCGGTGTCCGCAACTGGGACTACCGCTACACGTGGCTGCGCGACGCGGCGATCACCCTGTCCTCGCTGCTGCGCACGGGCTACCGCGAGGAGGCACGCGCCTGGCGCGAGTGGCTGCTGCGCGCGGTCGCGGGCGACCCGGAGAACCTGCAGATCATGTACGGCATCGCGGGCGAGCGGGAGCTCGGCGAGGCGGAGCTGGACTGGCTCCCCGGATACGAGCGGTCGGCGCCCGTCCGGGTGGGCAACGGCGCCGCGCACCAGCTCCAGCTGGACGTGTACGGCGAGGTCACCGAGGCCCTGCACCTGGCGCACATGACCGGCCTGTCCCGCAACGACTACGCCTCGCTCCTCCAGCTGAAGCTGATCCGGTACCTGGAGGACCACTGGGACCAGCCGGACGAGGGCATCTGGGAGGTGCGCGGCCCGCGCCGCCACTTCGTGCACTCCAAGGTGATGGCCTGGGTCGCCGTCGACCGGACCATCAAGCTCATCGAGTCGGGCGACGCCGACGGGCCGCTGGAGAAGTGGCGCGAGCTGCGCGACGACATCCACCGGGACGTGTGCGAGAAGGGCTACGACAAGGAGCGCAACACGTTCACGCAGTCGTACGGCTCCCAGGAGCTGGACGCCTCGCTGCTGCTGATTCCGCAGATGGGCTTCCTGCCGCCGGACGACAAGCGGGTGATCGGCACGATCGAGGCGATCCAGCGCGAGCTGTCGACCGAGGACGGCTTCATCCTGCGCTACCCGACGGCCGGTGAGGACGCGGGTGTCGACGGTCTGGAGGGCGACGAGGGCGCGTTCCTGGCCTGCTCGTTCTGGATGGCGGACGACCTCGCGATGATCGGGCGGGTCGACGAGGCCCGCAAGCTCTTCGAGAAGCTGCTCGCCCTGCGCAACGACCTCGGGCTGCTCGCCGAGGAGTGGGACCCGCGGCTCCAGCGCCAGGTCGGCAACTTCCCGCAGGCCTTCAGCCACGTCCCGCTGATCGACACGGCCCTGCGGCTCACCGCGAGCGGCGCGTACGGCGGCTGACCGCCGTAGGCATCGGTCCCGCCCCCTCCGGCACGTTCCGGCAGGGGGCGGGGCCGTCCTGCGGCCCGGGTGGGGCGGCGGAGCCGTGACGTACGACACAGCCCTCGGGGCGCCGGGCACGTGCCCCGTGGCCCCCGGGACCTGCCGTGACGGGTCGGAGATGTCCCCGGCACGTGTGCGCCGGTAGCGTCCGCTGCATGGACAGCCGTTACGACACCGAGGGCGCCGGAATCACCGTGCAGCGGGCGCTGGAGCTGCCCGGACTGCGCAGCGGGCTGCCGGAGATCCTGGCCGGGGGCGACCGGCTGCAGCGCACCGTGCGCTGGGTGCACGCGGGCGAGGTCCCGAACATCGCCTCGCTGCTCAAGGGCGGCGAACTGCTGCTGACCACCGGATACGGCCTCGGCACCCGCCCCGCCGAGCAGCGTGCCTTCGTCCGCACCCTGGCCGAACGCGGCATCGCCGCGCTGGTCGTGGAGCTGGGCCCGCGCTTCGCCCGGCTGCCCGCGGCCCTGGTCGAGACGGCCCGCACCGCGGGCCTCCCCCTGGTCCAGCTCCACCGGGAGGTGCCCTTCGTGACGGTCACGGAGGAGGTGCACACCGAGATCGTCAACGGCCACTACGCGCTGCTCCAGCGGGCCGAGGAGGTGCACCGGCGCTGCACCGAGGCGCTGCTCGGCGGGGGCGGGATCCCGCAGGTCCTCGGCATCCTCGCGGACTTCGCCGGCAACCCGGTCTTCCTGGAGACGGCGGACGGACAGCTCCTGTACGCGGCCGGTGCCGGGCCCGCGGGCGCCGATCCGCTCCAGGTGTGGGAGGGCCTGCGCGGCCAGCACAAGGACGAACCGCCCGCCGGCACGACCATCGTGGACGTGCCCGGCGGCGGGCCCGGCACAGGGTCGGTGCGGGCCCGGCTCGTGGTCACCCCCGTGAGCGCTCCGACGGCACCCGTGCACCGGATGGCGGCCGAGCGGACGGCGGGCATCCTGGCCGTCGTCCTGATGCAGGCGCGCCAGGAGGAGGAGCTCGCGGCACGCGGCCGCGGCGACTTCCTGACCGACCTCGCCGAGGGCCGCATCGAGGCCGAGGACGCACCCGCCCAGGCCCGTGTGCTGGGGTTCAAGCCGGGCAGCAGTCCGCTGCTGCCGGTCGTGATGCGCCTGGCGGACGGTCTCTCGCCCGGGGGCGGCTGGGCGGTTCTCGCCCGCGCGGTCGCCGAGGAGCTGGCTTCGGTGGGGGTGCCCGTCCTGCTGGGGGTACGCCCGGTCGAGGGCCGGGTGCCGCTGCTGCTGGGGCTGCGTTCGGAGTCCGAGCGCGCGGCCGTCGCGGACCGGGTGGCCGCGGCGCTGCGGGCGGGCGTGGAGCGCGCGGGCATGCAACGGCCGGGCGCGCAGCCGCCGGTGGTCGTGGTCGGGGTCGCGGGCGGCTGGGCGGCGGCCTCGGCAGGACTGCGGCACGCGGCGGAGACGGCGACGGCGGCGCAGGGCCTGTCGGACCGCCCCTGGTACGACGCCCGGCGCCTGGACATCGACCTGCTCCTGTGGCGGCTGCGCGACCATCCGGACCTGGCGGCCTTCGTGGACCGTGCCATCGGCCCGCTGCGCGACCACGACGAGCGGTCCAGGCCGCCCCTCCTGCCCACGCTGCAGACCTACCTGGCGCATGCGGGCCGCAAGGCGGAGACGGCCCGTGAACTGCATCTGAACCGGCAGACGCTCTACAACCGCCTGGCCCGGATCGGCGAGTTGCTGGGCACGGACCTGGACGACCCGCAGACGGTACTGGCGTTGAGCCTGGCGCTGCGGGCGCGCAGGCATGTGACGTAGCCGCCGTCCGTCAGGGCAGCGGGCGCGGCTGGGTCAACTCGTCGTAGATGCTCAGGATCTGGGCGACCGTGTCGTCCTCGGTGGGCCAGGTCGCCGCCTGCCGGACCCCTCTGTCCTTGAGGAGTTCCCGGCGCGCGGGGTCCTCCAGGAGGCGCACGACGGCCACGGCCAGCGCGTCCGCGTTCCCGTACGGGACGAGTTCGGCCGCGTCGCCGACCAGTTCGGGGATGCCGCCGACCTCGGTGGCCACGAGCGGCACCCGCGCGTGCAGGGCCTCCTGGGCGAGGACGGAACGCGCTTCCCAACTGCTGGGCAGGAGCGCGAGATCGGCCCCGGCGAGGAGTTCCGTGATGTCGTCGCGCTGTCCGACGAGGCGCACCGGCAGGCCCTCGTCCTCGATGCGGCGCTGCAGTTCGGCCCGCAGCGGGCCCTCCCCCGCGATGACGAGCAGAGGCGCCGGGCTGAGGTGGCGCCACGCGCGCGCGGCGTTCAGCAGGGTGTCGTAACCGCGCTGCCGGTCGAGGGAGCCGACCGCCATCAGCAAGGGGCGGTCCGTGGCGCCGAGTTCGGCCCGCGCCTTGTGCCGCGTCCGGTCCTGGTCGTCGTGGTCGCCGGGTTTGCGCCGTGCCGGAAGTGCCACGGCGGCCAGCCGCGCGTCCCGTGCTCCCCTGCCGCGTGCCCGGTCCACCAGATCGGAGCAGGTGCCGAGGACGACGGTCGCGGCCCGGGCCACACGCCGCTCCAGAAGCCGCAGCAGATGGGCCCGGGCACCCTCCGCCCGAGCACGGGTGTGCCAGGTGACGACGAGCGGGACGCGGCGGCCGCCGAGCGCGAGCGTGGCCCGCAGCGCCGCGTGCAGCCCGTGCGCGTGCACGAGGTCGGCGTCCGCGCAGGCCGCTCGCAGCGCGGCGAGGGAGGTGGGGTCGCTGCTGCGGGGCACGGGGACGTGCTGGGCGCCCACGTCGGTGAACCCGTAGGTGCGTTCGGCCTCCGAGGGGGCGCACACGGTGACCCGCACGCCCCTGGCGACCAGTCCCGACGCCAGCGACCGGACATGCGCGCTGCTGCCCGCGCTGCCGCCACCGAGCACCTGCACGGTGCGCAGGGGCGACTGTCCGTGCGGTGAGTGGCTGCTCACGAGGCTCACGTGGCCGGGGCTCCTGGTTCGGCGTCGGACGGTCACGAAGAAACGTACAGAAGGTCGTGCAGAGGGGGGTGGACCGCACGTCGTGCTTCGCGTACTGGGTCAAGGATGCCAGGACACCCGCCCGTTGCGGCACCACGGGGCGACCGCTGCCGCGCCGCGGTGGGCAACTCTACGGGGGCGGTCACCCACAGGAGTGAGGGACGCGGCCTTTCGGTCCGGGAGTTCGCACGCCGCCGCGGCGGCGCCGTCCGCGCCGCGTACGACCGCACCGCGCGGGGCCGAGGAGTCCCCGTCGCGGTGGGAGCGCGAGGCCGGCGGCCGGGCTTCCTCCCGGCCACCCGCGCCGGGGCACTCAGCGCGACCCGCGCCCCGGCGTGCGCGCCAGCTCGCTCACGCGCTCCCCGAACGCCGCCGCGGCCACCAGTGCGGCCGCGTGGACGAGCAGACCGGTTCGGCCGCTGCCCGCCGCGACGGCAGCGCCCAGGGCGGCACCGAGCGCGTGGGCCCCCGTGTCGCCGATCATCGCGCGTTCGCCGAGGTCGTCGGGGAGGACGGCGGCGGCGGCTCCCACTGCGGCGGCCGACAACTCCGCGGCCGCCCCCGTGCGCAGCAGTCCCGGCGCCCCCAGGACGAGCACCGCGCCGGCCGCCCTTCCGGGGCGTACGTCCACGAGGTTGACGAGATGCGCGGTCCCGGCGATCACCACACCCGCCAGCACCCGGTCCGGCGCGCGCTCCTTGAGCAGCGCTCCCGCAGCGAGTCCGGCGGCCGAGATCCCGAACAACTTGACCGCGCCCGTGGTCACTTCGCCGTGCCGCAGGGCGCCGATGTGCGCCCGGAAGCCGCGCCGGGGGTCACCGGCTCCGGCGACGTCGTCGTAGGCGCCGCAGACACCGGCGGCCAGTACGGCGAGGCCGGTGGCCCGATGGGTCCGGCCGGCGGCGAGCGCCGCCCCGAGGGCCGCGGCGGGGCCCGCGTAGAGCTGCACGGTCCGGCCGGCGTAGTTCTCGCGCTCCCAACGCGCCCGCCCGCCGGGGGCCTTGGCGCGCAGTGCGGCGATTCCCGCCCGCGCGGTGCCCGCGGCCAGCCCGAAGGCCGTGCAGGCAGTCATGCGTGTGACCATGCCCGCCAGCCTACGAAGCGCGGGCGCGAGCGAACCCGGCGGGGCAACGGGCCGGCGCAGGCTCCCTGCCGGGGGGCCTGCACGCTCCTTCCGCGCGCGGACCGGGAATGCGCCCTCCGACGGCAGGAGGCCGAACGCGCCCTCCCGGCCGGCGGAACGTGACAGCGGCCGCGAACCGGCTCCCCGGAACTACCCGTCGGCCCTGGCCGTGGCCAGCAGTTCCTCCGCGTGGGCGCGGGCCGTCTCCGAGTCCTCCTGACCCGCGAGCATGCGGGAGAGCTCCCGGATCCGGTCCTCGCCCTCCAGGACCTTCACGCCGGACCGCGTGACCGAGCCGTCGTTCGTCTTCTCGACCAGCAACTGGCGGTCGGCGAAGGCCGCCACCTGCGGCAGATGCGTGACGACCACGACCTGCGCGGACCTGGCCAGCCGGGCGAGCCGCCGGCCGATCTCGACCGCCGCCTTGCCGCCGACGCCCGCGTCGACCTCGTCGAAGAGGTACGTCGGCACCGGGTCCGTCCCGGCGAACACGACCTCCACCGCGAGCATCACCCGCGACAGTTCACCACCGGAGGCGCCCTTGGCGATGGGCCGCGGCGGGGCGCCCGGGTGCGGGGCCAGCAGCAGCTCGACCTCGTCGGCGCCCGCCGGTCCGTACGCGACCGTGCGCCCGCCGACCTCCACGCCCTCGGGGTCCTCGGTCTGGCGGATCTCGAACGAGACGCGCGCGTGGGGCATGGCGAGCGAGGCCAGCTCGGCGGTCACGGCGGCGGCGAAGCGTTCGGCGGCCTCCGTCCGGGCGTCCGTCAACGCCTGCGCCAGCCCGCCCAGTTCGGCCCGGAGCGCGTCACGTTCGGCGGTCAGCTCGTCGAGCCGCTCGTCGTCCCCGTCGAGTTCGGTGAGCCGCGCGGCGCTCCGCTCGGCCCAGGCGAGAACGGCGTCGATGTCCTCCCCGTACTTGCGGGTCAGCTGGGTGAGGGCGGCCCGTCGCTCCTCGACCGCCGCGAGCCGCAGCGGGTCGGCGTCGAGATCGTCGGCGTACCCGGCCAGCTCACCGGCGACGTCACCCAGCAGGATCCCGATCTCGCCGATCCGGCCGGCCAGCGCGGCCAGCGCGGAGTCGTGGGACCCGACCGCCTCGAGCGCCCGGTGCGCGCCCGCGACGAGGGTCGTGGCGTCGATGCCCTCCGGGTCCTCGGGGTTGCCCGCGAGGGCGGCGTGCGCGGCGGTGGCGGCGGAGGCCAGCGCCTCCGCGTGACCGAGCCGCTCGGCCTCGGCGGCCAGCTCCACGTCCTCGCCCGCGCGCGGTTCGACCCCGGCGACCTCGTCGAGCCCGAACCGCAGCAGGTCGGCCTCCTGCGCACGTTCCCGCGCGCGGGTCGTGATCTCGTCCAGCTCGGCCGTGATCGCGCGCAGCCGGCGGTAGGCACCCGTGTACTTGGCGAGCGGGACGGCGACCGCGTCACCCGCGTACCGGTCGAGCGCCTGGCGCTGCCGGGACAGCTTGAGCAGCCCCTGCTGGTCGGTCTGGCCGTGCACGGCGACCAGCTCGTCGGCCAGCTCCGCGAGCACGCCCACGGGCACCGAGCGCCCGCCGAGGTGCGCCCGGGAGCGCCCTTCGGCCGAAACGGTACGGCTGATGAGCAGCGCACCGTCGTCGAGTTCGGCCCCCGCCTCCTCGGCCCGCACGATCGCCGTCCCGCCCGCGGGCACGGAGATCCGGCCCTCGACGACGGCGTTCTTCGCGCCGATCCGTACGAGGGCGGGGTCCGCACGCCCGCCGAGCAGCAGGCCCAGGCTCGTGACCACCATCGTCTTGCCCGCGCCGGTCTCGCCGGTCACGGCGGTGAAGCCTGGTGACAGCTCGACGACCGCGTCGTCGATGACTCCGAGCGACCGTATCCGCATCTCCTCCAACACGGACACGACCTTACGAGGTCGGGGACCCGATGTGCGACGGGCCCTGCCCTCCTTCCGCGAAGGCGCAGGTGGCGGGGGCCCGGCGAGGGGCCTTGTCACTCGCGGGAGTGGGGTTCGCCGGCCTGCCCGTGCGGGGCGGCCAGACCGTCGCGCCCGTGGCCCCGCGCGGCGGGGCGCATGCCGAGGGTCACCGCGTCACGGCCGCCCAGGGCGTCCGGAGGCGCTGCTCCGGCGCCGGGACGGGCGGGGGCACCCCGCAGCCCTCCCGACCCGCCGGCCGGCCTCCTGGCCCACTCCCGGGGCCCGCAGGGCCGCCCGGGTGGAAGCGGACCGCCCGGACCGGCCGCCCCACTCCGTTGGGAACAGCCGCCCGCCCCTCGGGGCGGACCGGCCGATCCGTCGGAGACGGACCGGCCGCCCCGTACGGCGGTGTCAGTGCGGCGCGCCCCGCCACCCCGATACGGGAAGCGCGAACTTGGCGACGAGCCGGTCGGTGAACGACGCGTGGTGCAGCCGCGCGAGCCGCACCGGGACCGCGCCCCGGCGCACCTCGACCCGTGCTCCGGGCGGCAGCTCGACCGTGCGCCGGCCGTCGCACCACAGGACGCCCGGCGGGATGTGCGGCAGGACCTCCACGGCGAGCACGGAATCCGGCGAGGTCACCAGCGGCTTGGCGAACAGCGCGTGCGCACTGATCGGCACCATCAGCAGCGCCTCGACCTCCGGCCACACCACGGGCCCGCCCGCGGAGAAGGCGTACGCCGTGGAGCCGGTCGGGGTCGCGCAGACGATGCCGTCGCAGCCGAAGCCGGTCACCGGACGCCCGTCGATCTCCAGCACCACTTCGAGGAGCTTCTCCGCCGAGACCTTCTGCACGGCCGCCTCGTTCAGCGCCCAGTCCGTGTGCACGATGTCGCCGTTGCGGTGCACGACGACGTCGACGGTCATGCGCTCCTCGACCTCGTAGGCCTTGGTCACCACCCGGTCCACGACCTTGTCCAGGTCGTCGCGCTCCGCCTCCGCGAGGAAGCCGACGCGGCCGAGGTTGACGCCCAGCATGGGGACGCCGGACGCGCGGGCGAACTCGGCGCCGCGCAGCAGGGTGCCGTCACCGCCCAGCACGATCAGCAGCTCGCACCCGTCGAGGCACTGGGGAGTGGCCTCCTTGACCAGCTCCACCGTGGCGGGCAGCGGGAGGTCGGCCGCCTCCGCCTCCAGGACGCGCACGCCGATCCCGGAGCGCAGCAGCCCCTCGACGACCAGTTCGGCGCTGCGGATGGCCGCGGGCCGCCCGGTGTGGGCCAGCAGGAAAACAGTACGAGCTCGGGTCTGCGTCAACGGGGCCCCTCCGCCACTGCTCGGTCGACGTCGGCCGGGTCCGGTTCGGGCGCCCCGGCACGCAGCCACAGAAAATACTCGACATTTCCGGAGGGCCCGGGCAGCGGGCTGGCCGTGACGCCCTGCACTCCGAGCCCCAGTTCCCAGGCGCGCGCGGCGACCCCGCGCACGGCCTCGGCCCGCAGCTCCGGGCTGCGGACCACACCGCCGCTGCCCAACCGGTCCTTGCCCACCTCGAACTGCGGCTTCACCATCATCACCAGATCGGCATCCGGCGCCGCGCACCGCGCGAGGGCGGGCAGCACCAGTCCGAGCGGGATGAAGGACAGATCCCCCACGACAAGATCCACGGGCTCCCCATCGATCGCCTCCAACGTCAACTCGCGTACGTTCGTACGGTCCTTGACGGTGACGCGTTCATCGCTCTGCAGAGACCAGGCGAGTTGTCCGTAGCCGACGTCGACGGCGACGACGTGCGCGGCGCCCGCGCGCAGCAGCACGTCGGTGAAGCCACCGGTGGAGGCGCCGGCGTCCAGCGCCCGGCGCCCCTGGACCTTCAGCCCCTGCGGTACGAAGGCCTCCAGGGCGCCGGCCAGCTTGTGCCCGCCGCGCGAGACGTAGTCGGGATCGCTGTCGTCCTGGGTGACGACGATCGCGGCCGCGGTCTCCACCTGCGTGGCGGACTTGGTCGCGAGGGTCTTGCCGACGGAGACCCGCCCCGCGGCGATCAGCTGGCCGGCGTGCTCGCGCGAGCGGGCGAGCTTGCGGCGGACCAGCTCGGCATCGAGGCGGCGTCGTGCCACTCCTGCCACGTTCGGTTCAGCTCCTGTGGTCGTACGAAGAAGAGGGAGCCGTCGGGGGCGACGGCGCCGGGGGCCCCTGGCGTGCGTCGAGCGCGGTCAGCGCGTCGCGCAGGCCCCTGTGTACATCCTCGTACACCTCGACGTGGCCGTCCGTGGCGAGGTGGTCCGCATCGGCCAGCCGGTCGAGCCAGGCGTCGACCTCGGCGCTGCCCGTGGGGGTGCGCGGGACGTCCAGTGGCGCCGGGGCGGCGGGGTCGTGGTCGTGCTCGGCCACGGGGTCCTCCCCCGTGCTCTGCGGCGCGTCGGCCTCCTGGCTGCCCCCGGCCCGGGGCACTGTGTCGCTCATGCCCCGACGCTACCGCGAAGCGCTGCGGTACCGTCGATCACGATGGCGACGATTGAGGAGTGCCGTGCGGCACTCGACAAGCTCTCGGACAACCTGGCGGGCGCGGACGGGGACGTACGCGGTGCGGCGGCTCTCGACCGCTCGCTGAGCTGCCGTGTCACCGACCTCGACACCACCTTCGTCGGGCGTCTCCGGGACGGCCGGATCGAGGTGCTGGACACGCTCCCCGGACCGCCCCGCGAGAAGGCCCAGATCCGGCTCGCCATGACCGGTGACGACCTGGTCGCGCTGGTGAACGGCGAGCTGCACTTCGCGAAGGCCTGGGCCTCGGGCCGGGTGAAGCTGGAGGCCGGCCTCCGCGATCTCCTGCGTCTGCGCAGCATGCTCTAGGTGTATTGATCACGAGCCTTGTCGACAGTGCCCGGTCTTGAACATGGCGAAGACCTCCGCCGTGGTGGAGCTGTCCAGGAGCACACCGCGCTCGGAGGCCGGCCACCGATCAGCCGCGTGAACAACCCCGCGGGTCAGTACACCTGGCCCTCGGCGGTCCGGGCCGCCGCTCCGACCGCGTGTGCGGCGGTGGCCGCCCGTGCCCTGCGGGCCGCGGGCACCACCAGCGGCGTCCCCGTCTCCGGGTCGTCGATGACCTGGCAGCGCAGCCCGAAGACCTCCTCGACCAGCTCGGCCGTGACGATGTCGTTCGGCGCACCCTCGGCGATGACCGCGCCCTCGCGCAGGGCGATGAGGTGGGTGGCGTAGCGGGCCGCGTGGTTCAGGTCGTGCAGCACCGCGACCAGGGTCCGGCCCTGCTCCTCGTGCAGTTCGGCACACAGGTCGAGTACGTCGATCTGGTGCTGGATGTCGAGGTACGTGGTCGGCTCGTCGAGCAGCAGCAGCGGGGTCTGCTGGGCGAGCGCCATGGCGATCCAGACGCGCTGGCGCTGACCGCCCGAGAGCTCGTCGACATAGCGGTCGGCCAGCTCGGCGACCCCGGTCGAGGCCATCGCGTCCTGGACGACCCGTTCGTCCTCGGCCGACCACTGGCGCAGCAGCCCCTGGTGCGGGTAGCGGCCGCGGCCCACCAGGTCGCCGACCGTGATGCCGTCGGGCGCGATGGACGACTGCGGCAGCAGGCCGAGCGTCCGGGCCACCTTCTTGGCGGGCATCGAGTGGATGACCTGCCCGTCGAGGAGCACCTGTCCCCGGGACGGCTTCAGCATCCGCGAGAGGGCGCGCAGCAGCGTGGACTTGCCGCAGGCGTTCGGGCCGACGATCACGGTGAAGGAGTTGTCGGGGATCTCCACCGACAGGCTCTCCGCGATGACGCGCTGGTCGTAGCCGAGGGTCACGCGGTCGGCGGACAGGCGGTTCACAGTGCTGGTGCTCCTCTTGGTGGTCGTGTCGGGCCCGCTCCGGGTGCCGGGGTCCGCGGTGGGCTCGCTCGGGCTGCCGGGGTCCTCGGCGGGCGGGGCGCTCCGCGTGCCGGCGCCGGGAGCCGGCGTGCGCCGCGCGCCGGTGACCGGGTCCGGCCCGCTCGGCGTACTCATATCCGGCCCGCCCTGCGCTCGGTGACGAGCAGCCACAGCAGATACAGGCCGCCGAGGACGCCGGTCACCACGCCGACGGGCAGCTGGTCGGCGCCGAAGGCACGCTGAGAGGCCCAGTCGGCGACGATCAGGAGGGTCGCGCCCATGCACATCGAGGGCACCAGGTTCGGCCCCGGTGAGCGGGTCAGCCGCCGGGCGAGCTGGGGCGAGGTGAGCGCCACGAAGCCGACCGGTCCGGCGGCGGCCGTGGCACCGGCGGTGAGCAGTACGGCGGACAGCATCAGCAGCAGCCGCGTCCGCTCGACCTGAACCCCGAGCGCGTACGAGACGTCGTCGCCCATCTCCATCATCCGCAGCCCCCGCGCGTTGCCGAGGACGAACGGCACGAGGACGGCGCACATGGCGAGCAGGGGCCACACCTGCGACCAGTCACGGCCGTTGAGGGACCCGGTCATCCAGACGACCGCACGCGTCGCGTCGACGAGGTCGGCCTTGGTGAGCAGATAGCCGTTCACCGCCGTCACGATCGCGGAGACGCCGATGCCGACCAGGACCAGCCGGTAGCCGTGCACGCCCCGCTTCCAGGCGAGCACGTAGATGGCGAGTCCGGTCACGAGCCCGCCGGCGAGTGCCCCCAGCGTGACCTCGGTCGCGCTGCCGGAGAAGAGCACGATCATGGTCAGCGCGCCGGCCGTCGAGCCCTGTCCCAGGCCCAGCACGTCCGGACTGCCCAACGGATTGCGGGAGATGGACTGGAAGAGGGCTCCGCCGAGTCCGAGGGAGGCGCCCACCAGGACGCCGACGAGGACCCGGGGCAGCCGGAGCTCGTTGACGATGAACTCCTGTCCCGCGTCGCCGTCTCCGGCCAGCGTCCTGAGGACGTCGGCCGCCGGGATCGGGAAGTCCCCGGTGCCGATGAGGACGACACTCGCGGCCAGCAGGGTCAGAAGCAGCAGCACGACGACCGTGCAGGCCCGGACGTCGAGCCGTACCGAGAGGCCGCCCCTCGCGCGGACGGCGGGTGTACGTGTCGCCTTCACAGCTGCGCCGTCCTCCGCCGTCGTACGAGAAAGATGAAGACCGGGCCGCCGAGGACCGCGGTGACGATGCCGACCTGGAGCTCCGCCGGGCGTGCCACCAGCCGGCCGACGACGTCGGCGCCCAGCAGCAGCACGGGAGACAGCACGGTGGCGTACGGCAGGATCCAGCGCAGGTCGGGTCCGGTGAAGGAGCGCACGACGTGCGGGACCATCAGCCCGACGAAGACGATCGGCCCGCAGGCCGCGGTGGCGGCGCCGCAGAGCACGGTGGCCGCGGCCATGGACAGGGCCCGGGTGCGGTTCAGGTTCGCGCCGAGCGCGCGGGCGGTGTCGTCGCCCATGGCCATGGCGTTCAGCGGCCTGGCCAGGGCGAGGGCGAGGACCATCCCGACCGCCAGGAAGGGCAGCACCTGCTTGATCATCGAGTCGCTGGCCGAGGAGAGCGAACCGACCGTCCAGAAACGCATCTTGCCGAGCGCCGCGTTGTCCGTGATCATCACGGCCTGCAGATAGCCGTAGAGCGCGGCGCTGATCGCCGTGCCCGCGAGCGCCAGCCGGACCGGCGTCGCTCCCCGGCTGCCGCCGAGGAACCAGACCAGGGCTCCGACCGAGGCGGCACCGAAGAAGGCGAACCACACATAGCCGTTCAGCGAGGTGACGCCGAAGAACGTGATGGCGGTGACGACCGCCGCGGACGCGCCGGCGTTGATGCCGAGCAGCCCCGGGTCGGCCAGCGGATTGCGGGTGAGCGCCTGCAGCACGGCCCCGGACAGCCCGAGCGCGGCGCCGACGAGCAGTCCGAGGACGGTGCGCGAGATCCGCTCGCCGACCACGACGTCGCCGTAGGTGCCCGAGTCGTGGAACAGGCCGTGCCAGACCTGGTCCATGGGCAGCGCTTTCGCGCCCAGCGCGACGCTCGCCAGGGCGACGAGCATCAACAGGGCCACGGACGCGAGGAGTCCGAGGGACCGTATCGCCCGGCGGTTCGGGGGCGCGGGGGCGGCTTCCGCGCGCTGTTCGGGAGGACTGTCGACCAACACGCAGTTAGGTTAGCCTACCCTCGCATGCTGGGACGATGTCGTCCCGGCACCGGATTCCGCCCCCTCGCCCCTCCGCGTCCACGTGGTCGCGGGACGCGCTCAGAGCCCCAGCCGCGCCAGCGCCTTCCGGCCGTCCAGCGCGCACGCCCCGTCCCCGGCCGCGGTCCACGCCGCCGCGCACAGCGCCCGCAGCCCGTCCATGGCCTCTCCCTCGCCGTCCAGTTCGAGCCGCTCGCTCCCCGCCGTGGCCGTCCAGCCGCCGCAGCGGAAACCGGCGTCCGCCTCGACGACCTCCGGCTGCCCGGTGAGCAGGCCCCGCAGATCCGCGTCGACGTAGGTCGGCCGGTGCTGCGGCGGGGCGGCGAGGAGCTGGGCGCCGTCCGTCACACCGGTCAGCACCAGCAGCGAGTCCACCTCGCCGTGGAAGGCGCCCTCGATGTCCGTGTCCAGGCGGTCGCCGACCACGAGTGGCCGCTCGGCGCCGGTCCGCAGGATCGTCTCGCGGTGCATCGGCGGCAGCGGCTTGCCCGCCACCTGGGGCTCGGCACCGGTGGCGATGCGTACGACCTCCACCGCCGCGCCGTTGCCCGGAGCGATCCCGCGCGCGCTCGGAATCGTCAGATCGGTGTTGGACGCGAACCAGGGCACCCCGCGCGCGATGGCGTAGCACGCCTCCGCGAAGCGCCCCCAGGCCAACTCGGGCCCGCCGTACCCCTGCACGACCGCCACCGGCTCGTCGTCCGCGGACTCCACCGGCTCCAGCCCGCGCTCGCGCAGCGCGACCTGCAGGCCCTCACCGCCGATGACCAGCACCCGGGCGCCGGCGGGCACCTGCTCGCTGATCAGCCGGGCCACCGCCTGCGCCGAGGTGACGACGTCCGACGCCTCGGCCGGCACCCCCAGCTCGGTGAGGTGAGCGGCCACGGCGTCCGGCGTGCGCAGCGCGTTGTTCGTGACGTACGCGAGATGCATCCCGCCCTCGCGGGCCGTACCGAGCGACTCCACGGCGCGTGCGATCGCGCTCCCGCCCGCGTACACCACCCCGTCGAGGTCGAGCAGCGCCGTGTCGTACGCCTCGCTCAGGGCCTGCTCCGCGGCGTCGGGCCGCGTCCTGACGGTATGGCTCATTACGCATCGCTCCTCTGTGGATCCCTTTCCCCCGATCATCGCGCATGCCACGGACACACTTACGATGCCTCAATGAACTATGCAGGTCCCACGGGGGAGACACCGGCGTCCAAGGGGCTCGAACTGGCCCCGTTCCAGGGCCTGCGGTACGACCCCGAGCGAGTCGGCAGCCTGGCCGCCGTGACCTCCCCGCCGTACGACGTGGTCGTCCGGCCCGACGGCCTGCTCCACCTCGAATCGGCCGACCCGCACAACATCGTCCGGCTGATCCTCCCCCAGGACACCACCCCCGCCGTCCGCAACCAGCAGGCGGCGGACACCCTGCGGCAGTGGCTGTCCGAAGGAGTCCTGACCACGGACGCCGAACCGGCCCTGTACGTCTACGAGCAGCGCGACGGCGGTC
Organism: Streptomyces sp. NPDC026417; assembly: GCF_055567695.1. NCBI lineage: Bacteria > Bacillati > Actinomycetota > Actinomycetes > Kitasatosporales > Streptomycetaceae > Streptomyces > Streptomyces sp. NPDC026417. The sequence continues at coordinate 68,052 of NZ_JBVHPY010000031.1, forward strand.
TGCTGCAGCGCGGCGTCATCGGCGCCCTGCGTCTGTCGGAGCCCTCGGACGGCGTGGTGCTCCCCCACGAGGACGTCATGCCGCACGTCGTCGCCGACCGCGCGGCCCTGATGCGGGCCACCTCGGCCAACCTCGAACCCCTGCTGCTGACCTACCGCGGCGACGGCTCGGTGACGGGCACGGCCGCCGTCGTCGAACGCACCGCTCAGCGCGAACCGCTGCTCGCGACGACCACGGAGGACGGCTTCCGGCACCGGCTGTGGGCCGTGACCGACCCCGCCGACCTGGGTCCGGGCCGCAGGGGACCGAGGCCCCACAAAACAACCCTCTCGGAAGGCAACCACCCCCGGGCGAACCCCCCCCTGCTTCGTTTCGCACACCCCCCCC
>NZ_JBVHPY010000031.1:68448-71859 GCF_055567695.1 Streptomyces sp. NPDC026417
CCCTCTCTGAACGACACCCGCCACGCCCCCCTCCCTCCCTCCTCCCCCCCCTCCCCCCCCCCCCCCCCCCCCTCCCCCCCCCCCCCCCCCCCCCCCCCACCACCAGGCACTCATCGCGGACGGCCACCACCGCTGGGCGACCTACCTCCGGCTGCGCTCCGAACACCCCTCCCCCGGCCCGTGGGACTACGGTCTGGTGCTCCTGGTGGACACGGCACGACATCCGCTCCGGGTCCGCGCGATCCACCGCCTCCTCCACCGGCTGCCCGTGGCCGAGGCGCTCGCGGCCGTGACGGCCCACTTCCGGGTACGCCGCCTGGACGCCCCCCTCGCCGAGGCCCTGACGGCACTCGCCGGAGCGGCCGCCGAGGGCAACGCCTTCCTCCTGGCCGGCGACGGCGCCTTCCACCTCGTCGACCGCCCCTCGCCGGACCTCCTGGCCCGCACGGTCCCGGCGGACCGCCCCGAAGCCTGGCGCACCCTGGACGCGACGGTCCTGCACGCGGCGCTCCTGGAGCACGTCTGGCACATCCCGGAGGACTCCCCCGCGGACATCGCCTACATCCACGACACGGCCGCGACCGTCGAGAAGGCGGAACGCGACGGCGGTACGGCGGTCCTGATGCACCCGGTCCGCGAGGAGGTCGTCCGCGACCTCGCCCGTCAGGGCGTGATGATGCCGCGCAAGTCGACCTCGTTCGGCCCGAAGCCGGCGTCCGGTCTGGTGCTGCGCGCGCTCAGCCTCTGAAACAACGGACGGGCGGGACCCCGTCTCGGGGTCCCGCCCGTCCGCCGTCACCGCGGTGCTACCGCTGTTCCGGCCGCCGCGTCCGCACGACGTCAGCCGCGGGGAGCATCCTCGGGGCCGTCCTCGTCGTCACCGTCGGCCGGGGACTGCCGAGCCTCCGGCACCTCGGGCTCCTCGTCCTCGACGTCGGCCGAGTCCGCGACGTCGGCGGCATCCTCGGGCTCGGCGGCATCCTCGGCGTCGACGCGGGCGGGAAGCTCCACCTCGTCCTCGGACATCGCGTCGACGAACTCGACTCCGTCCAGCTCGGCGAGCCGGTCGGAGGCGTCCGTGCTGCCGTCCTTGTCGGACTCGACGGCCTTGGCGAACCACTCGCGCGCCTCGTCCTCACGGCCGGCGGCGAGCAGCGCGTCGGCGTACGCGTACCGCAGTCGCGCGGTCCAGGGCTGCACGGAGCTGGAGGCCAGCTCGGGACTCTGGAGCGTCACGATGGCGGCGTCGAGCTGGTCCATGTCGCGCCGGGCACCGGCGGCCACGAGCCGCATCTCGACCTGACCGGCCTTGTCCAGCTTCTGCACCTCGGGCGCACCCGCCATGTCCAGCGCCTTCTCGGGCCGGCCGAGGCCGCGCTCGCAGTCCGCCATCACGGGCCACAGGTCGACGTTTCCGGTCATCCGCCGGGCGGCCCGGAACTCGGCGAGCGCCTCGCTGAACTTCTGGCTCGCGTACGCGGCGAACCCGGCCGCCTCCCGTACGGCGGCGACGCGGGACGCCAGACGCAGGGCCACCCGGGAGTAGCCGTACGCCCCTTCCGGGTCCTCGTCGATGAGCCGCGCGACCATCACCAGGTTCCTGGCGACGTCCTCGGCCAGCCCCTTGGGCAGGCTCTGCAGCTCCTGCCGTACGTCCTTGTCGATCTCCTCACCCGTGACGTCGTCCGGGATCGGCAGCCGCTTGATCGGCTCACGGTCCCGCTCGCGCTCGTCGCGGTAGCGGCCGCCACCGCGCCGGTCGTCGCCCCGGCTGTCGTCGCGGCGGAACCCACCGGGACGGCCGCCCCGGTCGTCCCGGCGCGGGCCCTGCCCACGGTCGTCGCGCCCGCGGTACCCACCACGGTCGCCGCCGCCACGGCTGTCGTCGCGGCGGAAGCCACCGCGGTCACCGCCGCGGTCGTCTCGACGGTCGTCGCGGCGGAAGCCGCCGCGGTCGTCATCGCGGCGGAAGGCCGGACGGTCGCCTCCGCGGTCGTCGCGGCGGGGTCCACCGGTCGGGCGGTCGTCACGCCGGAAGGGGGGACGGTCGCCCCCGCCACGGCTGTCGTCACGACGGAAGCCGCCACGGTCACCGCCCCGGTCGTCTCGACGGTCGTCCCGGCGGAAGCCACCACGGTCGTCATCGCGACGGAAGGCCGGACGGTCGTCGTCCCGGCGGAACGCGGGACGGTCGCTACCGCGGTCGTCGCGGCGGAACCCACGGTCGCCCCGGTCGTCACGACGCGGACCCGCGGGCCGGTCGTCGCGGCGCGGACCACTCGACGGACGGTCGTCGCGACGGAAGCCACCGCGGTCACCACCGCGGTCGTCTCGACGGTCGTCGCGGCGGAAGCCACCACGGTCGTCGTCGCGACGGAACGCGGGACGTTCGCCTCCGCGGTCGTCGCGGCGGGGTCCACCGGTCGGGCGGTCGTCACGCCGGAAGGGGGGACGGTCGCCCCCGCCACGGCTGTCGTCACGACGGAAGCCGCCACGGTCACCGCCCCGGTCATCACGTCGGTCGTCCCGGCGGAAGCCACCACGGTCGTCATCGCGACGGAAGGCCGGACGGTCGTCGTCCCGGCGGAACGCGGGACGGTCGCTACCGCGGTCGTCGCGGCGGAACCCACGGTCGCCCCGGTCGTCACGACGCGGACCCGCGGGCCGGTCGTCGCGGCGCGGACCACTCGACGGACGGTCGTCGCGACGGAACCCACCACGATCGCCACCGCGGTCGTCACGGCCACGGAAACCGCCACCGCTACCACCGCGATTGTCGTCGCGGCGGAAGCCGCCACCGCTTCCACTACCGCCGCGGTTGTCATCACGACGGAAACCGCCACCGCCGCCGCCACGGTTGTCGTCACGGCGGAAGCCACCGCGGTCACCGCCACGGTCACCACCGCGATCGTCGCGCCGGTCGTCGCGGCCGCGGAAGCCGCCACCGCTTCCACTACCGCCGCGGTTGTCATCACGACGGAAACCGCCACCGCCGCCGCCACGGTTGTCGTCACGGCGGAAGCCACCGCGGTCACCGCCACGGTCACCACCGCGATCGTCGCGCCGGCCGGAGCCGCCGCGGTCGCTGTCACGGCCGGCATTGTCACGGCGCGGCGGGCCCCCGCGGTAGCCGCCGCGGTCACCACTGTCCCGGCGTCGCTGATCGCGTTCCGGTCGCTCGTCGGGAGAGTTGGTGGACATGGGTGACTCCTGTCTTCGGTACCGCAAGTCATTCTCGCGCAGCCGAGTACCCGGCGCGCTCTGGAAAAACAAAAGGACCCTTGGTCCCAGCGAGTCGCTGGGACCAAGGGTCCTCAAAATTTGTTCGGCGGCGTCCTACTCTCCCACAGGGTCCCCCCTGCAGTACCATCGGCGCTGTAAGGCTTAGCTTCCGGGTTCGGAATGTAACCG
>NZ_JBVHPY010000032.1:0-63448 GCF_055567695.1 Streptomyces sp. NPDC026417
ACAACCCCCACCCTCACCAAAGCCACTCGTAAAACCCCCGCACCCCACTCAAGCCCCACTCAAACCCCCACCGACAACCCACCCCCACACAGAAAACTTCGTCCCCATCCCCGAAGTCGCCTCGCTCACCGACCTCAACGCGATGGTCGACCAGTGGGAACAGGCTGATGAAGCCCGGAGACTGCGGGGCCGCACCCGCACCATCGGCGACTACTTCGCGGACGAACAGCACTTGCTACGGCCGCTGCCAACGGAGCCCTTCGAGACGGGACGCTGGTTCACTCCTAGGGTCAACCGGTTCAGCCAGACGCCAACGACCTCGTCGTCTACGACGGCCGCCAAGTGGTCACCCGGCATGAACGCCTCGGCGGCCGGAATGGCTCCTGCCTGGTCCTGGACCACTACCTGGAAGCCCTGCTGCGCAAGCCAGGCGCCTTTCCCGGATCGACCGCGTTGGAGCAGGCCCGCTCCGCGGGGCGCTTCACGCCCGTCCACGACAAGTGGTGGACTGCGGCGAAGGCCGCCCACGGTGACGCCGCCGGCACCCGCGCGCTGATCGAAGTACTGCTGCTGGCACGGCACATGGACCACGAGCAGGTCGTGGCCGGCCTGGCCGCCGCTTACCGGGCCGGGGCCCTGACCGCTGACGCGGTCGCTTTGGAGGCCCGCAAACTCGCCGACTCGGACGGTGGGCCGACCCCGCCGGCCCGTCCCGGGACGGAGCAGGCGACGGAGGACGAGGGGCCGACCGCGTCGGTGACCTTCCTCGCCGACTGGAAGCTGTCCCATCTCCTGCCCGACAATCGGCCGCTCCCCTCGGTGGCCCACTACGACCAAATCCTCCAACGGCCTGGCCGCACGGCCGGCGAGAAAGAAGGATCATGATGCGCAAGCATGGCCTGACCGAAGAAGCCGCCACCGCCTCCATCGACCAGGCATGCCGCATGCTGCGGCTGCCCACCACCCGTCAGCAGTTCAAGGATCTGGCCGACGGCGCTGCCCGCGAGCAGATGTCCTACCGGGCCTTCCTGGCAGAGCTGCTGCTGGCCGAGTGCGACGACCGGGCCCGGCGCCGGTCCGAACGCCGCATCCGGGCCGCTGCCTTCCCGCGGGAGAAGAGCCTGCGGGCCTTCGACTTCGACGCCAACCCCAACGTCGCCCCGGCCACCGTCAACACGCTCGCGACCTGCGAATGGGTGAAGAAGGGCGAACCGCTCTGTCTGATCGGCGACTCCGGCACCGGCAAGTCTCACCTGCTGATCGCACTGGGCACCGAGGCCGCCATGCAGGGCTTCCGGGTCCGCTACGTGCTGGCCACCAAACTCGTCAACGAACTGGTCGAGGCCGCCAACGAGAAGCAGCTCTCGAAGACGATCGCCCGCTACGGCCGGGGCGACCTGCTCTGCATCGACGAACTAACGAGCGATTCCGATACGCAGAAGGAGCCATACACGGAGGCGCTGGAAATGTCGAGGGTGTGCCTGTCCCCCTCGGTGGCGAGCAACGGGGAGAGCTTCACGGTCGCGGGGGCTCTGCGTCTGGCCGCGGGCCACGGCGTACGGGGAGTGGTCACCTACGCGGACCCCGTCGCACGTGTGAATTTCAGTCACGGATGGAACTACATGTAGACGCTGACCTGCAGCAACGACGATTTTCGTCAGGGGTAGTTGGCACCGAATGTCGATGAGAAATCGCCGGCAGGTCTCGGCCTCCGGCCAGCCCTATTGCACCTTCGGGACTATTCAGCTGATCCAGCACTCCGGAACGCCGTTCCGGTCGTCGCACTTTGCATCCTGCAGGTTCGTAATTTTGGTCCAGGTTCCCGCCGCGTGCCAGGTCCGGGTGGAGAAGGTCATGTAGTAGCCCCGGTCGTTGAACGTGAAAGCGTCAACGTCGATGTTCCCGCCCCCGTAGTGGGCGCCCGGTGCTAGGTACCGCTGGTCACACTTCGCGTGCCAAAACGAAGGGGTGGAGCCGCCATCCTTGTTCCACACGTCGCAGTAGCCCGACGTTCCCGTCCCGAGAGTGGTGGTGATGTGCATCCCCCAGGGCGTGAGGTTCGTGGCCTCCCCGCAGGGGGTCAACGAGCCGCATCCACCCATGACGGCCGCAGGAGTTGCTGCTGAGGCCTGAGCAGTTGGGCTCAATGTGAGCGCGCCAGCACAGCTGACTGCCGCGGCGGTCAAAGCAACTGCCGCCCGCATCTTCGTTCTCATTGTTCCTCCACTGATCTGGGCCAAGCCCATCGCTTGTACCGGCCGAAATTCGAGCACTGTCCGCCTAGCCCTAATCGCCAGGGCTCCAGAAGTCATGGCTGAGGTCGACTGCGCGGATCCTAGGAGTGCAGCCCAACTATCGGACAGAGAGATTTTCAGCCAATCAAGCCCATGGGTGCCGCGTCGGTATAACCTGTCATGCCTGTTGGCCTACTTGACCTCGGTTCTGCAGGGCCGTGAGCGTGTGACTTGAGACTTTCATGATCGGCCTGAGTTGGCCAGATTCACAGCAAGGGTGACTTCCGAAGGTCGGCAGCCCAGGTGGTGACAGTTCTCGCTGAAAGATGTCAGGTCTCGCTGAAAATCTCATCCCGTCCCACGATGGCGACCGAGCACGGCCATGTCATCCAGACCAGAGGGCATCTGGGCATCGTCGGCCCGCACGCTTACCATGCTCCCGGGACGGGAGCATGGTAAGCGTGCGGGCGCGGTCCAAGCGTGGCCCCGGGCACGCGGACGCCACCATGCTCGTCTCCCGCGGACCCCGAACGGAAAACGAAGCTGGACATTATCGAGCACGTCCTGGACCGCTTCCCGGACCGGGTATTCGCCTTCGATGAGTTCGGCCCACACTTGATCCGGCCCATCGGCGGAAGCTGCTGGGCCGAACAGAGCCGGTCCGACCGGCTGCCGGCCACCTACCACTACAGGCTCGCTGCCAGTCGAGCCGGACGTCCTGGCCGCCGAGACGATGCCGGGGCATGAACCGGACGCGCGCAGGACGAGAATGAATCGCGGGCTTGCGGCTGGCTCCGTTCCGCCGCGTGGTCTACCGGGAAGGCCGCTACGTCGCCCTGCCTGACCAGGAAACAGTTCGCCGTGCTCGAGGTCCTCAGGGAGGCCGAGGGCGGAACGCGGATCCCCTTCACCAACGCCGTGGGCATCACCGTGTCGGCGCTGCGCAAGCGGCTCGGGGAACCTTAGATCATCGCTACCGTGCCCGGCGTCGGCTACCGCATCGACGTAACGCCCGGCAATGGTCGCAGGGGAGACGGGCGTGGATAAGGCAGCACGGGCCGGTGCTACGCCTGCGAGGCTGCCGCCGGTTCCGCTGTGAGGGCCGCCACCGACCGGCTGTGCAACACCACCAGGCCGGTGACGAGGCCACTCAGCAGCCCCAGCGCCACAAGCGCGGGAACGAGAGCGACCACCGCACCGCCCAGCAGGCAGATCACGCCGCCACTGAGCAGAGCCGCGGACCAACGGCCCTCTGCGCGCGCCAGGATTGCCGCCGTCGTCACCAGGAACAGTCCCGCGCCACCAGTGAGCGCCCACGCGACCAGACCGTGCAGCGGCTCCGCCAGATCGTAGTGCCCGCTGTCGGCCACCTGGTGAAGAACCTTCTTCATCCCCAGGGCCATGAGGACGACTCCGGCGACCAGCGGCAGGTGCAGGAAGGTGTAGGCGTCCCGGGCGAATCGTGTCCTGTCGTCACCAGCCAGCAGGCGGAGCCGGTGCTCCGCCACCTCCCCGACCTGGCGGAAGTATAGGCGCCACAATCCCGCGGAGATCAGCAACCCCGCTGCCGTGGCGGCCAGCACCGGAACGGTGATGGGGAACCCGGCCAGACCCCCGCCCATCGCCACTATCGATTCACCCAAGGCGATGATGACAATCAGCCCGTACCGCTCGGCGAAGTGCCCCGGCGAGTTCACGCGCCAGCCCGAAGCGCCCGTGACGTACACGCCGAGGTAGTCGACCACGACTGCGCCGAGCCACAGCATGATCTGCCAGAAGCCCGAGAACGCGGTACCCACGAGCAGGAGCACAAGTGGCGGTGCCACCGACAGCAGCGCCGTGCGGCGAAGCGTTCGCCGCAGCGCCGTGTCGCCGGACCCCGAGATCCAGTACGACACGAGGTGCAACAGCCGTACCGCTCCGTAGCAGAGCACGAACAGCAGCGCCGTGGGCAACCCTTCGGACCTGGCGGCGAAGATGTCCGGGCGTACGGTCAGGGAGACGATCAGGACGACCGCCATCACCGCGACCAGTACGGTGAACATCGACCCCGAATCGGCCCTCACGACATTGCCTAGCCAGGTGAAGCAGCACCAGCACCACCACAGCAGTGCGAGTACGACCATCGCGCCCACCACCCGCAGCGGCGAAGGACCGGCCGCCATTAGGGCCGTGACTTGGGTGAGCGCGTACACGAAGACCAAGTCGAAGAAGAGCTCGGCCGGGGTGACCCGGTGGTCGTTCCCCGTGGCGGTCATCCGCGGCCGGTCGTGGCCCCTTGCCATGTGAATCCCCCCGTTGTCGCGGCCGGACACCTCGCGCCGCCCTCCGGGCGAAGGATATACACATGGGCAAGTTCTCAACGCGACTACTGTATACGGCAGTTAGGTGGCGAGCTGACCCCGGAGGCAACCAGCAACAGCGCTCCCGGCGCGACCTACCCTCGGGAGCTCAGGAGAGGGCGAAGGGGGCAACCACACCCCCCGCCACTCTCAACGTATGGCGCAGTGGGGGGTCTTGCGGCGCGGCTCGGTTCGTGCCGGAGAATCTCCGGTCAGGGCGAGAACCTGACGAAATCAGGCTTCCGCGAATCAGACACCACCCCGCGCAGCAACAACCACGTCGGCGAACATCAGAGAATGTCACGGAGGTCGACGAGTGAATGATTCGCTGTGAGGTATTTGCGGTAGCGTCCTTCGGCGAACATGTCCCGCAGATACATTCCAGGGAAGTCGAGGATGCCGCGTCGGTTGGCCAGTAGGATCCGGACTCGGTAGCGGCTGTCGCCGTCGAGGACCAGCACGTCACACCAGTGGGGTTCGGGTGCTTCGATGCCTAGGATGCTGATGCGGTCATCAGCCATCGGGCCGATCCAGGTAGCAAAGTCCTCCAGTAGCCAAGCCATGTTCATCCAGGGGGGCGCGTCAGCGGCCGGCTGCCAGTCGTACGTACGTCGTGCCTCGCGATCGGTGCCGGGCGGCCCACCTTCGAAGTAGACGGGTGGTTCGACTGGACCACTTGTCTGCGTGAACTCAACGGTGCGGGACCGGAGGGTGAGGGCGGTTACACGGAGATTGTCATTGCCAAGGTCGAAGGCAGCCTCCGAGGCGTGGGTGAGGAATTTGCTATCCAGATCCAAAGCGGCCACGGCATTGTCTTCCTGGACGGAGGCGGCGGAGATCCTTCCCCAACAGGTTCGTTGGGGAAGGCAGAGTTGATGGGACTTACCGCAGTTTCGCGTAGGACCCGACGTAGCGGTATCGGTATTCGGTGGCGACTTCAGGGATTGCCCAGGCGAGCGCCGAAGCGGCCAGCAGGGCCCGCCCCCCGCGCTCGTCCCGACCGAGCGCCGCGGCGGCCTGACCGAGGTCTGCGTCCCTGAGCGCGTCGCGGGCCGGCCAGTACGCGGTCTGCACCGCGAGGACCTCCCTCGCCGGGCCGCGCGGATCGCCGCCAGCGGCGAGGACTTCGCGAGCTTCCCGATCTCTATTTCCAGCTGGGCCAGCGGGGCTGTGACGGCTTCCGGGAGTGGCGCCGCCGAGCATTCCACCTCAAGGGTGTGCCCGTGCGTGATGCTCGGCATGCGGGGCCGACAGCCGGACAGGTCGCTACGACTGCGGTGCTGATTCCGCACATGCCGCGAGCCTGTGCCCCTCCAGAAGCCGGAGGAGGTCAGCCTCATCAGCGACGTCGAGAACCTCACCGCAGCCGCCGCCGTCGGCGACCTTTTCCGTCTCCCAATCGTTCGCGGACGGTCTCGCGGTCAGGACCCGGTTCCGCTCCGGATTTGGACCGGCGTCGGCGGCCTGGGCGGCAGGAGCCAGCAAGGTGGTGCCCGCGATCGACGCCAGAGCGGCGCCGCCGGCCAAGGCCGCACCGGGCCCAAGCACGGTGCGGCGCGCAATGCCAGCGCTCATGAATGTGACCCCGATTCAGGAAAGAGCGACAGAGACGGCTTGGAACAAGGCATACGGGAGGGGAATGAGGAGCGTGCCCATGAGCCACGGGCGCAGCGGCCTGCGGCGATGAGAGGGGATCAGGACATCAACGACGAGGACCGCCAGCAGGACCAGCGCGCCGGTGACAGCCAGCGCAAGTCCTGCCAGCCCCACCCGGTCGCAATCGGCTCCGCAGACTGCGAAGAGCGTGCTGGGCTGCCCGTCGACGAACCCGCCCCTGAACAGCCGGTGGTTCAGCAGCCACCAGGCGCTGTGCAGGGGCACCATGGCGAAGACGCCAAGAAGAACGTTCGCCCCGACCGGGACTCGAGCCGACCCGACCGTCATCCGAGGTGCTCGCGCATCGGTGCGTAGCACCTTTGGCCAGCAGGTCCTTACCCCGCCGCCCTCGCCATCAGCTCCCCCCTCCCCCCAACGGCGCAGCCGAAGAACGGTGGTGGCACCGCCAGTCCGCCGCGTCGAGACGACCGTCTCGCGACGGCTCCCACCTACCCGAGCAGAACTGCTCCCCCTACCTCCAGTGGGCGGGGCAGGAGTCGGCGGTGTGGTCCGGCCGGAGGTTCTTCTCGACGGTTCGCTCCCCCTCAGCTCCTGAGCTTGGCGAGCACCTCAGACTTGAACGTCTCGGCACTCCGGCGAGCGGACCGGCCGGTGCCGGCAGCACCACGGCGTCATGGCGGCGTCCTCGGCGAGGACGGCTGGTGCGATGGCCTGAGTGGTTCGCGGTGCTTGTTACTCGTGTTGAGGGCGTTGGCGCTGTCGCGGGTCAGGGGGTCGGCGAGGGTGCTGCGGGCTCTCAGGGCGCGGGGTTCGAGTTCGCTGCCGCCCTGGAACCATCCGATGATCTTCCCGTTGGCGATCATCTGGGCGGCTGTGCGGGCAATGTCGCTCTCGCGGCTCCACCTGAACGAGGCCCTATGCCGTTCGACGAGTCCGGAGCGGGGGTCGCGGTTGTGGGCCTGCTCGATCTCCTCGCTGGTGTAGTCACTGTTGAGGGGGGCTTGGGGAGGTCTCCGGTGAGGCGGTGCCCGGCGTACAGGGCACGCCCGAAGGCCTGTCCGCGGTCGGAGGCTGCAGGCGGGGCGAAGTAGCCGGCTCCTGAACCAGGAATGGGTGGAGCTCACCAGCACCTCCCGCCACGGCGTGACCCTGGACGGCGACGGCCACACCTACACCTTCCACCACTACCGCCTGGGCGGACGCTCCACCGTCCGCACCCACACCGGCGTCGGCCGCGACACCAGCAGCGACCTGTTCCAGGACCGCTGCAACTACGTCTGGGATAATCGCTCCGACATCACCACCCTGCGCAACGACCGTGACCGCTACGTCGACAGCGTCGCCTGGGGCCGCCACAACGGCGACCGCAACAACCACGGCCACCACAACACCCGTCGCTGACACCACACCTCCCGCGACCCAAGTTCCATGCGTGCGGGTGGAAGCGACGGCGACACGAGTTGCCCGATCCCTCAAGGGGGTGTGGGGTGAGGCCAGATATCTGGTCACACCCCACACCCCCTCGTGGGGCCTGCGCCCGTTGCCGGTGACAAGGGGTCAGGAACTTGCCGCGAAGACCGGCTCTCTCCGGCTGGTGCACCGAAACGGTCTCAGCCCGGTCCCGGCCGGCCACCCGGCTCGAAGAGCCGCTGCCCGGCACCCCACCATAATGCGGGCCGGGTCCTCGCCACTGGCAAGGCCTACAGCCGTCCAACCCACGACCAAAAGGCAACGAAGCCCAGACTCGTCAGTCAGGACTGACGCGACAATGCAGCAGACGGATTTCACCCGTCCAGCACTTCAACCCACGTGACTACAGACTGAGACGGATCAACACCCAGCAGGAACACCGTCTCCTGTTCACGCTCCAGCTCGATGACCCACGGCGATGGCGTCCCCTCTGGAGCGGTCAGCACGTAGTTGCGGAAGATCCCGTGAAAGGGAAGGCTCGAAACCGAGTCCGCGATCGGGTCTCCCGGATGTGAGTCCCGCAGCAGGGCAACTATCTCGCCAACAAGATCAGGGCACACATCAGCCAGGCGCAACGGCCTCTTCTCGGGGCTATCGCGGGCCTCCCTGCTCCGAAGCATGCCAGGCTCCCCCAGCCCACCTGCTCGACCGAAGCGGCTCCACATCTAAAGGTCAAACTGAGGCATTGTTCCCGATCACGGTGGCAAAGGCAGGACAGTGCATCGTGCTAATTCCGCCATCACCGGCCCGAGGAACACGCACCGCGTAGATGCTCACAGCAGATAGAAGAGGGCCATGAGCCCGAGGCACGCGGCCCCGAAACCGCTCCACTTCACAACGCTTTTGGGATTCGGCGGGTAGTCCGGATCCCTCCTGCCGGAGTTCCAGGTCGCGAAGGCACCCACAAGACTGAAGACCCCGACCACCATGAAGGCCGTCCCAACAAAGAAGTACAAGATGTGCATCTTCCCCCCGCCCGCTTGAAGAGACTCGTGAAGGCTGAAGGCTACCGGGGCCTCTGGACGTTCTCACCGCCGGATGAGGCACCACGGAGCTGCTGCACCCCCATCTCATCCAGAAGGATTCCCCCAGCCAGTACGTGAGGCCGCGGCCAACGCGCTGGCAACCATGGACCAGGGCAGCTGGCCCGCGGCCGCCGACGCGCGAACCGCCTCAACTCCCTGACCGGCACGCCAGCCTCCTCAGACGCTGCCCGGACGCCGAGGCGGACTACGGCCTTGTCGCGGCCCAGAGGGGTGTCCGCGGCGGCGAGCTCGGCCAGGTCCTCCCGCGTGCAGGCCTCGGCGACTGGACCGGGGTGATGCAGTTGTCCCCTTCGGGCTGCCGGACAGGTCGACCAGCAGGCCGCGAGTGATAAGAGGTCGTCTTCTCCCGTTGTTTTATCCCGGAATTGGCTGTTTGGCCTGTGGTGCTGGGTCGCGCTGGGAGATGATGTTTTCGCTGGTGAGGCGGCGGGCGGGCCATGAGGTCTGCCATCGCGATATGGATAATGGCTTCCGAGCGGGCGGGTCGGGTCTCGTAGTCGCGGGCCAGGCGGCGGTGGAGCGTAAGCCAGCCGTAGGTCCGCTCGACCACCCACCGCTTCGGGATGGGGGCAAACCCTTGGGTCCCGGGCTTGCCTTGAGCGATTTCCATGTCGATGCCGAGGGCGGCGGCGTGCTCGACGAGGTGCTGGCGGTAGCCGCCGTCGACCCATGCCTCCCACCGAGTCATGAATTCCGGCCACCAGGGGCTTCTCTGGCGCTGCCACTCCCCCCTGCGGACTTTCACACTCGCCTGCCACGCGCAGTATCACTCTCACGCTGTCGCCGACTGCTGCGGGAGCTGGGGCCTCGACGAGGATTTAGGCGCTTTTGTCAACTCGCATGACACGGCCACCAACCAGCTCGCCTTGCAGGCCGCCGCTCGACAGGCCGCGCTGTCCAACGCCCCCGCCCAGCGTCTCGCGCGGAAGATGGTTGCCGCGCTGATCAACAACCCAGTGCAGCGCCTCGCCCGGCAAACCGCGGATTCCATGCCCAAGCTGGATATCGCCGCCAGCTTGAACCAGCCAAGCGGTCATGACGAAGCCGTTGATGAAGCGGTCGAGCAGTCGGACACTTCCGAAGCCCCGGAAGCCCAGTCGTCAGGAACAGACGACGCATCCGGCGATAACCGTGAAGGCAAGTGACCGCTCCTGTGGAGCGCCACCGCGTGACAGCGAGGTCGCAGCGTTGCCCTAGATCTTCGACAGCGTGAGGCCGGAGTCACCGAATTGCCAAGCGCCTTCACACCCAGCCACTGCCATCACCGTTCACGAGACGCTTGCTGGCCCAGAGCGCTTTCGTCGGGTTTCCCGCCGGCTCCGAGGGAGCGGCGGGATCCTGTCGGGACAACAGCAGGCGTGCCCAGGACACCGCAGGCCCACATCCCGTCGATGTCGGTGAGGCGGACTCCGGGCAGAGACGTGTGCAGATCGGCCTGAGCCGCGCGGATCGCGGACGCTTCAGGGCCTGCGCCAAGCGGTCGACGGGCAGTCACATGATCATCGTACGGCGCCTGGTGGAGCTGGGACCCCGCATGCGCGTGGAGGACGTCGGTGGGGTAGACGCCGTGGATCAACAGGTCTTGGGTGAAGGATCACCGCTTTGCGCAAGGAGGCGTTGTATGAGGCAGGTTGTGCGTTCCAAAGAGCTGCCGGGCTGTTCGCGTTGCGGGCAGCAGCACCTGCTCACCACCGCGGCGATGCCGAAGAAGGACGCCTTAGGGAAGCCCATCGTGCTGGAGCTGTGCAAGGTCTGCGATGCCAAGAAGCCGGCGGCCGCGGCTGTCATCGACTTCTTCGCCACCGGCGGCGGCCACGACCTGGCCCGGGCCAGCGAAGGCGCCCCGGCTGCTGACGGAATGGACGGCAGAAGGCATGGCCGCCTACGGCTGGTACCCGGCAGAGCCGACGCCCGGCCAGGGCTGGACCGGCAGACGCCCGGTGTCAGTTGTCGGGGAGCAGGCGGTTGATTGTGGAGCGGGAGACGCTGGCGATCTGCTGGACGTCGGTCCGTGTGAGATCCGTGCCGGTCACCGCCCAGGTGATCAGGGGGTCGCGCAGGTCTCGGGCAGCGGCCCACCCGGCCAAGAGGTCTCTGGCCGTGGTCTGTGCGGCGCTCACGCCGGGGATCAGGTAGAGCGCGGCTGGCAGTTCCCACGCCGGGTGGATCGGATGAGTGGTCACGTCCGGGGCGGCGGCAAGCAGCGCCAGACGGCGCGCAGCCAGCTCGCCTCGCAGCCTGGCGGCGATGATCCGGGCGAGCGGCAGACCCTGAGCGGCAGACCCTCCCACTCGTAGGCGTCGCTGCGCTGGGCCTGCTCGATCTCTTGCGGGGCGGCCCGGGCGATCAGGTCCTCGCGGACGTGGTCCTGAGCTCCGGCTCTGGCACAAGTTCTGTGAAGCCTACGCCGACCAGGCTCGTGTTGCTTGCGGGTGTTTCCAGCGGTCCGGACAGGTGGTTGGGCCCTCCTGCCGTGACGCATGGCGCTGTCGAGTCGCACTCAGGGCCCGTTACTAAAAGGAAGGGACTTTCACACGGGCCTGCTCGGCGACCTTCTCAGTCTTGTTGGCGATCTCCTACTCTCCGTCACGAACCTGAACGTCTGACGCTTTCTGCTTCGTCGGCACCGGCGTCGCCGAGGCGGTCGCAGCCTTCCAGCAGCGGCGTAAATTCGGCGGCGCAGCCGTACATCGGCGGTTTCAGGCGGTGGTGCGATTGCCCTGGCGTGCGCCGAGCGCGGCGTCGACGCTGGAGTAGGCGGGCAGGAAGGCATCCATCCCCGTAACGCTGAGCAGGCGACCCAGCCGGTCGGGGATGGCCGCCAGGGTCAGGGAGCCATCGGCGTCCTTGGCGCAGCGCCAGATGCCGATGAGGGCGCCCAGTCCTGAGGAGTCGCAGAAGGTGACGCCTGAGAGGTCGGCGACCAGGTCAGGGTGGCCGTTCGCGATGAGTTCCAGGGCGCGGGCCCGTACGGCGGGTGCGGCGGCGATGTCGAACTCGCCGGAGAGGGTGATCACGGCCAGGGCACCGTCGGTGTGCGGGATGTCGATGTGGAATGCGTCGGTCATGGGCGTGGGTTCTCCTGCCCGACGGAGACGTCGGCGGTCGGGGCGGCGGCGCTGTGAGCGGTGGTGGTGATGCCGGAGGGAGCAGCATCGGGGGTGGGGACGGACAGGGCCAGCAGGGCCACGTCGTCGCGTTCGGTGTCGGGGAGGGTGTCCAGGAGCGCGACGGTGTCGCCGATCAGGGCGCCGGCACCAACCGGCGCCTGGCGCCGGGCCAGGAAGTCGGTCAGGCCCGTGTCGGCGAGCATGCGGCCGTCGGCGGTGCGGGCCTCGGTCAGCCCGTCGGTGTACAGCAGCAGTCCCTCGCCGGGTGCCAGGTGCAGGGTGCGTGAGGCGAAGGCGGCTTCGGCGAACGCGCCGACCAACATGCCGCCCTTGGCGCGGACCGCCTCCACCCGTACACCGCCTCCCTCGGCAGGGCTGAGGTGGTAGGCGGGCGGATGGCCGCCGGTGGCCAGCGTGACCGTGAAACCGCCGTCCCGGGCGGGGTCGAGCAGGCCGAAGACGGCGGTGCAGAAGCGAGTGCCGACCGCCGGGTCGAGCAGCAGCGCCTTGTTCAGGGCCTTCAGTGCGGCCGTGGGGTCCGCGTCGACGAGGGCCGCGGCCCGCAGCGTGTAGCGGGTCAGTGAGGTGATCGAGGCGGCTTCCGCGCCCTTGCCGCACACGTCGCCCAGGAAGAACGCCCACCGGCCCCCGCCCACGGGGAAGACGTCGTAGAAGTCACCGCCCACCTCCTGCGGGGAGGCGGTCTTGTAATGGCAGGCCAGCTCCAGGCCCGGTACCGCAGGCAGCGCCGGGGGCACCAGGGTGCGCTGCAGGGTAGAGGCGAACGCGGCGATAGCTGCCTTGTCCCGCTCCGCACGCTGGCGGGCCTCTTCCTCCGCCTGGCGCTTCTCCTGCTCGACCTTGCGGCGCTCCTGCTCGGCGCGTACCGCGCTCAGTGCCGACAGCCGCAGCTCCAACTGGTCACGCACTACCGCGGCCAGGTCCCTGAGGGTGGAGGCATCGGCCTCATTGATCTCGCGAGGGCGGGTGTCGAGGATGTTGACCGTGCCCAGCCGGTACCCGTCGGCGGTGACGATCGGAGCGGCGGCGTAGAACCGTACCCCCATCGGGCCGGCGACCAGGGGGTTGGAGCAGGCGACCGGGTCCAGCAGAGTGTCGGGGATGACCGTGGTGTCATCGGTGAGCACCGCCGAGGCACACAGGCCCGGATCGCGGCCGATCTCGCTGACGCCTTCCAGGCCGTGCGCGGCCTTGAACCAGATCCGGTCCTCGTCCACGATCGTCACCGTCGCCACCGGCACCTCGAACAACCGTGCCGCCAGCGCCGCGACTCTGTCGTAGGCGCCGTCCGGCGGAGTGTCGAGAATGTTGTAACGGCGCACCGTCGCCATCCGCGCTGCCTCGACCACTGCGGCCACAGGCTCGCTCGATGCTATGGCAGGCGGACTCGCTTGCTCCGGCATGTTCCTCGTCTCGTCATCCCCCCCAGGAAGGCACCGACCAGACAGCCGGCACCCTGGAACCCTACCGAACGCCCCCAGCGCGCAGGATGCGCCGCCGAGCGGCCGGGTCCAGATGCTCGCGGAAGAAGCCGTGACCCACGGACGTACGCGCTCGCGGTCAGCCAACGTGACGGTGCCCCACGCACTCCCCCACGACGTCGTCCACTTCCGGGCCGGTGGACCTCAACTCGGTGGAATGGATCCCGGACAGCGTCGGTGCGCACTCACGGCATCGGGTGCGCGGCATCGGACAACTCAGCGGCCGGCCTCCCGGTCTCGGTGCGGTTCGGGCTCCTGCGGGCGGTGCCCACGCGGTCGCCCTGACGCACCGGACGTCTTCCGCCGCCTCGGCTCGTCCTGTTCGGCGTAGCGGTCCATGGTGGCGCGGGCTCGGTCGGCTGCCGTGGTGAAGGCGGCACCGGGGTGGTGCAGCCGCTTGGCCATGAGATCGAGGGCATCCACGTCCGTGCGCGTCCCTCAAGGCCCGCAGCGCCGTCAGGTCGATCGCCTCCCGACTGTGCGCCGCCTATGTGGGGGGATTGGTCGTACCGGAGAAACGACACGCCACACACGGTCCGGGGCCCGCAGGTGACAGTGATCATCAACAGTTGCGCCTCGGGTGACTGGCCACAGCGAGCTGCGTGCCCTGCACCTACGGGGCCCTCTTCGCGCGAAGACCAACCCCCCGGCCGGCGCACCGAAACCGTCCCGGCCCGGGCCAGGGCGACCGCCGGGCTTGAAGAACCACCGGCTCGCCATCGGCCACGACGTGGGTTGCGCCCTCGCGACCGGTGGGGCCAAACCCAGACGCAGCAGGACTATCCCAGCAAGGTGAGTGGCAAGTCGCGTCCGTCGAGGACATCCACCCAGGTGACGCCTGAGTGGGAAGGGTCAATGCCCACCAGGAAGACCGCCTCATCTCCCCGCTCCAGCTCCATGACTGACGGGGTAGACGCTCCCTTTGGAGCGGTTAGCACATAGCCACGGCACACACCAAGGAAGGGCAAGTCCGCGATCGAGTCTGCGATCGGATCCCCCGGAGACGCCTCGCGCAGCAGTGTAACGACGTCCTTCACGAGATCGGGACAGACATCTCCCAGACGCGGCAAGCTCTTCGTATGACTCGTGTGCGACCCCATGTCGCGAAGCATGTCACCCCGGCCAGTGAAGCACATCCGCTCCGAGCCGACGCTAAACGACAAGCTATTAGCCAGGCCCGGGCGTGGCTGCATAGGCCTGCGGGCCTGCGTCACCAGCGGCTTGCACCTCTGCCCGAGGTCGATGGCCACTAAAAGTTCCGGCGCTCCGCGCCAGCCATCAGGCAGGCAGCTCCTTCACGTCATGCCAGCTCCGTGCCGGTGCGGTACCAGCGGGCGAGTTGCGCGTAACTGCACCTACGGTGCGCCAGCGGGCCTCACCCGGACGTACGGACACAACGTGCGACACCTGGAAGGCGCGCGCACCGTGGAGGGCAGGCGGCCGGCCCGCATGCCCGCCGCCCCGGCCCGAACGACGTGTCTGCCCCCCCGGCCACGTACACCGGGCACCCGCGCACCGGTCGCGGCGCGAACGGTGAGGACCCGTAACCGTGACGGCACCGGGTCCACGGCACCGGGTCCTCACCCACCTCGCCCGAGCCCACCCGCACTGGCGATTGGCCGGAATGGTTCGCAGCTTAATTTTTGTGTTGTGCGGCGGTCCTTCGTCGCCCAACGTACGGCCGAGGGACGCGGCTCCACTCCCCCTGGGCATCAGCGGCAGACCAGGACGGCCGGTCAGGCCGCCAGATCCGCATGGGCGCCGTTCTTCTTCATGCACCCGTCCTTGAAGGCGATTGCAGTGATGACGCCGTCCTCCTTGTCGAATCGGGCCCGGTACTCGGCGACCAGAGTCCAGCCGCGCTGCTTGAGGACTGTCCGGACGAGGACGATCTGGCCGTCGTCCCTGCCTTTTTCCTCCGTGCGCTTCCCGGACTGCCGCCACTCACGCTCATGCAGCTCGGCCACCATCGCCGTGAAGCGGGCGGCGTCGACCGGGGCGGCATGGGTGCCGAAGCCCTTGTAGGGGACGCCGCATGCCAGCTGCGAGCCCGGCGGGGCGTCGCGGTATCCGTCGCCCCACCCTGGGTCGCTCACCGGGGCGCCCGCGGCGGCGGCCGAGGCGTCCAAGTCCGTGCGCACAGCTTGCTTCGTGAGCGGTCCGGTACCACCGGGCCGTGACGATGGTGAAACCGCGGCAGCGACGTCCTGAGCTCCGGCGTCGCCACCACCGCAGCCCCCGGCTCCGAGCGCAATCACCGCTATCACCACAGCAACCCACTTCGATCTCTGCACAGACGTCCCCTCCCAGGCTACGAGGGACGTGCGCCCCCACGATCAAGGAAGGAGTGTGCCACGCCGTACCGACAGGCCGGCACGCCCGCCGCCCGGGACGGCGCTCCGCATTCACAGCGCACGTCTGTGTCCGATCCGGCCGACCGCGCCGAGATGGACACGTTGTGCGCGGACCTGACCGGTGCGAAGGCACCCAGCCTCGGCCGGCACGGCGGCCCGGTACCGCTCGGCAAGCCGGACGGTACAAGCGAGCCTTTCTCTGCTTGCGCGTACAACCGTTTAGCCCTCTTGCCGGTCTCCTGTCCGCGGACTCGGTGCGTCACCCGAAACCACATCGGTGAATGACGTGTGGCGAGCCCGCCTACTACTGGCCACGAGCCCCTCGGCGCCGGGAGGGCTTCTGTAACCTCACCGGCTTCGCGACTCATAAAGGAATTCCGGCACATATGCCCAACCGCGCAACAACTACGCTTGCTACCTTGCTGGTAGCGGGCCTCATCCCCCTTACCTTGCCGGCCGCAGGAGCGAGTGCCGCGCCCGCCAAGAACGGGGACGACTTCAACGGCGACGGCTACCGCGACTACGCCTACTCGAGCTTCAGCGCGGGCGGGGGCGGCGGCGTCACGGTGGTCTTCGGGACCGCCACTGGACCCGGCAGCACGCGGCAGCGCATCACCCAGGCGAGCCCCGGCGTACCCGGCGCCGACGAAGCCGACGACATGTTCGGCGAGGTGAAGGCCGCGGCCGACTTCGACGGCGACGGATTCGGTGACCTCGCGGTGGCGGCGACGGGCGAGAACGGCTCCGCAGGCGCCGACCAGGGCGCCGTGACGCTCCTTTGGGGCTCCGCCTCCGGCCTGTCCACGGGCACGACTCTCCCGAACAAGAACCCGGGCCGCTACAACGCCATGGGCAAGGATCTGGCGACCGGCGACTTCAACGGCGACGGCAAGCAGGACCTGGCCGTCATCAACGAGGCCATGACGTACGTCTACCGCGGTCCCTTCACGCGCACCGGCACCACCGGCACCGTGACCAAGCTCGAAAAGACGACGTCGTCCTTCTATGCCACGGCGTTGATCTCCGGCAGCGTCAACGGCGACAGCAAGACCGACCTCGCGATCATCGGTGACGTGGTCAGCTCCGAATACGTCGCCTCCGACGTCTGGTTCGTCAAGGGCGGCGCGAGCTCGCTCACCCCGGGCAGCAGCCTGCGCCTGGAGTCCCAGTCCGGCAACGGCGGCAGCACCGAGCGCGGCGGAGACGGCGTCATCGCCGACTTCGACAAGGACGGCTACGGCGACATCGCCGTCGGCACAGCGATGTACTCCACGCACAAGGGCCGTGTCAGCGTCTGGTACGGCTCCTCCGCCGGCCCCTCCCAAAGCACCCGTCTCACCCAGTCGACGAGTGGTGTCGCCGGGTCCCCGGAAAACTACGACAACTTCGGGTCCTCCGTCTCCGCGGGCGACGTCAACGGCGACGGCTACGCCGACCTCGCGGTCGGCGTGCGAGACGAAGAGATCGACGGCCAGGACAACGCGGGCGGCGTGCACATCTTCAAGGGACGGTCCAGCCGTCTGTCCGGCACCGGCTCGCAGTGGTTTGCCCGCAACAGCCCCGGCGTGCCTGGCCCGTTGATGGCCGACGACCGGTTCGGCGGCCTCGTCCGACTGCGCGACATCGACGGTGACAACACGGCCGACCTGTTCGTCAGCGGCGTCGACACTGTGCGCCTGCCCGGCTCAGCCAGCGGCATCACCACGACAGGCGCAACGACATACAACGCGGCACCCATCGAGAGCTTCCTCCAATAGCCCCAAGGTGCCGTCCCACAACGGCGGGAGTTCTGTGACCTTGTCCTGGCGGTCATGAGACGTGCTCCTATTCGCCCTCACCCGAAAAGGGGCGCTAGTAGGTTCGCCAGGAGGTCCGTGCCGCACCCACGCGGCACGGACGTCTCCTGACGGCGAGACCGCCACGGTGTTCGCTCGGGGAACCGGCCGGGCCTCCGAGTCGGTGACCTGTCACGGAGGTTGCCCGGCTTGCAGCGCCAGCGGTGAGAACGCGTGGCGGCCCCACCGCTGGAGTTTCTGACCTCGCGTGGCGCCTACGCGTTGGGCTCCTGGCGCGGGTCGGCGAAGAAGCGCAGCCGGACGCCGGGCTCGCCCGCTCTCGAGTCGTGCGAGCCACGCAGGCTGCAGCGCAGCGCTCGGCGAGCAGTTGCTGGATGGCGAAGGCAGTTGCGTTTTGGTGCCGCCGACGAGGTCGGCACCAGGTCTCCGAAGTCGTAGGCGGCGTGGTTGGCAGCCTCGGCGACGTCCTCGATTGGTAGGTACGGCGATGCTCACCGCACACTTCTCGCTTACGCACTGGTGGATCGCCGCGATCGTGTCCGGCCTCGCCCTGGCGGTCGCGATGCAGTCCCTGGCCGACAAGACCAGAGACAAGCTGATCGCGGCGTCGGCCGTCACGCTCGCCACCGCGCTCTACACGTCACTGCGCGCATCCGGCGAGGGGGCACAGCAGGCACTGCAGCTGTTCATCTCGGGCTCCCTGTCCGTGGCAATCCTGCGGATCCCCTTCGCCGGGTGGCTACGCCGCCAGCAGGTGCTGAAACATGCGGGACAGCCGATGGAAGAGTTGACCGGCAAGCAGATCGCGGTATTCCTTGCGACCTGGGTCGCCGTCGTGATCTGCATCGTCATCCTCTGACGTACGCAACGCAGCTTCGCCGCATCAGCGGCGGAGCTGCGGCACGACGGAGCCTGTACTGACAGGCCTCCGCTCAGATGCGGTCGTGCAGTGGCCCGATCAGCCCTCGGCCGATGAGTAGCGCCCATAGCGGTCCGTGCGCATCCGCAGCTTCGAGGACGGCGAATAGGGCCGTTCGCGCACCTGTAAGGAGGTTCGTGTAGGCGTGCGGGTGCGGAGTAGGCGTTGTTAGAGCCGGCTGCCAACATCCGGGCATGGCCCGGATCAGCCCCCGATTCGCCCGCACCTACTTCGCGGAGATTGCCGGCGACTCCGCCCTCCCGCTCGACCCGGCGGGCCAGCAGAATGCTAGATCGCTCCGAAGAGTTCGTTCCCAGGATCAAGTGAGACGGAGCATGACAGTGGGACACATGCATATGCTCAGCAGCTGATCGCGCGGGCGAAAGACGGCACCATCCCGCCGCGAGAGGTGCAACAAATCGACCAAACAGTCACCGAGTGTCGACCTGGCCGGGAGCTCTATCAGAGGCTGCACGCGGTGGCCTGTGCGGGCGGACCCGAATATGAGCCGCTGATCGCCACATATCTGATCTATCCCGAGGACCCCGAGATCTCGGCGCTCGCCGTGCAAGTACTCACGGCGCACTGGAAAGTGGGGATGAAATACCGGAGGCAGATCCTCGAGCTACTGGGCTCCCCCGAGTGGGATACGAATGATGATGCGTTTCTGGCTGCAGTCTCGGGAGCAGGGGCCATCCTGCACGACGGGTTCGACGCCGAACTCCTCCGGACCCTGCTGAAGCTCACGGAGGAAGGCCGAGGTGAGCACAACGATGATCTTGTGCAGAGTCTCGCGGTGCAGGCGCTCGCCCGCGCGCTGGGCGCCAGCCACGCCGAGTTGACGAGACTGCCCGAAGGCGTTAAGCGTGCGCAGTGGTCTCAGAGCCTCAGAAGAGCCGCGCGTCAAAAACTGCAGAAGGCCGCGCCTCAGCCCCGACTTCACTGACGCGCAAGGCCATCGTGAGGCGCTTTTCAGCGCGGGCGCCGACCGACATCGCCGACTTTTCGTCCGCGCGGGTCCGCTCCGATCCGAGGCATTCCCGGCGGGCTCACAGGGTGTAGGCCCGGGTCGCGAGCCAGGCCCGGGGCGCGGACCGGGCCCGGAGGACGCTGATCCCCGGGGCCCGTGGTGTGCCGGGGCAGGGTCGCCGGCGGAACCAGCCGCGGTCCCGGTCCTGCTCGAGGCCGTCCCCCGTCTCCGGCGGCGTCGCGGCCTCGAGGCGTGCCCTTCCGTACGGCCACTGATCCGTAGGTGTTCGCTCCGGTCGGGTTGTTCCTGCTCGGGCGGGCGGAAGCGGTGGCGGGCATATGCGACAGGTGTCGTGCACTTATGCGGCTTACCAGAAGACGCCTGCGTGAAATAGACGACGCTTCCGACGAGCCATCTATGCTGACCCACAGCAGAACAGGGGGAGGGGACAGTCATGGACTGGTTCTGGTGGGTTCTGATCATTTTCTGGACGGGTGGCTTCGCGTGGGCGGCCGACAACATCCGCACCGCGCTGCGCAATCGGCATGAGCGCAAGTTGGAGTTGCTGGAGGCGGCGAAGCAGGAACGTTTGGCCATCGAAGCGGCGCACAAGCCGCCGGAGGCCGTGTGCGGTTGCACGCACCATCTCGCCAAGCACGACAAGCAGGGCCGGTGCCATGAAGGTGTCGAGGTGCCGACGGCCTGGGACGAGAATAAGAAGCCGCTGCGTTACGAGGCCGGCCAATGCAACTGTCAGCAGTACGTGGGACCGCAGCCCCTGTCTCAGGTATTCGCTGAGGACCTGACGGACCGGGCCTGAGGGGGGCACGGCCTCTCACAGCTAGTCCTTGGCCGTGTTGGCCATGAGGTGCCGGTTGGCGTCGCGAGCGGCGTCGCGGTCATCGTCGCGGTCGGAGAGTTGTTGCCGTAGCTCGGTGACGTGCTGTTCGAGCTGGTTGGCACGTTTCTGCAAGGCGTCATGATCGGAGGGTCCGCCCAGGCCCACTTGTTGCCAGATCTGCCCGCCAAGCGCTTCGGCGAGACGCTGTTCGAGGTGGCGGATATGGCGTTTTGGCGGCGGATGCGGTCGGTTCGCAATGTCCACGACGAGCGACTGCTTGCTCGCCCTGGGACCGATGACGGTGCTGGGCGGCGGTTCGGCGGCAGCGCATGCGGTGACAGCGGCATGCACAGGACCGCCCGGTGGCCGCATTCCGTGCACGAGGCGGTGTGGGCGTGTTTGCGGCACCAGGAAGCACAGCCCTTGCATCGCCAGCCCCCGCAGCCGGGTGGCGCCCGAGGCCAGGCAGTTGGCTCTCCGCTTTCGGGGCTGGCCGGGTGGCGGTGTCGTACATCGTCATGCCCAGCCCAACGAGCAGCCGTGCGAGAGGACGTGCGGCACCGTTCAAAGGATCGCCAGCGTGCTGGGCGCTATGGCAGTGTCCGGCGGATCATCGCACCATTCCTCTTCGTTCGGCCACGATGGTATAGGGCGCGAAGCCTCACCGATCGAGAGGGCTGGTGCAGTGGCGATCAGCACGCGACTTGAACGTCGAATCCGGCGCGATTTCCCTGAACCCGGGTCTGCGCGGGAGATCATGCGGTTGCTCAACGAGCTCCCGGACACCGCGGGCTATGACGCGGAGCACTTCGCGAGCGAACGCGTGCAAGCTGCGGTCGTGCTGATCGCCCAAAGGAGCGTCCCTCGGCTTCGTGAGGCCATACGACTCGCTATGACCGACTGGCGCGACCTGCTGGTCGCGGCTGAATTGGCTTACGAAAACTGGCCCGATCGCTTGCGCGCCGAACTGGGACCTTGAAGCTCCTTGATCGCGATCAGGCTCGGAGCCAGAGACTGACCGAGGCGACGGTGACAGTGCCATCGAGCAGAGCGACTCGGTGGCTTGGGTAGGCCCGGCCAGCAGTTCGAGGACGCCGATGCCATACTGCGCGGCGACGACGTCGCAGTCGGCCAGGCTCCAAGCGGCCGAGCCGGACTGACGGCGGCTCACTTGGGCTTGGCTTACCCTCAATGCGGCAGCGAGGCTTGCGATCTCTTCTACCGCTTACCGCGCTGCCGCGCGCTTTGCGTCTCCTCGGGCGCGGCTCGCCGTCGCCTGTCGCCTTCCACAGGCCTCTGATGGCCGCACTCGATGAGGTTGCCTGCCCTGTCGACGACTTCTACGTCACCGTCACCATTCTCGATCCAAACGGCGACGTTCTCGATCGCCGCCGACCGGTCGTTGTCATCCACCCAGCATGTTATGGCGAAGGCCAGTTCATCGCCGTTGTAGTCGGATCGAACCCGGAACGTCTCGCCCGGCCTGAGCCATCGATCCTCACCCAGTGGCTCAAGCCACATGATGAGCCAACCCTTAGAACCGTTACGGACATCGATGACAGCCATGTTCAGAACCTTAGAGGGCTCCCGGAACACTCCTCGGGGCTGCCGAACACGCGGCGCAGCACCGACTCGTCCAGGACGACCGACAGGTGCAGTGGGCGGGCCGGGTCGTAGATCCGGTGCTGGGGCCGCAGCCGCACCTCAGGCGGGTTGCGGCCTATTCGGCCGTGAGTTCGGCGGTCGTTTCCCCAAGGACGGCGTGGGCGTAGCCGGGAGTCTGCAGCCGGTCGGGGACCAGCATGGGGTCGTTGGTGTGGAGGGATGCGGCGTCCGTCTCCAGGGCGATGTAGACGCTCTGGGGGATGCCACCGTAAGAGTGCCACCAGCTCCGCTGCCCGGATGCCCCGGCCAAGACCATCAGGGAGTGGATGACCTGCTGGTCCGTCACCCCGTAAAGAGCGCACAGGTCACGTACGTCACGAGGGCTGACGGCCCGGTTGCCGTTCTCCATATGCCTGATCTTCGGCTGGGACACCATGAGCCACTCAGCCACTTCCGGGCTCCTCAGCCCGCTGGCCAGGCGCAGCCGGCGAAGCTCCACCCCCAGCCGACGCCGCCTGCGGTGGCATTGGACATCGCCGCCACCCGCGGCCACCTCCGACGCAACTCGTCATGCTCACTTGCAGATTGCCACGGCCGCAGGACTGTTGATCACGGGCCGTGCCGGCAACCTCTCCCCACCGACATCCGCACCGCGTTCGACCGACAGCTCACCCGCCACGGCCGCCTCACATGAGGCGCCAACGGCCATCCCGCGGCTGGGATCCAAGCCGCCCGAAGAGTTCCTGCCGCCGGATCCCGAGCCCCCGAAGGAGCCGGAGCCGGACCCCGATCCGGAGCCAGAGCCGGAGCCGGAGCCCCCGAAGGAGCCGGAACTCGAGCCTGCGCCGGAGCCCCCGAACGAGCTGCTGAAGGAGAACCCACCACTGCCCGACGTGGATGACATGGCCACCAGAACTTCTCGAAGAGTGATTGCGTGAGCGCCCAGCGTAGCCGCAGCTGGTAGGGCTGCCTACCGCCGCCGCGTCGTTGACCAGGTGCTCTACCTCAGCGACCCGGACACCGGCACCACCACCATCCGCCAGAACGAGATGTGCACCGAGCTGGGCGCCAGCAAGCTGACCGTGAACCGCGGCTTCA
This sequence comes from Streptomyces sp. NPDC026417, assembly GCF_055567695.1. NCBI lineage: Bacteria > Bacillati > Actinomycetota > Actinomycetes > Kitasatosporales > Streptomycetaceae > Streptomyces > Streptomyces sp. NPDC026417. The sequence continues at coordinate 22,905 of NZ_JBVHPY010000032.1, forward strand.
AGGAACTCCGCGAGTGCGGACTGGCCTGGAGTCTCGAAGACTGCGTCTACCGGCTGCACCCACTCCTCACCGGCGGCAAGGTGTCCTCCCCCGTCATGCCGATCCCCGACATCAAGGCCGCCGAGCCCGGACGGTTCACCGAGCAGCGACGGGCCCGCTACGCCGCCCAGACAGCCAACCTCGCCACCACCGGCCGAACACCCCCGCGAGGGCCCTGACCGGCCTCCACCGGCTCCCGCTACCGGGGAGCCCCCATCTTCTCCTTCAAAGGCGGGGCACGCGTCGGTCGCGCACCCCGGGGGTTTGGGCCTTCCTCCGGCCTTCCCGTGCTCGCTGGAGGGTGAGGTGCCTACGCCAGGCCGAGAACGAGGTGATCGGCGCCGCCGCCCTGGAGCAACGGGCGGGCGGTGGTCATCGACGTCCCCTTCGCGAGGAGTTGGCGAAGATGCGGCTGTGGTGGTTGTCGTCGGCGGCTGCCGTTGTGGGGTCCGCTGTCCGGTACGCCGTTGTGGGGTCCGCTGTCCGGTACGGAGAGCGGGGCCTCACGGAGAGCCGGAGCGGCTACGGCACCTGCTCGTAGCTCACCGCAGCACCCGGACAGGCCTCGGCAAGGCGCACCAGCGCGTCCCGCTCGCCAGCATCCGCTGTCAGCTCCCACCGCAGCTTGTCCGCCACCCAGTCCGCGGCATACACGCACTGGTCCGCCGGCACCGGAAGCCAGGCCGCCGGATCCTTGTCCGCCTTCGACCGGTTCGAACTCCCCGAGACCGCGATCAAACTGTTCAGAGCCGGGCGAGTTCTTCGTCGCTGGTGTTGTCGACGCTGCCGTCGACATTGGCGACGCGACAGAAGTCGCCGCCGGGCTGCACGACGTAGCGCCAGGTGAGCGCCATACCTGCCCCCTCTCGGGGTGGAACGTGAGCGAACCGTCACGATCCGCCCAGGCGGGGACCAACGTCAAGAGGCCGGAAGCCCCTGTCGCCGGGTCAGCAGCGACCACAACGACTGAAGGCTGGAACACCCGCATACGCAACGAGTACAGCGCTTGGAGCTCCGCGGTTGCAGCGCGGTTGTGGGAGGGCCAGTTCCGACGCCGGAGGCGGACAGGTTCGCCATTGAATCGTCGGGAATGCCTGACGCGGGCCACCGGCCTGCTGTGCTGCACCACGCGGGATTGACCGTGGGTTTCTCAACTCTCAGAGCTTTGGACACAGACGGGCGCCTGCCCGTAGGTGCGCGAGGGCGCCCCACGTCCGCTTCACGAAGACCAGCCGGATCCTGGCCGAACTGGCCGGCGACCACGCGGACCGGACCTGGGAGAAGCGGATGCGCGAGCTGGTCCGCCCCGACGTGCTCATCCTGGACGACTTCGCCATGCGCCAGCTGACGACGGCCCGTGCCGATGACCTCTACGAACTGGTCTCTGGGCGGCAAGGCCGGTCCCTGATCGTCACCAGCAACCGGGCACCCAGCGACTTGTATTCCCTCTTCCCCAACCCTGTCGTCGCCGAATCACTCCTGGACCGGCTCATCAACACCAGCCACCAGGTCATCATGAACGGTCCCAGCTACCGTCCGAACAGGCGGCCCAGAAATCCGACGGACAAACACGACGGGCTCCGGTCAGGTGAGTCCGGGACGCTGATCGGCAAGCAACGGCACCAAGGTTGCGGCAAAGCGGTGGAACTGGGCCGCGGCTGGGCCGACGGCATCGTCGGGATAGCGACCGAGCCCGACGGTCAGGGACTCGCGAGCCGCTTCATGCCGACCCTGCAGAAACAGCAGGGTCGGCAGCAGCAACCGCGTCCGTTAAGGATTCGGAACGTTGCCGCCGGCCTTCAGCGCCTCGATCAGCGCTTCTGGCGTCGCATGGGTCCGCGCGAACGACAAGCCGTACTTGTTTACCAGCCCCAGAAGTTCCTCCGATGCCGACTCCGCATCGTCCTCGGTGGCCACCCTGAGCTGCAGGAACGTGTTATCGGGCGTCAGATATCTGACTGGTCGGGCGATCGTTGCCGATGGCTCAGGTCGTTCGCCCAAGAGCTGTGCGAGGAGACGCTCGAGGGGGTCATAGCGAAGCCCGACGACCGGGTTGATCTCCAAGGGATGATGCCTTGAGGCGCGGTTGAGCCCGAGCCAGGCATCGAAACCATCCCCTAGGGCAAACATGTAGATATCACCCGAACGCTCTCGCCAGCCAGCATCCAGCATTCGTCTGCGACTCGCTGTGCTAAACGCGGGGATCAAGTCGCGCATCACGTGCACAGCCTAGTGAGCCCACCGCCACGCGGCGGCTGCGGGGCCCCCGGCCGAGAACCGATGCCGTTCTCCTCACACCCCTAGCAACTGGGGAACCACGTGATCGTCCACAGTGTCGGCCGAACAACGCCTGGCGCAGCGTCGGATAGGACTGCTGGGGGTTCACTGTCGGGGGATCGCTACTTATCCTGCGTGCTCTGCGGTCTACCTCGTTCAGCGCGGAAGTCGTCCAAGAGGGAGAAGAACATCTCCATGGGGGGTGCACCCGCCGTGTCGGCTGCCCGTTCGATTTCGACAGCCCAGCCCAGATTGCTGGGGTACGCCATGTTCATCCGCTTCCACAGCCATTGAGGGAAGGGGCCACCGTTCAAGAAGTCGAAGCTCTCATCGCTGTCGTGGATCTCGCAGGCCACTGCGTAGCCGACAAGCATGGATTCCAGATGCTGAAGAGAGCTTTGGCGAACCCACATTCCCGGGCGGAGTCGGACCTGGTCCAGGAACTCGTGGACATCATGCATCTCTCGCGGCATGCGCCACCCGGGCCTGTGGGCCGCCGACTCAGTCATACCTGCAGCCTACCGACAACAGCTGACGCAGGAAGCGAGTCTGTCGGTGAGTGATGAGGCAGCAGGCGAGTTTCCGGCGGCCGGCCCATCTGCTCGCCCCGGCACCGACCGGACCATGATCAATCTCGATGCAGCCTCAGCCCGGGTCCGCGGACCAACCGTCTCGTCACTGCCGCGCGTCAATGCAAAAATTCGGCGCGACGAGGACGCCTTCGTCGATCGGCTGCGAAGCGTTCCCACGTACTTGAGGAGGGGCCTCGACTCCACAGTCCCCAAGGACACACTGAGCACGCTGAAACCGAGGTCGCTAGGTGGTACGAGTGGGACCGCTACTGTTTTTCCTCTACTGTGCCTCCTCGATCGCGTAGAGGATGCGGTCGTCGTGGAGCTCGGTGGTGAATCCCGGGCCGCGCAGGCAGGACCTGTGACCGGCTCGGCCCCCGAGGGGTTCGGGGAGCAGCGCGGAAACCGGCTGCTGGCCTGCGGGACCTTGAGGGCTGCCACGGTGCGATGGGCACCGTCCCTTGCCCATGACACCGAGGTCCGCCGCAGGATGACCGCGTGGAAGGCGGACCGGCAGCCACCGAGCGCGGTGGCTGCCCCCACCGCCGGTTGCCCTTAGTTCCTGGACTCGGGGTCAGGCAAGGGCCTGGGCGGTGTAGACCGTGCCGAGGGCGGCGGCGAGGGTTCCGAGCAGGAGGCGGAGCAGGGTTTCGGGGAGGCGGGGTTGGAGCCGTGCGCCGAGGTAGCCGCCGATCAGACCCCCGAGGCCGCAAGCCAGGCCCAGCCTCCAGTGGGGCGCGATGGGCCCGGGATTCGCCAAAGCCATCAGCGCGTATGCGCCGGATCCGGCTAGGGATGTGGTGAAGGTGGCGGCGAGGGTGGCCGGTGCGAGGCGGGCCATCGGCATGCAGCAGGACCCGCAACTCCTGAAGTTGCGGACCTTTCGGCGTTTCCTGGACCGAAGCGCATACGCGTGAGAGGCGGGCGGATCACGGCGAGCATGACCGTGGATGACCCGTCGCCAGGTGCAGGGCGGCGGGCCCTACGGCTACGGGGCCAGCTCGTAGGTCACCGTCCGTTCGGGGCAGGTATCCGCTGCCTTGCTGAGGGCGGCCAGCTCGGTGTCGTCCGCGGTGAGGGTCCAGCGGAGCTTGGTGCCCACCCATTCAGCGGGCAGTACGCTTCGGCGGCCGGCGGGAGCCACTTGGCGGGGGCCTTGTCGGCCTTGCTCCGGTTGGAGCGGCCGGTGACCGCGATCAGGCTGGCCGGTGCTTGTTGGTCGTTGGCGTAGGCCTCGCGTCGGGGGGGAGTCCAGGCGGAGGCGCCGCTGTCCCATGCCTCGGCGAGGGGGACCGTGTGGTCGATGTCCAGGACGCCCGGGGAGGTCACCCAGGTCGCGTCGTAGTAAGGCCACCACCGGCCGCCGGTCAGGCGACGCCCGGGGCCGACGGCCGGCGGTTCGACAGCTTCCTCGAGCAGCACTTTGTTGCGGGTGTTGCAGCCGTCGGCCGGGGCATCACCGGCGTTCCAGTGCTTGAAGGCGCTTCGGGTGTAGCCGTCACGGGACTCGGTGGCCGGCGACAGCGTCGGCCAAGGGCACGTTGTCGGCGGCGTGTGCCGGCTTTGAACTGTGCGCCTCCCGTGTGGGGGGATTGGTCGTACCGGAGAAACGACACGCCACACAGGGACCGGCCCCTGCCGTGCACGACACAAAGGGACCCTTTTCGAGCTGGCCACCGTGGCGGGAGGGAGTGCTCCGTTGCAAGGTCGTTCCCGTCGGGAATTCTCTACCTCAACTAATCACCCGGAGTTTCCCACTGCCCCCTGGCCACCCCGTCCGTGTCCGGTACGACGGCGCACCAGAAGCCCAGCGCCGCATCGGCCAGCATGAGCGAGAAACCATCCTCCGAGACCTCGGAGAGTGTGTCGGCCCCACCGGGGTAGTGCCGGTGAGCCAGTTCGCCGTGCTGCAGCGGGGCCACGAATGCGGTGAAGCCGCTTTGCAGCAGCTCCGTTCTGGGATGCAACTCCGGCTCGGCGGCCACGCAAACCAGCGAGCGCGGCCGCAGCAGTAGGGCAACTTCGGCTGTGCTATCCGGCGTCACGCGGAACCATCTGCACCCGTAGGCGCCGTACGCCCAGCGCTCGCAGACCAGGGTCAGGCGCTCGGACGCCTCCAACACCCTCGCCCAGAAACCCGCGTCCGCGACGGCGTCGATGGGGTCCGAGACCTCCATGGGTTCAGGAGCCGCGTCTCGCCACACGAACGTCACGCCCTCACCATGGAATCCCGCCAGATTGGCGGCCACCGCTGGTGTCGTGAAGAGGTGAACCGCTCCGTCCCACCCCGACTCGATCTGCAGTCTCCCGGGTGCGGTGAGCTGACAATACGGCCCACGCCCGGCTGCCATCCCATCGACGAGAGCTATCGCTTGCGGCGGCCGGACCTCCGCACCGTTGCGCAGGCCGCGGTGCTCTTCGGGAAGAGGCTCGCTCACCAGCAGCCCGCCCACCTCCAGGAGGTCCGCTCCGCTCCCCTCAATCGCGGCTCCGAGCACTCCGCGAAGCTCCGCCGCGTACACGCTCCAGGCAGCCGCTTCCGCCAGCTGCACTCGCACGTGCTCGCTGCCGGGGCTGATGATCAGCTCTATGCTCATTTCGCTAGGCACTTGAATCCTCGCAGCTCTCCGTTCGGCCCGATGTCCAACCCCACGTTTGGTCTCGGGCCGAGCCTCCCGACCGCGGGCACTCCACACGCAGCCGTCGTCGTTCTCCGTGGGCACGCCGACAACCGTCTCGGCCCTTGGTGCGTGCCCGCATCCAGCTCGGCGGGCCGATCGCACTCGTCTGGGACAATGTCCGCCTCCACCTGACGGCCGGGATGCGGGAGTTCATCGCCACGCATGCCGCCTGGCTCACCGGGTTCCAACTCCCCACCTACGCGCCGGACCTGAACCAGCAGGAGGGCATCTGGTCGCTGGTCAAACGCGACCTCGGCAACCTTGCCGCAGCCGACCCGGGCCAGATCACCAGGGCCGTGAAGCACAGGCTCAAGCAGATCCAGTACCGCCCGGATTTCGTCGACAACTGCCTTGCAGGCACGGGCCTCATCACGGACGACTGACCGGCGCTGCAGATTGGTCAGTCGCCGTAGTACCGATCGTAGGAGGCGGAGCGCTCCTCCACTGAGAAGTCCTCGAATTCACCGTCCGCCTCGAGCTCGCTCAGTCGATCCAGCGCCGCCGCAGCAGCAGGTGCACGGTTGGCAGAAAGGTAGGCCTTCGTCGCGTCGACCCCGTTCCCAAGCAGGAATTCGATGTCGATCGAGCACGCTGCGTCGAAGCTGGCTTGCTTCGCACTCCAGACCAGGAGCACGTCGTCGAGGTCGCCGCTGTTGAACAGCTGAAAGCAGCAGAGCCTCATCAGCTCTGTGTCGCCCTCGCCCTGGGCGCGTCTCTCACGCGCCGTGTGCTCTCTGAGGAGTGCACGGACCTCGTCGAGATCCGCGCCGACGGGGCGAAGCCCGTAGCGGTGCCAGCTTTCCTTGACATCCATCGCTGGTCTCCTTGATCGTCCGGCCCGGCCCGTGGCTGTCGGCCCCACCCATCGCCGTTCGGTCGGAGGACGGCTCCTCTGCCGGTCACAGTATGCACACCGCGGGTCGGCCCATGTCGGTGGCCACGGCGCAGATGACCGATGGCCCACGCCAGCCGACATCACCCCGTCAAGTGGAGTAGTACTCCAGCCGTAGATCGTGATCTTCATGGTCGTGCGGCTGCATGCCGTCGTCGGTAGTGCGAGTCGCGGGCGCGGGCTTGGTACCGGCGTCGCCAGGTGGACCAGCCGAGCCAGGAAGGCGTGGGTGACCATGGCGAGGGTGACCCACCGATGCCAGGAGGTCCAGCGGCGGACCTGGTGTTCGTTGAGGCCCGCCAGGCTCTTGCCAGCCTGCAAGGTCTCCTCCACTGTCCAGCCGTTTCCCCTGCCACGCGCACCAGATCGGACCGCGGGACCGGGTGCGGTGAGAAGCAGCGGTAGAAGGCGAGTTCGCCACTTCCCCGGTTTCGGCGGACCAGCAACCACCTCGAACGTCGCCCGCCACCGGACAGGCACTACGCTGTGACCTGCGGCCACCGCATGATCTTTGATTGTCGACACAACTCGCGATGGTCGACGGCGGCCGCAGCCGTCTCCGCACCCACCCCGACCAGCAAGATCAGGCTCCACGGCTGAGGCAGTAGGCTCTGGTCGCCTACGGTTGCGGTGCGGGGGGATGTTGATGACGGCCACAGGATGGTTCGTGCTCATCGAGCAGTCGGAGTCGGTCGGCGGCGACTACAACTATCGGGTCGCCAAAACGATCCCCGCGGGTGATGAGGCCAGCGCGGCGTGGGACCTGGCTCTGGAAGTGGCCCGGACACACAACCGCTACGGATACGCGCGTGATCACACGCGGGAGATCTACCGTGCGCCCGATGGGGCACTCCGCGTCCTCTTCAGAAAGAGCCACGGATATGTCTCCGCCGACTTTCGGGTCTCGGTGGCGGAACTCGTGGATGTACGCGAGCCTGAGGGGCCCACCGAGGACAAACAGTCAGGCGGCGCCCAGGGGCGCGTGTTTGGCCGATTCCGGCGCTGATACTCTCGGCTCCGCATGCGTGTCCGATCCGTCGGCGGCAACGTTGCGCCGAGCGAGTTCTCCCACTGCAGGGCGCACGCGTGTAGCTCGATCTCCTCGACCGGCGTGGTCGCACTGCCAAGCACCCGGGATCGGCCTCGGGACTGGTAGGCCCGCATGTCGCGTATTCGCGGCTGAGGCCCACGGACCATGACGCTGGTGAGAAGTCGGGCCGGTTCATTGGGTCTGGCATGATCGCGCGGTGAGTGATGCAAGGCTGCTGGCCGTGGAGGCCGTTGAGTCACATGTCCGTGCTTTCTTCGAGGGGCATTCCGTTGAGGTCGTCATCTGCGACCTGGGACCGGACCGGCGCGAGGTTCTGCTCGACCTGCGGGTTCTCGTTGTCGGCCCCGGTCCGCGCAGCGATAGCTGGGCCTATGTGACCGCCGGGTGCTGGGCTGCGATGGAGAAGGACGGTCATGGGCTTGAGTTCGTCATGACCGCCCACGTCCGCGACCAGCAGTTCATCGACCTCATGGCCATGATCACGTACTACCACTGTGGTGGGCATCAGCTCGACCTGGAGCACAGCATGCCGATCGGTGAACCATGGGTGCCGGGCTCGAACTGCGACCACCTGCTGATCAGCCTGCCCTATCTCCACGGACCTGACCTTGAACACTGTCCGCTACCCGGGGGGCATGCCCGCATCCTGTGGACCTTGCCTGTGACGGCCGCCGAGATCGAGTTCCGCAGGCATCAGGGGCATGAGGCGTTGGAGCAGCTCTTCGACGAGGCGGAGATCATTCCCACTGACCCTTTCCGCGCATCGGTCGTGTGAGGCAACGGCCGAACCTCTCCTGGCGGTCACCGCGAGTGATCACCAGGAGCGTCCAGGTTCCGCCAGCTTCGGTGACCAGGCGGGTGGCGGTCCTGTCGTGGTAGCCGAGTGCTTTCGCGATGACGGGGGCCGGGACTTGGAGGACGAGCCGACGGATCGCGGAGGTTCTGCCGCGCTGTGGAGGAACGCCGATCTCACGCAGATGGACTTGCAGGCTGACCGGGCTCATCGGCTGTCCGGGCTGACGGCCGGGGAAGAGCCACCGTGAGCTCCTGCTGCTGGCTTAGGTCAAGTGTTGCCGGGTGTCGGCGTACTCGCTTATGTGCAGAGCCGCGTACGGATGAACGTGCAGAGCAAGGAGACCTGTGAAGCGTGGGCGTCGTGGTTCGAGATGATGGAGCGGTGTCTCTTCGCTATTTCAATCAGACCGGCTGGACCGCGATCTTCAATGGCACCGACACCGAGGTCGGCCGCATGGTGGGTGTGGAGGGCTGGGACCAAACGTCCGGAACGGCCTTGGTCGTCGATCCCAAGCGTGGTGCCCTGCGTCCGGTGACGGACTACGAGGACTTCTCCCACCTGGAGCGAGCTGACCAGGTCGTGGCCGCGGTGCCTGGTGGAGGGTGGCGGGTGCACTGGAAGGACGAGGGCCCAGGGGGAACGCCGCTGACGGAACAGGTACTGGCCTGGCTCATCACGTCCCAGGGGCGGGCGACGGCCATCACGGTCGATGCTCAGGGGCATGTCGAGGATGCCCATGGCGCCGACGCCTTCATCCCGCCTGGCGAGGATCCGGTGTCCTGATCGCAGCTGGTCAGGTCACGTCGTTCTCTCGATCGATGGCCTGGAGGCGGTCCTTCAGCGGGCAGCTGGGGCCGTTGATGGAGATCACCCCGGCCAGCTGGTCGGTGCTTCAACGATGCCTGGCCCACCGCGGGAGCCAGCACGACAACCCCAACGTGATCGTCACAAAGATCACCGAATCCGGCCGGGTAGGAGCTTCGACCGCCTATGTCAGCGACGTCCTCGACCCCTGTGGCGTCCCACCGCGGACCCTGCGGAGCACCCGGCTCGCCGAGCTGGTTGATCACCCTTGACCCCAAACTCGTCGCCACAGCTCTCGGCATGGAGATGGATCATCCCCGCGGGTGCGGGGAGCAGGCCAGCCGCGCGGCGGGGACGAAGGTGCGGAAGGGTGGTGCCAGGTCACCCCGAGACCCGGCACCACCCCGCCCCACGACAGCCCACGGAAGCAACAGGCCGCTTCGCCTACACGAAGGGCTTCGCTCTGCCGGAGGCGGGCCCGGTGGGCAACGGTGCTGCGGCGCAGCGCGTTTCGAGGTGCCCTCGCCTGGCGGCTTTCGTCCTTCGGTGCTGTGTCAGTGCCGCGTGCCACACTGCCGGCCATGTCGCTCGCTGATCTCACTCTCGACCTGTGGCGGACCTTCGACGAGGTCACCGCCCGGAGGATCGCCCAAAATGCCGCTGTCCACGTGGGCGGCCGAGTGTCACTCTTCGAGGCCAGCGATCACCTCGGTTCACCGCTGCACCGCGTCCGGGTCGAACGGGACAGGCAGGAGTTCGCACTGATACCCGGAGGGCAGGTGTCCCTGGGCTTCGACCTCAACACCTGGCAGCCGACCGCACAGCAGGCCGCCGACTACGCCGAGAGCCGGGAGCAGGGTTACGGCTACGGGCCCGATCTGCGGACCCACCTCGCGCGGATCCTCAGCGCTCCCCGCAGCGTTCACCTGGACACCGTTCTCATGGCCGTGGAGGACGAGTCCCTGACCGAACCTCCGGCCAACCTGCCGGCTGCCCTCTCCATCCGTGGTTTGCGGATGCCCAGCCCCGACGAGTGGGAACACGCCTGCGGCGCCGGGGCGGACACCCTCTTCCGGTGGGGCGACGACTGTCCCCTCGACCGCATTCCCTACGGCTACGACACCGGCCCGCACAACGAACTGAACGCCTTCGGCCTGCACATCGCCTACGACACCTACCGCGCCGAGCTGACCAGCGATGTCACCGCGGTCCACGGCGGCGACGGGGGCGAGTCGGTGTGCGGCGGCTACGGCCACCTGCTGGCCTGGCTCCCCCTGGCGACCGCCAACCGCAACCCCGACATGGCCGAGTTCGTGTACGGACCGGACGGAGAGGATATGTACGAAGACTTCTCCACACGAGCGGTACTCACGCTCTGAGGGACCGCGTGCGGACGCTCCGCTGCTGCGTCGCTGTGCTTCAGCAGGTCGGCGAGGCGGGCGGTGGGGACGGGCCGGCCGGCCTCCAACAGGAGGAGGGACGGCACTCGGATGGTCGAGTACAAGGGCACGCTGGTGGTCCGGGTGATCAACTCAGGGACCGGTGTCTCCTACGACGCGGACGCGAGCGGCCGGGCCATCGTGGTGATCCGCGCGGACCGCTCGCAGACCTGGTACGTCACCGGTCCGATCCTGGCCGGCTTCGGCGAGGACGGGGGGGGAACGTGGCGCGCGGCCTGTACACCGTGGACGGCACGTACACGCTGGAGGTATCGGCCGACGGGTACAAGACCCTGGACCTGCTGCACGGCTCGGTCGAGCCGCTGTGCGACAAGGTCGCCTGAGCACGGGGAAGGGTTCCTCGAATTCGCCTTCGACAGCTTGGGGAACGGAATGCTGACAGGGATCGTGATCGACGCGCTGGATGTCGCGCGTATGGACCGCGTCTGGCAGGACGCGACGCGGGGCCGGACGGACGGCCTGCGGCTGCGGTTCGAGCCGACGGCCAAGCCGAAGGCGGGCAAGAACCGACTCCACCTCGACCTGGCCGGGGGGCCGGACTGGGAGGTCGAGGTGGCGCGCCTGCTCACACTCGGTGCGACGCGGGTCGACATCGGCCAAGGGGACGTCCCCTGGGATGTGCTGGCTGATCCGGAGGGCAACGAGCTCTGCGTGCTGCGTCCCGCGCATCACGGAGTACGTGCAGACGCTGGACTCGTCGCGCTCTGCCTCGACGTGGCCGAAGAGGACCGCTACGTGCAGCCGTCCTTCTGGCAGTCCCAGGCCGACTGGCACGCGGTCGAGTCCCACGACTGGGGCGTCCGGCTTCGACGGACGCCCACCAGCACGGTCTCGCTGGTGATGGGGCCGCCTGCGGCGCCGAAAACGACACGGAACAGGCTACGATTGGAAGTCACCCGTAGCGACCGCGGACCCGGCGAGTTCCTCGACGCCGGCGGCAACGAATTCCACGTCACCCACTGAGCGTTCTCAGCGTGGCCGCGGATCGGGGGCGCCGGTCAGGTCGAGGAAGGGGCGCAACGCACGAGGATCCCGTTCCGTTGGTGGAGGTGTTCGAAGTCCCAACACACCGGCACAGGAGCCCTGTTGGTGCTCTGTCCTGCCGCACTCGACCTTCCGCACACCCTCGTCGAGTGGGTCACGATGCTCGTCGTTCACCCGTGAGGGTGACCGCAGGTGCGAACTCCCGCCGCACCAGCGCGCGCCCGTCGCGCTGGTGCACCTGCGCCATCACGACACCTGGCCCGGATCGCGGTCGGCTTCGGGATGTCCATCGACACCGCCCACGCCTACGTCGCCGCCATGACCGGTCCCGAAGCCGTCCTCACCCCTTGGGCGGCAACGCCGAGAATGCTCACTGGCCGCAGGTGCGGCAAGCGCGATCCGGACGCGTCTCCCAGACGGTATGTCCGGGTGCGATGCATGACTGTCGGCCAAGATCTTTACGCGGAGCCCGCCGGCTGCGATCATCCTCGTCACAGCGCGAGTCGACGTGGATGGGGGCAGGAACCTTGCGCAACTTGATCGTGAACCTCGTGGCGGTCATCGCCGTCTTCGCCCTGGCGCTGATAGCACTCGGCGGGGGCATGGGAGAAGTGGAGCTCGGCATCTGGGCCTTCGCCCAGCTGACTGCGATCACCTTCCTGATCATCCGTTACCGGCGGCAGAGGCGCCTCGGCTAGGGCCTGTCCGCTTGCCCATTCCGCCGGTCGATCGGATGTGTCTGCCGGGTTGATGATCACCGACAGGAGCCGGTGCGGGTGCCGGTGTGGAAGACGGCCACGACCGGTCGCGTGAGCCGGGCCGGCTCCGCCTCGTTCTCCTCGGCGTCGAGCCACAATTCCCCGTAGCCGAGGAGCCTGTCATCTTCGACGAGCACGTAAGCCCGTACGTCTTCGGGACGGGTGCATACGGGTCCTACCTGCGGTTCCCAGCTGACCTCCCGGTGGTGGGACGGCGGGGGGCTGTGTCTTCGTGTCCGGCGCTTCAATGCGAAGACCCCTCTTGCGGGCGGGCGGACGTTCGTCGAGCAAGTCGCAGGCCTGACGCGGCGGTACAGCCAGCGAACAGAACGAGTGTGCACGTTCCGCCCGACGAGGCGGCCGCCGTCTTCCTCGCCGGCGACCAAAGCAGCTTCGTCACCGGTACCGAACTCTCCGTCGACGGCGGCCTCGACCATCCCGATGGACAACCGGTCGCATCGCGATCGACGTCCCGGCCGCCGGCAGCCACCTGGGGCTGGCCCTCAACACCACCGAGCGCCAGGTGGCCGCCCTGGACCAGACAGCGCCCGCCACCGCCGCCCTCCGCGACTCCTCCCAGCGCAGCTGGGGCAACTACGGCGCCCGCTACTTGGTCGAGATCGCCCTGCGCAACCCGTCCTCGGGGCCCCGCACCGCACGGCTCGTCTTCGGCTCCAGCGTCACCGCTTCCACCGTCGTCCCCGGCAACACCTGGAATGGCGCGATGGCCGTCTCGGTCGACGGCGCGGCCTCCCAGCTCCAGACCGTCTACGTCCGCCCGACCGTCCCCCGCAACACCATAGGCACCTACACCCTCGCCACCGGAGCCACGCGCACAGTGAAGCTCGACTTCACGGTCCCCGGCCTCATCACAGCCGGCTCCCAGCTCCTCCTCGAGAGCGTATAGCGGCCGTGCCCGCGAGCCCCCGCGGACCGAGCGGGTCGGCGCCCCGGCACGCATGCGAGCGCGCGAGGCGGGCCCCGATCAGGTGACCCCGGCCAGCGCAACGAGCGAGGCCCCGGGCTGTCGATCGAGCTGCCGAAGGTCTCGATCGCTCTGCTCCGGGGCCTCGTTGGTCATCCGTCATGCCGCACTCGGCTGCCTCATGCGCTCGTGAACGGCACCGCTCCCGTGGCCCGTCCCCACTTCCAACTTCCCTGCCTGCGTACCTGCTTTCCTGCCTCCTCGTGCAACCCTTCGACGCCTTCGTGAGTCTCCTGTTTGCCGAACAGTGGATCAGTGGGTCATACATGGAACAACTTTGGGCAGGCTCCGACGGACCAGCACTTCATCGACCGGGTTGCCCCGGTCCCATCGCAGGATTCCAACGCATGGCCGAGTACAGGCGCATTCCCGGCCCCGCTCCCGACACGCGTCCACGTCCTTACCGCGAACGTCGCGGCAGCGCCCCTGACCGGGGGCTTTCACGCCGCGCCGGGGGCTCGGCCGGCGCGGCCCACTCCGTCACGACCGCACGGCGGAGGTCGAACGGGGAGGGCTGTGCGACGTTCTGGGCGAACGCCGGCTGCCGGGCTCGCCTCGGCGACCACCCATGGGGCGATCAGCACAGCAACGCCCGACTCGTCATCGGCAACAGCCCAGCGAAAGGCCCGTCCATGAAGCGAACGCTCACGTTGATCAGTGCACTGGCCGTCACCGCGCTGTCGCCGACCCCGGCGCACGCTGCGGTCAAGAAGGCCAAGCCTCCCCTCAGTTGCGAGTCCCGGACGTTCACCTCGACACCGGGTCCTCGCTTCAACGACCCGGAGAACCCCGACGCCCGGATGAACGTCATGGGCCCGATCATCGAGTCGATCAACAGCGCCAGTTGCGGGCAGACCATACGCGTCGCCATGTACTCAATCGGCGGCACGCAGCCGGGCCCGGACTTCGCCAACGCCCTGATCGCCGCGCATCAGCGCGGCGTCATCGTCAAGGCGCTGATGGACGTGCACAGCGACAACGCGATCTGGCAGTCATTGGTCACCGAGCTGGGCAACGATCCGCAAGCCTCCAGCTTCGCCGCGCTGTGCCCGGGCGGCTGCCTGACGCACTATTCCGGCTCCGCCCTGCACGCGAAGTTCTACATGTTCAGCGGCGGGAGCGACGCGAACAGGACCGTGACCGTCAGCAGCGCCAACCCCACGCCCGCCCAGGCCAATACCGCGTGGAACAGCAGCGCCACCGTCATGGGCAACGTCGACCTGTACAACTCCTACGTCCGCTACTTCACCGCCATGGCCAAGGGGGCGCTCAACGGTCCGGGCCCGCTGATGCCCGACTACTACAGCTCCACCGACGGCCAGGCGGCCAGGACACTGTCCCCGCCCTCCTACCAGTGGCCCAAAGCACGCTCCAAGAGCGACACCTGGGTCGACTTTCTGAACAACGTCAAGGCGCCGGCCACGATCAACATAGCCATGTTCGAATGGACCTCTCACGGGCAGCCGGGCGACCGGAACTATCTCGAACTGCCGAAGAAGCTGGTGAGCCTCGCACAGACCGGCGTCAAGATCCGCATACTCCTCACCGCCGGCCAGGTCGACAGCAGCGTGCAGAACTACCTGAAGGACCGGCCGAACATCTCCGTGCACGACACCAGCCGCGGAACCGACGCGAACGGCCACGCCCTGCACTACACGCACGACAAGTACATGACGGTCAGCGGCAGCTACGCGGGTGCGGTCAACTCCCAAATCGTGTTCGTCGGCTCCGCGAACTGGACGAGCAACGGCGTCTGGCACAACGACGAGTCGGACCTGAAGCTGGTCGGCCAGTCCAGCTATGACGCGTTCATGACGGACTGGCAGAACCAGTACGACCGCTGCTGCGGAACCGCAACGCTGAAGCTGGGCGCCGAGGAGCGCGCCGAGAACACGGCACGCGAGATTCCGATCGACCCGAAGCAGGTCAAGGAGTAGGCATTCCCCGCCGCTCGGTGACCCCTGTGGGTACCGCACGGTGAGTTCTTCGAACCGCACCTAGTAGTGCTTCGTTACGTCGGTGATCTTGCCTGGTGGTGGGCATCTTCCGCCGCCGTCACCGCCAGCCTCGCACTGCCCTGGAGCTCCGGCGTCGTTGAGGGCCACGTCAATCGAATCAAAATGATCAAGCGCCAGATGTACGGTCGGGCTGGCTTCGGCCTCCTGCGGATACGAGTCCTACTGGCCTCCTGACGGGCCCGTCACGAACTCTGCTGGCGTCGCTCCGCAGCCTGAGCAGGGGTGTCGTAGTAGCCAGGCCGCGCCAGCAGAACCGAGCTGAAGAAATAGCCCTGCTCTTCCTCTGGCTCGTCGTCCGCCGCGAACGGGCGCCAGAAGCTCAGGAGCAGGTCAGAGGCGACGAAGGACGCTGGATCGTCAGGGTCTGCCTCGATCGAGGTGTACTCGCCCATGCGTTGCACCAGCTCGCGGGCCGGGAGCGCGAACACGTCCAGGCCCCGGAAGACGACTCGGTCCGTCTGAGTCGACGGCCTCCCGAGCTCGATGGCTTCGAGCACGTCTCGCGTGCAGTGGATACTGATCATCAGTCCACTGGGACGGAAGACGTGCTGCCCCGGACGGTCGGACGCCGAGACCGCGGAGAGATCGCGGAGTGAGTCCAGCGCCGCGTTGGCCAATTGCCGAGTCATGCCGATCCGCAACGGGCCAACGCCGGTGGGTGGGGCGAGGTCAAAGTCCATGCGGGCATGATCCCAAACAGGTCTGTCAGCGAGTGACGAGGGGCCATCCAGTTCCATCGACACCAAACCGAGAGATCGCACCTTGATTCCTCACGCCTCGTCAAAGGCCTCGAGCAGGCGCTCGTACGCCAGTTTCGGCCGCAGGGCCGCGTCCCACGGCAGGGAATCTGCCGTGCGCGGAGGATAGATCTTGGTGTCGGCGGTGGAACCGTACCGGTCGGTGAATCCCCACGTGGAGAACGAGGTGCAGTTCGGCTCCTCCAGGCAGACCCGCAGCTTGCCCGCCATCTCATCTGCCTGGGTCTGCCGCCCGTCCTGCTCGTCCTCACCTATGGGGACGTCCATCTCCGACACCCGCGCCTGAACCCCGAGCTCCGCCAGATCCCGCACATGGCTGCGGAAGGTCTCCGGGTCGATGCGGTCGCCGGGTGCGTACTCATGGTTCTGGAAACCCACACCGTCGATCGGTACGCCGCGTTCCTTGAGTCGCCTGACCAGATCGTAAAGGGCGTCCCACCGCTCGCCTTCCTCCTCGATCCCGTACTCGTTGAGGAACAGCCGTGCCTTCGGATCGGCCCGGTGGGCGGCCCTGAACGCCTCGTCGACGTACTCCTCGCCCATGGCCTCGAACCACGGGTTCTGCTCGGAGCGCAGACCGAGATCTTCGTTGGTGTAGCTCTTCTCGTCGTCGGACATGGGCTCGTTGACCACATCCCATTCCGCGACCTTTCCCTTGAAGTGCCCGGCGACCATGGCGATGTGCCGGAGCATGGTCCGGCGCACCTCCTCGGGGTCGTCGTTCTCCCGCATCCAGTTGGGCAGAGCCTCGTGCCAGACGAGGGTGTGCGCGTGCACCTTCATGTCGTTTGCGCGGGCGAAGCGTACGAGTAGGTCCGCGTCGCGGAAGTCGTAGACGCCCCGGCGTGGGTGGAGGAACTGTGGCTTGAACGCGTTCTCCGGAGTGAGCATGGAGAACTGGCTCCCCGCGAGCGCCCGGTAGCGTGAGTCGGTGAGCAGCGGGTTCTCGGCCAGGGCGGCGCCGACGTCGAACGGCCGCCCCACGTCTGCGGCGCGTGCACGCAGCGAGTCGTCGGACTGCTCCTGGCGTAGCTGCGGCGCCTTGATCACGCGGAGCGAGTCACCGCTCTCTGCCCGCGCGATCAGCTGCGTCAGACGCCATCCCTCGCGGCGCTCGTCTTCGCCCGCGTCCGCCTCCAGACCGAACCAGACAGTGCCCTCGGCGAACACCCCCGGGTCCTGCACGGTTCCCAGCGGTCGCCCGTCCGCTTTTACGCGGAATGTGTCACCGATGCTCGACACGGCGAGCGTCACCGTCCCGGAGCAGCCGCAGTCGAACTCCTTGGAGGTGGCCGGCTCATCGCCCTCGCCGTCCCATATCTGTACCTTCACTTGTCCGTCAGCGGTCACGCCGACGCGGAGCGAGGGCCGCTCCTGCCGCCACTCGTCGTAGATGACCGGTACCCGTCCGTACAGCCGCAGCCATGAGTCGCCGTCATCGTCACCCACACCGGACATGCGCGCAGTGACGGTGAAGTCGCCATCGGACCTCAGGTGCGGGCCGGCCAGGTTCAGCGGGGGGTTGGGCTGACCGCCGGAGGAGTCCTGCTCCACGATGTGCCGATCCAATGCGCTGACCCGCAGGATGCCGTTCCCCGCGGTGGTGCCCGGCATCTGCGTCCAGTCGTGGTTCCGCAGCAGGTCTTCGCCGTTTCCGCCGCCCGCGCCTTCGCCCTGCCCCGTACACCCGGCCGCCACCGCCATGACGAGTACCACGGCGGTCAGTCGCTGCCACGTCCCCCCACCAAGGACCACGGTCCCTCCCCCTCTCTCTTGTCCGAGACGAGATCAACGTCTCGAAGCCGGGCCACAGTTCATCACGCATGAGGTACGGCGACCCTGTGTGGCGCGTCCCAGCTCGTAACTTGCTGGGCCGTCAGCGAGGGCGTGGAAGTGGTCGGGCGCGCTAGGGCCGACGACCAGGCGGGCCGCGGCGGCGAGGAAGGCTCGACCACGTCGTCTTCTGCGAGCTGGTGGCCGGACGGTTCGTACATCACGTCCCCACCGACGACGTCGACGAGTCGGCTGCGGATGGTGTGACTGCACTGGCGGCGAGTCGAGTGTTGCAGCGGTCGCCGGCCGTGAGTCGGTCGAGCAGGGGCTGTAGGGCGAGTTTGCCAGCCGGGGCCTGGAGGTCGGCTGCGGCTGCTGCGAGCCAGCCCGCTGCTCGACGGGTGTATGAGGTCGGGGCGTTGAGGGCTGACGCTGCAGAAGATTGCTGCGGCGCGGGCTTGGTCTTGGCGCAACCCGCATGCCCCGTCCGGCGCTCCCCCGGGGTCACCGTCTCTCCGGGCCCTGTTCAGCGCGTCGGGTGCGCCATTCCCGCGCGCTGCAGCCGAACTGCTCGCGGAACCAGCGGGAGAAGGCGCTCGGCGCGGAGAACCCGAGCAGACCGGAGATCTCCGTCAGCGAACGCCTGGGGTTGGGTACGAGCTGTTCCGCCAGTTGGCTGCGCGTCGCGTTGAGGACGGAGGAGAACGTCTGGCCCGAGGCTGCCAGGTGGCGGTGTACGGTCCGGCGGTCGACTCCCAAACTGCCGGCGACCTGCTCGATGGAACACCGGCCGGTCGGCAGCAGGACCTCGATCAGGTCCCGCACCCGGTCCAGCACGGTCGTGTCCCGCGAGGTCGCGATCGCGTCGAAGAACTGCCGTGCGTAGGCCCGCAGCATCGGATCCCCCAGGGGGTTGGGGGTGTGGAGGTCGCTGGCGTAGAAGACAATCCCGTCGAATTCGGCGTCGAATTCCACCACGGGACCGAACACGCGCTGGTGACTCCCGGAGTCCTTCGGCGCTCCGTGTGTGAGGCATACGGACAGTGCCTGCCACCGGGTGCCGAGGAAGGTGCGCAGCACTTGGTGGAAGGCGCCGACGGCGAGTTCCACGGACTGGCGGGTCGGTGTCGTCTCCCCCGGCTCCAGGTTCACCTTGAGTGTGGCCAGGCCGTTCACTTCGGACAGTCTGCTGTGCAGCAGTTCGTTGTACATGTGCTCATGGCGGACGAGGAGTTCGAGCGCGCTGCGGACGTTGGGTTCCTCGCGAATGACCAGGCTGATGGGCCCCAGGTTGGAGAAGCGGCGCCGCTCGGCGAGGAGCAGGCCGAAATCCTCCCGGCCGGCGGCCGCCGCCGACAGCTCGAGCAGCTGGATCACGGCCACGCCGGATATCCACCGGTCCTGGACCGCGAGGCCGGCGGGGTCCAGACCGACCCGCTTCATCAGGGCTCGCGGGTCGATGCCGAGTGACTGGCTCAGTTCTACGTAGCCGCTCAGGGCGGCGTTGCGGACGAGGGGTTTCATCATGGGCGCACTCCCCGGGGTGTGTCCCTGATTGATAAGTCAGACGTCACGTCACGTCAAGCATCGCGACACGGGCTGTCCTACTGTGGCACCACTCTCGATGGAGTGAATCCCTCGTAAATCCGGCGCCGGGACAGCGGGGGCGCAAGGCATCCGTGCCGCTCCATCGGACATCCGTCAGGCACTCGGAGGGGAGAAATGTGTCCGCGGTGCACACGAACGCGATGGAGGTACTGCGCCGGTCCTGCACGGGGCCGGCCGTCTGGAGCGGGGCGGACCTGGCCGACTCCGAGGAGTGGGTTCTGCGGCTGTCGCCCGGGCAGATCGAGGAGCTCGAGTCCGCGCTGTGCGCGGTCCGCGGGCGCGATCTCCCGCTGCTGAAGGTGGGGGCCGCCGACTTCCCGCTGCCGACCCTGGCCGGTGTGCTGGAACGCGTCGTCGACGTGCTGGAGAACGGCCGGGGGTTCGTCCTGATCCGACGCATCCCCGTCGAACGGTATGGCAGGGCGGCGGTGAGCACCCTGTTCTGGGGGCTCGGGCAGCACCTGGGCGTCCCGGTGTCGCAGAACGCGGCCGGTCACATGCTCGGTCACGTCCGTGACACCGGACGCACCCTGGCCGACCCGTCCACGCGTGGCTACCAGACGAGACAGGCGCTGCCTTTCCACACCGACGGGTCCGACGTGCTCGGGCTCTTGTGTCTGACTCCGCCCCGCGCCGGCGCGCGTATGTCCCTGGTGAGTGCCGGCGCGGTCCACAACGCCGTCCTGGCGCGCCGCCCCGATCTCGTCGAGCGGCTGTACCGCACCCACTACCTCGACCGCCGGGGTGAAAACGCCCCCGGCGAGCGCCCCTACCACGCAGTCCCCCTCGCCACCTGGCACGGAGGGAAGCTCAGCATGCGCTACCACCGCCGCTACCTGGAGTCGGCCCAGCGCAGCTCCGGGGTCCCGCGTCTGGAGCGGGCCGACGTGGAGCTGTTCGACCTCGTCGACGAGGCGGCAGGCTCCCCGCGGCACCGCCTGGACCTCGACCTCGGGCCCGGCGACCTGCTGCTGGTCAACAACTACGCGGTCCTGCACTCCCGCACGCAGTACGAGGACTTCGCCGAGCCCGAACGCAAGCGCCACCTGTTGCGGCTCTGGCTGACCCTGCGTCAGGGACGCGACTTCCCTTCGCACTTCTGGGGTGACCTCCCGCACGCCGGGGACGGCTCCGGCCGTGGCGGGGTCACCCCCCGCGACCTGGCCTCGATCCCCGGCTCCGGCGACACCGGCGGCTCCTGCCGTCTCCCCACCACCCACCCCTCGGGTCCCGACGGAACGGACGACGAATGAACAACCTCGCGGCAGCCCTGGCGGAATCGGCCAGGGTTCACGGCGACCGGATCGCCGTACGCCAGGACGACACAGTCCTCACCTACGCCCAGCTGGACGACGCCGCCGCACGCGTCGCCACCCTCCTGCGGGAGCGGGGTGTCCAGCCTGGTGATCGCGTCGCGCTGGTCATGCCCAACGTCACTCTCTTCCCGGTCGCCTACTACGGCATCCTGCGGGCCGGCTGTGTCGTCGTCCCGATGAATCCGCTGCTCAAGTCCCGCGAAGTGGCCCACACCCTGGGGGACTCCGGCTCCCGGATCGTTCTGGCGGCTCCCCTCTTCGCGGCGGAGGTGGCGAAGGCCGCAGCCGGGACCGGGGTGGAGTGCCTGGTCACCGATGCGAAGTTCGAGGCCTTGATCCGGGCGACCGAGCCCATGGCCGAGGTCGTCGGACGGGGCGGTGGCGACACTGCCGTCATCCTCTACACCTCCGGGACGACAGGCACCCCGAAGGGCGCCGAGCTCACCCACCGCAACCTGTCGACCAACGCGGTCACGACGGTGGAGACGCTGATCCGGGTCGGGCCGGACGACGTCCTGTTCGGCGGACTGCCGCTGTTCCACGCTTTCGGGCAGACCTGCGCCCTCAACGCCGCCGTCGTCGCCGGCGCCACCTTGACCCTGCTGCCACGGTTCGAGCCGGCCGCGGCGCTGCGGGTCCTGCACCGGGACCGGGTGACCGTCTTCCTCGGCGTCCCCACCATGTACACGGCCCTGCTCAACGCCGCCGGGGTGCCGGAGGACCACGACCTGTCCCGGCTGCGTCTCGCCGTGTCCGGTGGTGCCTCCTTGCCGGTGGAGGTGCTGCACGGTTTCGAACGGGAATTCGGTGTCACGGTGCTGGAGGGCTACGGGCTGTCGGAGACCTCGCCGGTCGCCGTGTTCAACCCCCCGGACCGCCCCCGCAAGGCCGGCTCGATCGGGGTGCCCATCCGCGGGGTCGAGGCCCGGCTCGTCGCGGACGACGGCACCGACGTGGGCCCGGGCGAGGTCGGAGAGATCGCGATCCGCGGGGAGAACGTGATGAAGGGGTACCGCAACCGCCCGGAAGCGACCGCGGAGGCCGTCCGCGACGGCTGGTTCCACACCGGTGACCTCGCCCGCGTCGACGAGGACGGCTACTACTTCATCGTCGACCGCAAGAAGGACCTCGTCATCCGCGGCGGCTACAACGTCTACCCGCGCGAGATCGAGGAGGTCCTCTACGAGCATCCGGCCGTCGCCGAGGCCGCCGTGGTCGGTGTGCCGCACGACATCCACGGCGAGGAGATCGCGGCCGTGGTGGCTCTCAGGGACGGCGCGGAGGCCACCGCCGAGGAGATCCGGCACTTCGTCAGGGAACGGGTGGCCGCCTACAAGTATCCGCGGATCGTCACCTTCACCGACGCGCTCCCCAAGGGCGCCACCGGCAAGATCCTCAAGCGCGAGATCGTCGTCGCGGAGCAGGCGGCCCCGGGGCACGGCGGCGGACGAGAGTCGCACTCGTGAGGAAGCAGCGGGACGCCCGGGGGCCCCGGTCCAGCCCGGACCGCGGCCCCCGGCCGGACGACCCCGCCGCGACCGGGGCGGTCGCCGCCCGGCCGGTGCGCGGGTCCTGGATACCCGGGCTTGCCGTGGCCCTGGTCGTCGCGGTGGTGGCCACGGTGGGGGGCGAACGGCTTCCCGTCCTCGGCGGTCCGGTGACCGCCGTGGTCCTCGGCGTCCTGGTCGCCGCCGTCCGCAGACCGGCCCCCCGCCTCACGCCCGGCCTGCGCCTGGCCGGCAAACCCGTCCTCCAGGCCGGGGTCGCCCTGCTCGGCGCGCAACTGTCGCTCTCCCAGGTGCTCCACGTGGGCGGCAGCTCCCTCCCGGTCATGCTCGGCTCCCTGGCCGCCTGTCTGCTCGCCGCCCGGGTCATCGGACGCCGGCTCGGTGTCGGCGGCGATCTGCGCACCCTCATCGGGGCGGGCACCGGCATATGCGGCGCGTCGGCGATCGCCGCGGTCACCCCGGTCATCGGTGCCGCGAGCGCGGAGGTCGCCTACGCCATCTCGACGATCTTCCTCTTCAACATCGCCGCGGTCGTCGTCTTCCCCCTGATCGGCCACGTCCTCGGCATGGATCCCCAGGTCTTCGGCCTGTTCGCCGGAACCGCCGTCAACGACATGTCGTCCGTGGTGGCCGTCGCCACCGCCTTCGGTCCCGGCGCGGTCGACAACGCGGTGGTCGTCAAGCTGACCCGCACCCTGATGATCATCCCGGTCTGTCTGGGCCTGGCGTTCCTGGCCGGACGCACCCGCTCCGCCCCCTCCGCGCCGGTGCGGCCGGCCGGATTGGTGCCCTGGTTCCTCGTGGCCTTCCTGCTGGCGGCCGCGGCGAACAGCGCCGGTATCGTCCCCGCCCCGGTGCATCCGGGCCTCAAGGAGCTGTCCGTCTTCCTCATCACCGTCGCGTTGTCCGCCGTCGGGCTGTCCACCGACCTCACGGCCCTGCGCCGCACCGGCCCCCGCCCCCTGCTGCTGGGCGCCTGCCTGTGGGTGGTCGTCTCCTCCTCCAGCCTGGCCCTCCAATACGTCTTCGGCGGCGGCCTGTCATAGCGGCCCCGCCGAGACGGATCCGGCTGCCGGCACCCCGGCCCACGCCCCCACCGGGAGGGCCGGGTCTCCGGGGTGCCGGCGGCACGCTCGTGGCGGGAGACCGACGCCGCTCGCCCGGACTTCCGCGCCTGGCTGCGGACGCCGGCCGCACGCGTCGGGGACCTGCAGCACTTCGGCCGGACCGCATCACCGGCCACCGCGCCTGGACCTGGTTCGACTCCGGCGAGCTGACCCGCGCCTCCTGCTTCATCGGCATGACGCCGGTTCCCCTGCGCCTCGGGGAACCGGCCCTCGTCGAGAGGGAACCCGGCGCAGGACCGGTGGGTCGCGAGAGGGGCCGGCAGGAGCCGGCAGGACTGGGGAGATACTGAACGGGACGCCCGGCACGCCGCCCGCCCGCGGGGGTGCCGGTGCTGCGCATCGCCGCGGACTGGAACGTCTGTCCCCCCCGCCCCCGCGGACGACTCCGTCGGCACTCCGGGGATCCATAGGTTCCCGTCGGGTGTCGACCCGAGCGCGCTTCCTGGCCACCAGCCGGCGACGACGAAGACGCCTCGGCCCATGGGTATGGACCGAGGCGTCTTCGTCGTCCGCGTGAGGGTGCGGCTCACCCGCCCGTCGCGGAACGGCCGGCGAACTCGGCGAACCACGCCAGCATTTCGGGGTGCGTGACGGCGCCCGCGCTGCTCACCTCGTCGACGCGGGCCCCCTGGAGGATGCGCTTGACGGGCACCTCCAGCTTCTTCCCGGTCAGGGTGCGGGGCACGGCGGCGATCGGCAGGATGATGTCGGGCACGTGGCGGGGGGACAGCCGGTGCCGGATGGCGGCCGCGATGCGCTCGCGGACCGCTTCGTCCAGATCGGTTCCCCCGGCCGGGACCACGAACAGGGGCATGAAGTAGCCGCCGTCCGGGCGTTCCACACCGACGACGAGGCTGTCCGCGACTTCGGGGAGCTGTTCGACGACCGCGTAGAGGTCGGCGGAGCCCATGCGCACGCCCATGCGGTTGAGCGTGGAGTCCGACCGGCCGGAGACGACGACCGACAGGTCGTGATGGACGGTGACCCAGTCGCCGTGCCGCCAGACACCCGGGTACGTGTCGAAGTAGCTGTCCCGGTAGCGCGCTCCGTCGGGGTCGCCGACGAAGTGGAGCGGCATGGACGGCAGGGGCGCAGTCAGCACCATCTCGCCCTGCTCCCCCGTCAGCGGCCGCCCCTCGGGGTCCCAGGCGGCCAGCGCGACGCCGAGCGCGGGGCACGGGATACGGGCCACCCGCACGGGCAGCAGCGGGGAGTGGCCCGCCAGCACGGAGCACACGTCGGTCCCGCCGCAGATCGACTGGAGCCGGACACCGGGCGCGAGCCGGTCGTGGACCCAGCGCCAGGTGCCGGGCGGCAGCGACGAGCCGGTCTGGAGGATGGAGCGCAGAGCCCCGAGACCGAGTTCGACCGCCGGGGCCCCGCCCGCCTTCTCCCCGGCGGCGAGGTAGGCGGCCCCCACCCCGACCATCGTGGCTCCGGTCCGCTCGGCGACCCGCCAGGCTCCGTGGACGTCGGGGAACGTGGGGCTGCCGTCGTAGAGGATGACGGTGCTGCCGTGCAGCAGTCCGCCGACCAGGAAGTTCCAGACCATCCAGCTGGTGGACGTGACGAACAGGTAGCGGTCCTCGGCGCGCAGGTCGGCGCCCAGGCCGAGGGCCTTCAGCAGTTCCACGACGATGCCGCCGTGGCCTTGGACGATCCCCTTGGGCACCCCGGTGGTCCCCGACGACCACAGGATCCACAGGGGGTGGTCGAAGGGTACGTCGGCGAACTCCAGCGGCCCCTCTGCGGCCGGCAGCGCGGACCAGGAGTGCTGCCGTACGTCGGTCCGCGGCGCCCACGGCTCGTCCGGCGCGGGGAAGAGGTGGCCGACCGCGAGAACGTGCCGTACGGAGGGCAGCCCCTCCACCAGCTCGGCGACGACCGGGCGTTTGTCGTATCGCTTGCCGCCGTGGCGGTAGCCGTCCGCCGCCACCAGTACGGCCGGCCGTGCCTGCCGCAGCCGGGCGAGGACGCTGGGCATGCCGAAGTCCGGGGAGCACACCGTCCACACCGCGCCGAGGGAGGCCGTGGCCAGCAGCGCGACGACGGTCTGCGGCAGGTTGGGAAGCCAGCCGGCCACGCAGTCGCCGGGCCCCACGCCCATCCGGCGCAGCGCCGCGGCGACGTCCGCGACCTGCCGGCGCAGTTCCTCCCAGGAGGTCTCCACGGGGGTCCCGTCCTCGTCCACGAAGACCAGGGCCGGGCGGTCGTGGGCGGCGTGCGCGAAGCACCGTTCGGCGAAGTTCAGCCGGGCGCCGGTGAACCACCTGGCGCCCGGCATGGAGGCGTCCGCCAGCACCTCGTCATAGCCGGACACGGCGTCCAGGCCGTAGAACTCCCATACGGCGGACCAGAAGCCGGGCAGGTCGGTGGAGCTCCATCGCCAGAGCTCGGCGTAGTCGCAAAAGTGCAGCTCCCGATGGGTGGCGAGCCACCGCAGGAAGGACGCGACATTGGAGTCCTGCGTCTCACGGCGACCGGGGGACCAGAGGAGGTCGGGGTCGGTGTCGGTGTTCATCGATGCCTTTCCAGGAGTCGCCGGCCGGGGGCCGGTGGCTCAGCCGTGACCGGGGGCGGGGGCGGGGTCCAGTTCGCGGAGCAGCTCTTCCGCCTCCGGCCACGGGCCGTAGCCGGAGGCGGGGTTGAGGTGCCCCACGGCTCCCAGCTCCACGAACCCGCTCTTCCAGGCCAGGGCCAGCGCACGGACGCAGTCCAGGCCGCCCAGTGGGTCGTCGGAACTGGCCGCGACGATGCTGGGGAAGGGCAGCGCCGACCGAGGGACCGGTGTCCAGCCGTTCCCGGCCAGCACATCGGGGGCGGGATAGCCCTCCGGGAGCGGAGTGTCGAAGTCCGGCGGGGTGACCAGCAGCGCGCCCCGGACGTCGGCCCGGTGCTCTTGGGCCCAGTGCACGGTGGTGATCACGCCGGCGCTGTGGGCGATGAGGACGACGGGCCCGGCGAGCCGCGAGACCACCTCGTCCAGCGCGGCCACGCGGGCCGTGCGGCTGAGTCCGTCATGTGTCAGCGGCGGCACCGTGCGGACGGTGCGGCCCGCCTCGGCCAGCCGGCCGGCGAGCAGGGTCTGCCAGTGCCCCTCCACGTGGTCGCGCAGACCCGGGACGATCACGATCGCCGGGGTTGTGGTGCGGGTCATGAGGACGCCTCCGTTCGCGTGCGCTCCGCCCCGGACGGCCCGGACTGTCCGGTGATGCGGAGCAGATCCCGCTCGTAGTGGTGCCGGCCGACCACGAAGGCCACGGTGGCGCCGAGTGCGACGAGTGGGACGAGCCGGAGTGCGTCGAGCAGGCTCGTCCGGTCGGCGAGCATGCCCGTGACCGCGGGGCCGGGAGCCAGGCCGAGCAGGCTGTTGGCCAGGGTGAGGGTGGCGAACGCCGTGGCGGCGATGGCCGCCGGGGTCAGGTTCGCCACCATGGCGGCGGCCGGGCCGGCCGTGCCGGCCGACAGCACCGCTCCCGCCGCCAGCGTCATGATCTGGAGCGAGCCGGTGGGGAGGTGGAAGGCGGTCAGCAGCAGGACCATCGAGCCGAGGCTGCAGACGATCGCGACAGACCACTTCCTGACCGGCCGCCCTTTGCTGATCCGGTCCGAGACGATCCCGCCGCCGATCATCCCCACGCCGATGACCAGGGCGAAGACCCCGGCGGCGGCGCCGGCCTGCGCCGTGGGCAGATGGTAGTAGCGGTCGAAGTAGCTGGGCAGCCAGGCGATGAGGGAGCCCGCGATGAACAGCTGGAGTCCGCTGCCGACGTACGCGCCGACCACCGAGGCGGAGGAGAACAGTCGCGGCAGGAGCGCCCGCAGATGCTCGCGCGGGGCGGTGGCCGCGCCGTCGACGGTGTCCGCCTGTGGCCGGGCGTCGGTGGCCGCCCCGCCGCCTGCCGCCTTCCTCGTGTCCGCGTCTGTCTCCGCGCGCGGCCGCAGCCGCTTCTCGGTGACCACGATGCCGTAGCACGCGGCGAGCAGGAGGCCGAAGACGCCCATCACGCCGAACGCCCAGCGCCAGCCGAACGCCTCGGCCACCGCGCCGCCGATCGCGACGCCGAGGACGGAGCCGAAGGCGCCGCCCGCGATGAAGGCGCCGGAGAGGGTGGCCCTGAGCGCGGGCGGGAAGACGCTCAGGACCACCGCGATCCCGACGCTGCCGTAGGCCGCCTCGCCGATGCCGACGAAGATCCGGCCGGTCATCATCTCGCCATAGCCCGCGGACACCGCGCATCCCAGCGTCGCCAGGCTCCACACGGTGGCGGCGATCAGCAGGGTCCGAACCCTGCCCCAGCGGTCCGCCAGCAAGGACAACGGGAACGCCAGCACGCCGACCGCCAGCGCCACGACCCCGCTGAGCGATCCCAGCTCCGCGTCGGACAGCAGCCATTGGGCCTTCAGCATGGGAAAGACGGCGTTCAGGACCTGCCGTGACATGTAGTCGGACAGCAGCAGGCCGAAACTCAAGGCGAAAACGGCCCAGGCATAACGCCGGGACACCGGCCAGACGGGCGGGGGGGCCGTCTCGGGCGGGGACTGCTCAGTGGTGGAAAACGCCATTGTCATCACCTCGCGAGCTTCTGAAGGAAGGGTCAGAACGGTCTGTCGCCCGTGATCCCGGCGCGCTCCATCTTGCGGACGGCGGACCCGTAGTCCTGGACGGCGTAGTGCTGGGTGGAGCGGTTGTCCCAGATGGCCACGCTGTTCGGCTGCCAGCGCCAGCGCACCTGGTACTCCGGGACCGCAGCCTGGCTGAGCAGGTAGTTGAGCAGCAGGTGGGCACCGGGGGCGTAGTCCTGCCCGAAGCGGACGTTCCCAGGCGTGTGGAAGTTGACGAAGTGCGTGGTGAAGCTGTTGACGAAGAGGATCTGCTCACCGGTCTCGGGGTGGGTCCGCACCACCGGGTGCTCCGCGTCCGGGAAGCGGGCCTTCAGCTCGTGGCGTTTCTCCTGCGGCATGACGGCGCCGAAGGACGCCTCGATGCTGTGCCGGGCGCGCAGGTCCTGGATCTGGGTCTTGACGTGGTCGGGCAGTCGGCGGTACGCCTCGACCATGTTGACCCAGATGGTGTCCCCGCCGACGGGGGGTGACTCCACGCAGCGCAGCACGGCCCCCATGGCGGGCGTCTCACGCCAGGTCCCGTCGGTGTGGAGGGCGTTCTCGTAGTGCTCGGCGGGCGAGCCGAGGTCCTTGTAGATGCGGACCAGGCCGGGGTGGTCGGGGTCGCTGCCGGCCACCGGGTGGTCCTCGAGGGCGCCGAACCGCTCGGCGAACGCGACGTGTTCGGCGCGGGTGATGTCCTGGTCGCGCAGGAACAGGACTTTGTACTGGAGGAGCAGGGCCTTGATCTCGGCGAACAGGTCCTTGTCGCGCGCAGCGTCGCCGAGGTGCACGCCGGAGAGTTCGGCGCCGATGGTGCAGGTCAGCGGCTCGACCTTGATCGAGCCGAGGGAGTGGGCGCGCACCGTCGCGGGTGCGCTCTCCACCGGGGCGAGGGTCTTTTCCACGGGGATTCCTCCTGGTGAGGGAGTGAACGGCGGTCAGGTGATCTGCCGGGCAGGCGTGTTCAGAGGACGAAGACGGACGACCCCGTGGTCCGCCCGGCCTCCAACTCGCGGTGCGCGCGGGCGGCGTCCTCCAGGGCGTAGCGCTGGTTGACCTCGACGGTGATCCGTCCGGAGGCGACGTGGGCGAAGAGCTCGCCGGCCAGTTCGGCCCGTTCGGCGGGGTCCGCGATGTAGTCGGCGAGCGCGGGCCGGGTCACGAACAGCGATCCTTTGAGGGCCAGTTGCATGGCGTCGATGGGCGGCACCGGCCCGGAGGCCGTGCCGAAGCACACCAGCAGGCCGCGCCGCCGGAGCGAGGCGAGGGAACCGGCGAACGTCGTGGCGCCGACGCTGTCGAAGACGACCGGCACGCCGGCCCCGTCGGTCAGTTCGCGCACCCGTGCGGCGACGTCCTCGCGCCGGTAGTGGACGACGTGGTCGCAGCCGTGGGCGCGGGCCAGCTCGCCCTTGGTCTCGGTGGAGACCGTGCCGATCACGGTCAGTCCCAGCAGCTTCGCCCACTGGCAGAGGATGAGACCGACACCGCCCGCCGCCGCGGTGAGCAGGATCGTGTCGCCGGCCTTGAGGGGGTGGATCCTGCGCAGCAGGTAGGCGGAGGTGAGGCCGCGCATGGTCATCGCGGCGGCCGTCTCGAAGCTGATCGCGTCCGGCAGCCTGATCAGGGCATCGGCAGGCATCACCCGCTCCGTGCTGTACGCGCCCAGCGGGCTGCCGGTGTACGTCACCCGGTCGCCCTCGGCGACGTGCGTCACCCCCTCGCCCACGGCCTCCACCACACCGGCGGCCTCGACGCCCAGCCCGGCGGGAAGCGGCGCCGGGTACAGGCCGGTACGGAAGTAGGTGTCGGCGAAGTTGAGTCCGACCGCCGCGTGCCGGATCCGCACCTCGCCCGGACCGGGGTCGCCGACGTCGACCTCTTCCCAGTTCAGGACGTCGGGACCGCCGGTCTCCTGGAAGCGGATGGCGTGTGCCACGGGAGTGCTCCGTTGTTCGTTGCGGACGCCTGCCGGGTGTGCGGGGGCACGGCGGCTGCGGCGAATGGGTTGGAAGGAGGGGGGCCGCCGGAGTCAGGGGATTGCTCCGGCGGCCCCTTTGGCCGGGCGCGCCGAGCGGAGCACCACGCGGTGGCCCGGTGCGGTGGCGGCGTGCCCGGAAGCGGACGGATGAGATCAGACGTCGCGGAGCATGAAACCGCGTTGTCCGGGACGGCGGTTGGGCACCATGCCGAGCCGGGCCAGGGTCTCGTCGGCGTCCGCGTAGTACTCCCCGAGCCGGTAGATCTTCTTCGCCTCGGCGCCGGTGGCGATGTCACGGCCGAGCGCTTCGGAGATCTGGACCATCTGCTCGACCTGCTCGACGGTGGTCATGCGCTCGCCCTTGCGTCGCCACAGGTTGTCCTCGTTGCCGACGCGCACATGGGCGCCGAGGGCGATGCCGATCGCGTTCATCGGCGCCACGGCCCGCATGGAGCTCTCGATGGTGAGGACGGCGCCGTCCGGAGTACGGCGGACGAACTCGATCAGGTCCGCGGGGTGGCGACCGGCGAAGCCGCCGCCGATGGCTACGTAGTTGAGGATCAGCGGACCGGTGTAGACGCCGGACCGGATCAGCCGCTCGACGGTCTCCAGCTGGGCCAGCGTGGCGAGCTGGAAGTGCGGCTGGATGCCGCCGGCGTGCAGGCGCTTCAGGTGCTCCAGGTAGAAGTCCGGGCCGGCTTCGACGACCATGTCGCGATAGGCCTTGTAGTACTCCGGCTTGGCGATCGAGGTGCCCTCGAGGTCGTCGTCGGTCATGATCTCGACGATGTTCATCTGGCTGGTGTTGATCGCGATCGTCACCTGGTCCGGCGCCGGAGTGAGGTCGGCCAGCAGGTGACGGGTGTCGTAGCTGAGCCACTTGGCCTCGCTGCCCTCGTCCTCGGGGGCGAATGAGATCGAACCGCCGATCTGGAGGACCATGTCCGGCACGGCCTCGCGCAACCGTCCCAGCAGCTCGTTGAACATGGACATCCGCTTGGAGCCCTTGCCGTCGAGCTCGCGCACGTGGATGTGCAGTACGGTCGCGCCGGCGTTGTAGCAGTCGACGGCCGCCTGTACGTGCTCGTCCATCGTGAGAGGAAGGTCGTCGGCGTCACCGGGCAGCCACTCCGGCCCGTAGGGAGCGGCCTGGATCACCAGCTTTTCCTGGTTCTCGGGGAAGAGTGAGTCGTCGTGGAAGTGCACGGTCCGTCTCCTGTCGGATCGGTGGTCACCCCCGTCACGGGCGACCCGCGCGAGGTGCGGTGCGGGCAGCGAACCGGGGCGAGGGGTTGATGCGGAGCCAAGGACGCGGGCCTGGTGAGCCGGTTGTGACCGGCCCGTCCGAAGGGGACGTGCGCAAGGGAGTGGTGTGCCCCCTCCGGTGGCTGGCCGCGTCTCTGCGGTGGTGTCACCGTAGAGCTGGACGGGTCTGGGCTGCTTGACCGAAGGAGACGCAGGACTTGCCATTTGGGGACACCCGACAACGGGCGCCTTGTCGGTCGCGAGCGGCATGCCGGAGGTGGCCGGACACAGCGGAAAGAACGTTTTCAACCCGGACGAGCCGGTTCACCTCGGCGGCCGCTGCGTCGACGTGCCGGCGGGCGGCGCCGGCACGGTGACCGGGGGATGCTGGCCGCGATCGTGTTCGTGGCCACGTCTAGCTGTACGTGGCAGCAGTTGCCGTCCGCGTCGTTCGGACCGTCGGAGCCACGGCTCACCGGCGGTTTGCCGAGTGGTCGAAGGCCAGGGTGTGGGCCAAACTCCACCGCCTGGCCCTCGATGAACTCGGTGCCCGCGGCGAGCGCAGGTCCAAATCCTGTCGACCGGGGCAAGTACGCCTCGAAGATCCACCTGATCACTGAGAGGACCGGTCTGCCCCTGTCCGCCGGATCTCAGGGGCGCCTGCACTCACCGAATGAGATGACTTCTAAGGGGCCCTCAGGCAGCTTCACTCCGCACCCCCGAGGCGGCGGACCGCTGGACCTGGATCCTGATCGTCGCCCGCACCCAGCTCCGGCTCGCCCGGCCGCTCGGCGCGGACCTCCGCCGGCCCTGGGAGAAACCCACCACCTCCGACCGACCTGGCACGGCCCGAGTCCGCCGGGGGGTTCAGGAAGCGTCCGCCCTCATCTCGCCTGCCGCGTCCCGGCCGCATGTCGGCGATCACCACGCCACCGGCTCGGACTGGTTCCGAAGCGCTCCCGGAACCAGCGCGAGAACGCTCCCGGTGAGGTGAAACCCAGAAGGTGCGTCACCTCGGCGAGCGAGCGTCCCCCGTCCGCCACGAAGCGCTGTGCGAGGTCGGTGCGAACGCCGTCGAGGACGGAGGAGAAGGTCTGCCCGGCCTTCGCAAGCCGTCGGTGCACCGTGCGGCGATCGATGCCTATGCTGCGCGCCACCTCGTCGGCCGTGCACCGGCCGGTCGGCAGCAGAACCTCGATGATCTTCCGTACGCGCTCCGTGTCGGACGGGTCGAGGGCAGGCGCCAGGGATTCGACGTACTGCTGGGCGTATCGCCGCAACACCGGGTCGGCCCGGATGTTGGGCGCCGCGAGGACACGTGCGGGCAGCACGATGCCGTTGTAGCCCGCCAGGAACACCAGATCGTCCCCGAACACACGGCGGTGCGTCCCGAGATCGGTGGGGGGCGGGTGGGTGAAGCAGACCTGGCTGGACCGCAGCCGGTGGCCGAGCAGGTCGGTGAGTACCTGATGGTAGGCGCCGACGACCAGTTCCACGGCCTGGCGGCTCTGCCGCGTTCCCGGGAGATCCAGAGCGATGTGCAGCGTGGTGGTGGAGCCGGCCTCGCGCAGGCCGGCGCGCAGCGCCTCGTTGTACATCCGCTCGTACCTGATCAGGGACCGCAGCACATCGCCCATGGTCGGTTCCTCGCGGACGAGCAGGCTGACGGTACCGAGGTTGGACAGGCGGCGCAGCTCCGCCAGGCGGAGACCGAAGTCCTCCCGTCCGCTGGCCTCCGCGGACAGCTCGAGCACCCGCGCCGCGGCCGTGGCCGGGATCCAGCGGTCCTGATCGGCCAGGATCTGCACGCCCAGTCCCGTCCGGCGCAGCAGCGCCTGAGCGTCCAGACCCAGGGCGTGACACAGCTGCGCGTATCCGCTCAGGGCTGCGCTGCGGATGAGCGGTTCCACGGGGGCACCCTCCATTGTCGGATCGCGGTCAGCTAAGCCGGTGAGCCGCCGGGGGCCAAGGACGCACCACCCGTGCGACGCGGCGACCACCCGGCAAGCGCAATCGGGCAGGGGCGGGACGAACGACATGCCCGGTCGCGTACGGACGGGACGACTGCTGCTGCCCCGAACCTCCCAGTGGCGGCCGGTGTCCTGCCAGCGAACCCCGGTACAGCCCGCCCGGGGCTGGTGTCCGCCGACGTCCGCGCCCGTCCGCGCGTGCAGGGGCCCGCGACTGTGCCGGAGGGGACACCGTCTTACCACTTGGGGGCGCCGCCGCGGTCCGATGAGCCGGCGACGGGGCCTCCGACCGCCCACCGGAGGTACGCGCCCCCGCGTTTTACACCGGTCGGCGTGGGGCGGCCCTGGCGGCGAAACACCTGGTCGGAGGAGGGGGCGGGCTGGTGGACCCGTCCGGTCGCGACGGTGCCGCCACCGGCGGAGCCGTGTGCCCGGTCCGTGGTCGCATGCCTCGTGCGAGTGCGCCAAGTGACTCGGCGACCTGTGCCACCCTGACCCGGGTCATTGGAAAGGTGTATGCCCACATGTCGGCCGTGGAAACGCGTCCGGGGCGGTGGCGAGGCGGAGGCAGTCGAAGGTGTTCTCGATACAGGTCGAGTCAGCGGCTCGGGTGCGTGTCCTCACGCTGCGCGGCGAACTCGATTACGAGAGC
The DNA here is from genome assembly GCF_055567695.1 of Streptomyces sp. NPDC026417. Taxonomy (NCBI): domain Bacteria; kingdom Bacillati; phylum Actinomycetota; class Actinomycetes; order Kitasatosporales; family Streptomycetaceae; genus Streptomyces; species Streptomyces sp. NPDC026417. The sequence goes on from NZ_JBVHPY010000032.1 coordinate 56,768, forward strand.
GCTGTTCAGCTGCAGACGGCCGCCGACCACGTCATCGCGGACGCGGGCCGGTCCGTGGTCGTGGCGGACTGCGCGGCACTGGAGTTCTGCGACTCCTCCGGTATCGGCGCGCTGGTGCGGATATACCAGGGCCTCTCCGAGCAGGGCGGCGAGTTCAGGCTCGCCGCGGTACCCGCGCCGGTCGCGCGTGTCTTCGCGCTGACAGGGCTGGACCAGGCCATCCCGCTGTACACCACACTGAACGAGGCCGCCGGGACCGGTGCACCGGAGCCGGCGGCCGACGGTGACGACGGTGCGTCATCGCTGCGTTCCACGAGCTGAAGGCGACAGGGCGATGAGCTACGTGACGGACCAGCAGCCCGACCCTGCCGCCGCCGCGCGGGCGGACGGTGCCGAGACAGCCGTTCCGCAGAGCGCCGAGCACGATCTGCGCGCCCTGTTCGGGGAGTCCACCGCGGTCTTCGCGGCCCTCGCCGGGCCGGCGCACATGGTGGAGGCAGCCAACGCCGCCTTCTTCGCCGCGATCGGGGGCGGAGCCCGGGCGTATACCGGAGTGCCGCTCGGCCAGTTGGTGCCGGAACTGTCCGACCAGGGATTCGTCACCCTCCTCGACCGCGTCTACCGCACCGGTGAGAGGCACGTCGGCCGCGGCGCGCGAGTCGTCGTCGGCTCCGGTCCCGACCGCCGGGAGACCTTCTTCGACTTCACCTACGAGCCCCGGCTGGACGCGGGCGGCAACGTCGTCGGCGTGTGGATCATCGGGGTCGAGATCACGCAGCTCATCCACGCCCAGCGGCTGGCGGCCGAGCACCGGGTGCTGCTGGAGCAGATCGCCCTGCAGGCCCCGCTGGGCCAGGTGCTGGAGGGCATGGCCCGTGCCATCGAAGAGCTGACTCCCGAGGAAGTGCTCGTCTCCGTACTCCTGGCCGACGCGGACGGCCGCCACCTTCGGCACGGCGCCGCGCCCAGTCTGCCGGACTTCTACAACCAGGCCATCGACGGCATCGCCACCGGCGAGGGCGTCGGCTCCTGCGGCACCGCGGCACACCGCCGGGCTCCCGTCATCGTCACCGACATCGCCACGGACCCCTTCTGGGACGACTTTCGCGATCTGGCCGACCGTGCGGGGGTCGCGGCCTGCTGGTCCACCCCCATCCTCGCCCGTGACGGCTCCTTGCTCGGCACGTTCGCGATGTACCACCGCGCCGCGCGCACACCGCGCGACGCCGACGTCGCCCTGGCCACGGTGTTCGCCCGCACGGCCGCCCTGGCCATCGAGCGCCACCAGGAGGAGGAGGCCCGCAGGGCGGCCGAGGCCAAGGAGAAGGCCGCCCGGGACGACCTGGCGTTCCTGCTGGAAGCCAGCACCTCGCTCAACTCCGGCCTGGACTACGCCGAGACCCTCCGTCGACTCGCCGGCCTCTGTACGCCCAAGCTGGCACCGCTCTGCGCCGTCGACGTCGTCGAGTCCGGCCGCGTCCACCGCATCGCCACCGCCGCGCCCACGCGGGCGCAGGAACGCCTCCTCGCCTCCCACATCCCGGTCTACGACGCGGACGACGACGCCGTCGCCCGGGTCCTGGCCTCACGGCTGAGCGAGGTCGCCCGTCGCACCCCCACGGGGCCCGGCCCCTGGGAGGACCTGGAGGTCACCGGCTACCTGTGCGTCCCGCTCCTCGACCGCAACCGGGCCTTCGGCACCCTGACCCTGCTCACCACCGGCCACGAGACGTTCGACGGGCACACCGTCGCCCTGGCCGAGGAACTCGCCCGGCGGGCCGCCTCCGCCGCGCTCAACGCCCGCCAGTACACCCAGCGCGTCACCCTGGCCCGCGACCTCCAGGCCGGCTTCCTCCTGCCCGAGGTCCCCGCCCTGCCCGGCGCGGAGATCGCCACGTACTACCATCCCGCGGGCGAGGGCCTCGACATCGGCGGCGACTTCTACGACGTCTTCCCCCTGGACGGGGACACCTGGGCGTTCATGCTGGGAGACGTCTGCGGTCGCGGCGCCACCGCCGCCACCACCACCGCGCTCGTCCGCCACACCGTCCGCGCCGTGGCGCCTCTCCTGCCGGGCCCGGAAGCGGTCGTCCAGGCGATCAACAAGGCCCTCCTCGACCGCCCGCGCAGCCACGGAACCGGTTTCGTGACCCTCGTCTACGGTCATCTCACCCCGCATCCGGACGGCGGCCTCGACATCAGCCTCGTCCGTGCCGGACACACGCATCCGCTGCTCCTCAGCGATGTGCCCGGCCCCCGGACCGTGGACTGCGAGGGGCTGCTTCTCGGCGTGGCCCTCCAGACGCACCTGAAGGCCCGTCGGCTTCATCTGCGTCCGGGCGAGAGCCTGCTCCTCTATACCGACGGGCTCTCCGAGTCCCGCAACCCGGCAGGTGAGCAGTTCGGCGAGGACCGGCTCGTCGGCGCCCTGACCGCCGACGGCCGCATTCGTGGCCGGCAAGAAGTCATCGACACCCTCATCCACGCGGTGCACGCGTTCACCGGCACCACGGAGATCGACGACGACCAGGCCATCCTTGTCCTGACAGCGGCGGCCTCGGCCAGCCAGTAGCGGCCTGCCGCCCCAATGCGGCCTCCCGCGGCAGGGTGGCGGTTCCGCCGCTGCCGCCCAAGTCGGCGAGCCCCACTCAGGGCACCGGGACATGCCCCTCACGGTCGGGTCCACGCTTTCCGGCGAGTGGCCGCCCCGGTCGGGGGCCGTGCCGGAGCCCTCGGGCGGGACGCGGTGTCCGGCCCTCGGGGGGCGATCATGCCAGGCCGAACCGAGAATGTGTAGGGCACCCTCGCGTGCGACGGTGCGGGATCCGGGCGCGACGGGCTGGAGGCCGGCGAGATGGAACACATGACGGCGCGAGGCGCCACACCGGACCGGCCCCGCCAGGTACGCCGAGGCGGGCACCCCGAAAGGACGGCGCGACCGGACGATCAGGGACCGGGCGGCCATGTCCGTCGATGACGGCATCGGCGCGGCCATCACGCCGAACCCCGCCGATATCGCGGACCGCGATGCCGACGCCGCCCTGGACCACGCGGAGCCACCACGTCCGCAGCAGGCACCCGGTGCACCGGATCCACGGACGTCCGGCGCACCGGAGGACGCCAGTGCCGTCCACGACGTCGTGACGCGCTTGAAGGCGACCTGGCCCGCACTCGACGAGGCCGACGTCGAGAGCGCGGTCAGATCGGCGTACGACTCCTTCCGGCAGGCCCGGGTCACGGCCTACATCCCGGTACTCGTCGAACGCCGGGTCCGCAGGGCCCTGGAGGCGGCCGCCGGTGACCGCGTCGCTCGGTCCGAGGAGCCACCCCTGGGAGAGGGAGCGATCAGTGATGTCGGACGGAAGCGCCGAGCGCATCGCCTGTTCCATCGAACCGCTCTCCGTGAGACCGGGCTCCAGGGTCCGGCCGGGCCGGGCCTCAGACCCTCATGAGGGGCGGGCCCGACGAAGTGGAAGGCCGAGCCGCCGGGCAGCGGAGGGCGGAGCGGCGGTGGTCCCGCTGTCCGAGAAGCAGGTCGGCATCGTGGCGGTGACCGGGGCCGACGTCGACGACGCGCCCGCGATCAACTCGGCCGGTACCGGCACCGCCATGAACCCGGTGCCCCTGGCCCGACTGACGCCTTCCGTACCGATCCCCCTGGACGGCGTTCGCCACGTCTTCGGGACATCCTCGACCGACTCCCGGCGGTACGGCCGGACGCCGGCGACCCCCGTCGCGCGGCTGCTCCCGTGGCAGCCGGGCAGGCACGCGGCCCGGCGGTCGAGAGCGACAGCCGGGTGAGCCGGGGTACGGTGCCGGGGCGCCGGGCGGGAAGCCCGAGGAGCGGCACAGGACCAGGGGGCGGCCCGTGACCCACCGGCAGGAGCGCCCCACGGCCCGGTCCTTGCTGCGGACCGTACCGGGAGTGCGCGCCGCGATGTCCTACCGCCGTGCGTGGCTGGCCAAAGACCTGGTCGCAGGGATCGTCCTCACCACCCTGCTGGTGCCTCAGGGCATGGCGTATGCGGAGTTGGCGGGCCTGCCGGCCATCACCGGCCTCTACACGACGATCCTCTGCCTGCTCGGCTACGCCGTGTGCGGACCGTCGCGCATCCTGGTACTGGGCCCGGACTCCTCGCTCGGGCCGATGATCGCAGCCACCGTGCTGCCGCTGGTGGCCGCGGACGGGGACCCCGAACGGGCGATCGCGCTTGCCTCGATGCTTTCGCTCATGGTCGCCGGAATCATGATCCTGGCCTCGGTGGCGAAACTCGGGTTCATCGCCGACCTGATCTCCAAGCCGACCATGATCGGCTACATGAACGGCCTGGCCCTCACCATACTGATCGGCCAGTTGCCCAAACTGCTCGGCTTCAAGGTGGAGGCGGACAACCTGGTCGGCGAGTGCGTCGGCCTCGTACAAGAACTCGCCGACGGGGCGCTCGTGCCGGCGGCCGCCGTGGTCGGCGTCTGCGGGATCCTCCTGATTCTCGTCATGCAACGGTGGCTGCCGAAGGTACCCGCGGTGCTCGTGATGGTGGCGCTGGCGATCGCCACGGCCGCCCTCTTCCACCTGGGTGAGCACGGCGTGGACCTGGTCGGGAGGCTGCCCGAGGGATTTCCGCCGTTCACGGTCCCCGACGTCCGGGTCGCCGACGTCGCACCACTGTTGGGCGGTGCACTGGGCATCGCCCTGGTGTCACTGACCGACACGATCTCCAACGCTTCGGCCTTCGCGGCCCGCAGCGGGCAGGAGGTCCGGGGCAACCAGGAGATGGCCGGGGTCGGCGCGGCGAATCTGGCAGCCGGCTTCTTCCAGGGCTTCCCGGTCAGCACGAGCGGCTCCCGTACAGCGGTGGCGGAGCGAGCGGGAGCCAGGAGCCAGCTCACCGGGGTCGTCGGTGCCGTGCTCATCGTCCTGATGCTGGTACTGGCACCGGGCATGTTCAGCGATCTGCCCCAGCCGGCCCTGGCCGCCATCGTCATCACGGCGTCGCTGTCCCTGGCCGATCTGCCGGGGGCCCTGCGACTGTGGCGACAGCGCAGAACCGAGTTCCTCCTTTCGGCCGCCGCGTTCCTCGGCGTGGCCCTGCTCGGTGTCCTTCCGGGGATCGCCGTCGCCGTGGCCCTGTCCGTCCTCAACGTCTTCCGGCGCGCCTGGTGGCCGTACAACACCGTGCTTGGACGGGTGGAGGGACTGGAGGGGTACCACGACGTACGCTCCTACCCGCACGCCGAACAGCTGCCCGGCCTAGTGATCCTCCGGTTCGACGCACCCCTCTTTTTCGCCAACGCGAGAACCTTCCGCGACGAGATCAGGCGGCTGGCCCGCACCGAGCCTCGGCCGCGCTGGATCATGATCGCGGCCGAGCCCATGACCGACGTGGACACGACCGCCGCAGACGTCCTGGAAGCGCTCGACGTCGCTCTCAACGCCGAGCACGTCCACCTCGTGTTCGCCGAACTCAAGGACCCCGTGCGGCGCAAAATCGAGGAGTACGGACTCACCCGCACAATCGACCCAGGGCACTTCTTCCCGACCGTGGAGGCCGCCGTCACCGCCTACCAGCTACTCAGCGGCGTGGACTGGACGCCTCCCGCCCCTGCCCGACGGCCCCCCGGCACCAGGCCGGAGACAGACGGCCGCGCGTGAGGGCGCGCCCCGAAGCCCCGACACCCGGAGGTACCGCTCACGATGTAGCACCGACCGTACTGAAGCGTGTTGCAGAAGGCGTCTATTTGGGCATTTCCCTTGTATCCATGGGGTGTTGAGAGCTGAGCCGTTGTGGGTGGAGACGTTCACGGGTCTGCGGATGCGGTAGTTCGAGCGGCTGCTGAAGGCGGTGCGGGAACGGGGCGGGAACGGGCCTGGTGGCGGTCGGCCGTGGTGCCTGCCGCTGGCCGACCGGGTGCTGCTGGTGGCCGTCTACTACCGCACAAACCTCACCATGCGGCAGCTCGCCCCGCTCTTCGGTGTCGCACCCGCGACGGTGTGCCGGGTGATCCAGCGGCTGCGACCGCTCCTGGCCATCGAGCCGGCAACCCGCCCGGTCGACGCGGTGGAGCGGCTGTGCATCGTGGACGGCACCCTCATTCCGGTCCGCGACCGGAAGAACCGGGGCGTCCTCCCGCAACTACCGGTTCTCAGCGAACGTGCAGGTCATCATCGATGCCGACACCGAGCTGGTGGTCGCCGCGGCCCGGCCGGTGCCCGGCAACACCGCTGATGCGAGGGCATGGCGGGACTCGGGCGTGGCCGCAACATGCGAGGGCGTCACCGTGCTTGCCGACGGCGCGTACATCAACACCGGACTCGTCGTCCCGCACCGCAAACGCCAAGGACGTGCCCTCCTGCCCGGCGAGGAAGAGGACAACGCCGAGCACCGCCGGGTCCGAGCCCGCGTTGAGCACGCCTTCGCCCGCATGAACCACTTCAAGCTCCTCCGCGACTGCCGACAGCGCGGCGACGGTCTGCACCACGCGGTCCAGGCCGTCGCCCACATGCACCACCTCGCCCTGACCGCATGAACCGACCAGCCACCATCTCGGCCTGGACCTGCCCCGACACAACCTTCTGCAACACGCTTTACTGATCTTTTCGTAAGTTCGGTGGGTGTGCTGGATGGATGGTCAGGCCGGTGTGAGTGAGGAAGGACCATGGCAGTTGTGGGTTGTGGTTGA
>NZ_JBVHPY010000033.1:0-8607 GCF_055567695.1 Streptomyces sp. NPDC026417
CCCACCGCTCCGGCACCATCAAGGGCCTCACCGCCGAAGTCGGCGCCTCCCTCACCTCCGGCGCCCCCATCTGCGACATCAAGGACTGACCCCACCCCACACCCAAACGCCCGAACCACAACGCCCGAACCACAACGCCCGAGGAACGGAGCACGAGATGCAGCGGGTCGCGGTACGCAGGAAAGTGGAGCCGGTGGTGGCCGCGGCGCGGGCCGGGCTGGGCGGCTACGACCACGTCGACGCCGTGGCGGTCGACGTCGAACCCGGCGTCACCGCGGTCGACTTCACCCGGCGCATGCTGCAGTCACCGCCGCGCTGGGTCCGGTCCCTGCTCGCGGTACGCGACGCGGCGGTGGCCCCGTTCGGCCTGAAGCAGCGGGAACGGGGCGCCCCCGCGGCCGTGGCGGTCGGTGCCAGGATCGGCCCGCTGCGGCTGCTGAGCGTCGCGGACGACGAAGTCCTGGCGGGCGACAACGACAAGCACCTGAGTTTCCGCTGCTCCTTCGCCGTCCGGCAGGGACCGCACGGCCCCGAGGCCGTGTGCACGACCGTCGTCCGCTTCCACCGCAGGGCCGGGCGGCTGTACTTCCGGGCGATCGAGCCCTTTCACCACGCCGTGATCGCGGGACTGGTCAAACGCGGAGCGCGCCGAGCGGCCCCCGGCGAATCCGCGAACGCGCGCTGACCCGTTCTTCCGGCATTGCATCGGAGAAATAAGGTTCAATTCTCACCTAACTGCTGTTCGTTGACGGTGACAGTTGCTCTCGGTAGACTTCCGTACGGGAATTCTGGAAGCATTTGACCAGCTTTTTCGGGGGAGGACCTCGCACCGTGAAAACGCGTGCGAGGTCGTAAACGGGGGATGCATGTCCAATGGGGAAATACTAGAGAATTCAGGTCTGTTCGACAGTGCGGGGGTCGAGTTCTCGCACATTTCGAGTGACGCCGAGCAGGCGCTCCTCGAGATTCGTGACCGCATCGAGTCGATCGTCTCCAGGGGGCAGCGCCCGTCCCCGGACAGCCGGTCGCTGCTGGTGACCGCCGAGAGCGCCCGGGCGGCACTCGGAGCCCTGCAGCGGCTGCTGGGCGAGGCGAAGCACAGTGTGAACGTGCTGGTGCCGTCGGACCGTTCGGCGGCCCGGCTGCGCATCCACGTGCTGTCCCAGCTGGCCGGCGAGGTGCCGGACGGGGTGCGGGTGAGAGTGCTGGACTCGCAGGCCACGGCGGACCGCGGCCGGCTCGCCGAACTGCAGCGGCGGCGGCCGGGCATCGAGGTCAGACTCGGCGACGCCGCGCTCACCGGCGCGATCATCATCGACGCCGAGAATGTGCTGACCCGGTCGGAGGGCACGGACAACGAGGGCCCCCGGCACATCGCGCTGGTGCGCGCGCCCGCCGTCGTGGACGCGCTCAACGCGCTCTTCGCGGACGCCTGGGACCGGGGCGTGCCGCTCGCCGAGGACCACCTGCGCCAGGGTGTCCCGCAGGACATCCTGCGCTGTCTGCGCGAGGGGTACACCGACGACGCGGCGGCCCGGGCGCTGTCCATCTCCGTACGCACGTATCGCCGGCACGTGGCCGAGATCATGCGCGTCCTGGGAGCGAGCTCGCGGTTCCAGGCCGGGGTGCGCGCCGCCGAGATGGGGCTGCTCAGAGGTGAGCGCGGAGCGGACGGGAGCCGGGCCGGGCACGGCTGAGGGCTCAGCAAGCTGCCACAACCGGCCGGCCCGGCGGGGAACCGCGGGACCCGGCCGTCAGCTTCCGGCCAGGGCGTTGTACCACTTCCGGCCTCGGGCATAGCTTGAGAACAGTTCGAGCGGCGCACGCGACGCGGGATTCCCCCGCACGCGGCCCGCTGGGGGACCACGGCCAGTCACTCGGGCCGGGCCCGGCCGCGACGAGGCGGCCCCGGTCCGGCCGTGCCGAGGCGGCACTCACTCATCCGCGCGGGACCACCGCACGCGCGCCCCTTTCCGGGGCGATGCCGTGCGGCGGCCCACGGTGCCGCCGTGAGTGAATGGCCGGTGAGAACAAACGGGGAAGCTTGATGAAATCTCATATACCGGCCCGCCCCTGCGCGGATATCCGGGGAGAAAGTCCGACCGATTCGCATTCCATATCCACCCATTCATATCCGCTGCGCAAACTCGCCCGTGGCCGCGGGCGCCCGCCCTACGGATTCAGCACGGCCGTCGAGGGCGGCGGGCAACGGCAGCACCTCGTCCCGGACGAGCACACGGCGCCGGTGGTGCGCCGGATCTTCCACGAGTGCCTGGACGGCCGGAGCCTGCAGAGCATCGCCGAGGGGCTGACCGCCGACGGCATTCCGGGCCCCGGCCCGGTCGGCGCGGGCACGGCCCGGCAGACCTCCGGCTGGTCCAAGAGCACCGTGCGGGCCATTCTCCTCAACCCCCGCTACGCGGGACGTCACACGCCGGAGGGCGTCGCCGACGACGCCGCCGGCGGGCGGCAGTTGGTGGCCTCCGAGGTCTTCGAGCAGGTCCACGCGATGTTCGCCGAGCGCAGGAAGCGCACCGGTGGCTGCGACGCCGAGCCGCCGAAGCCGTACGCGCTGCGCGGGCTGCTGCGCTGCGGACGCTGCAACCGGCTCATGCAGGGCACCTGGAACAACGGCGAGCCCTACTACCGCTGCCGCGTCCCGGCCGGCCCCGAGGACGCCGAGTGCACGGACCACCCGCGCAACGTCTACCTGCGCGAGCAGACCGCGATCGGGCCCCTGGCCACCTGGCTGCGCGGCCTCGCCGCCCCGCAGGGCCTGCGCCGGCTGATGGTCGCCGGCGGCGGTCACCACGCCGTGGCGGCGGCCCGGCACCAGCTGCGCTCGCTCGGCGCGGACGGGGAGCTGCGGGCCTCCGCGCTCCAGGCGCTGGGCGTCCGGCTCAGCTACTCCGACTCCGACCGGCTGCTGAACGTCAAGGCGGTGCTCGGGCCCGAGGGCCTGGTCGTCCGCACCCGGATCGCCCTGTGAAGCCCGTGGAGAGGAACCGAGTGCACTCGATCGAGCTGATGCCGAAGTCGTCCGTCGTGGAACGGGACGGGGACGGCATCGAGATGACGTTCGTCGCGGACCCCGCGGCGCCGGTCTTCGCGGGCCACTACCCCGGCTTCCCCCTCCTGCCCGGCGTCTTCGCCCTGGACGCCGTGCACCACGCGGTGCTGCGGCACGCGCGGGACACGGACGGCGGGGTCCCCGCACTCGCGGGCATCCGGTCCGTGCGCTTCCTGTCCCCCGTGCTGCCCGGCGACACGCTGACGGTCGAGGCGGTCGTCACCTCGGGGGACGGTGTGCGGGACGTGCGGGCCGTGTGCCGGACCGAGCGCGGGAAGAGCGCGACGCTCCGGCTGCGCTACCGCGACGGGGACCGGCGCGAGCCGTCCGCCGCCGCCCACGGGCCGTCCGCGGCGGCCCCGGCGGCGGGCACCGGGTACGGCGTGGCCGCGCTGAAGAGGCTCATCCCGCACCGCTATCCCGCGCTCCTGGTGGACCGCGTCCTCGCCGTGGAGCCGGGACGGCGCATCGTCGCGCGGAAGGCCGTGACGTGCAACGAGCCGTGGTACCGCGACCTGCCCGACGACACCCCCGAGTCCGGGTACGGCTACCCGGCGGCGCTGCTCGTCGAGTCGTGGTGCCAGAGCGCGGCCCTGCTGGCCGCGTGGGACCGGCCCCCCGAGGAACTGGCCGGGCAGGTGGCCCTGTTCGGCGGTATGTCCGGCCTCGAGATCCTCGGCGACGTGCTGCCGGGCGACGTGCTGCACCACGAGGTGACGATCAGCCGGGCCCTCGCCGGGACCTGGATCTTCGAGGGCGCCACCGCCACCGCCGAGGGCAGACCGGTCCTGACGGTGGAGAGCGTGATGACCGCGCTGCGGCCGAGCGAGGTCCTCGGGGCCCCGGCGAGCATCTGACGCCCGCCCGACCGCACGAGGAGGACCATGGCGACCGGACCTCCGGAAGCCGACCGGGCCGCACCGCAGAAAGGGGCCGACGCATGGCCGCAGGGAACGTACGCAGGCACGCCACGCCGGTGCTGGACGGGGCCCGGGAGAGCCTCGGCGGCTGTGACCACGTGGACGCGGTGGCCGTGGACCTGCCGCCCGGCACCGGCGCGGTCGACTTCACGCGCATGGTCTTCCTCGGCACCCCGGAGTGGGTGCACCGGCTCCTCACGGTGCGGGACAAGGTGATGGCGCCCTTCGGCCTCCAGGCGCAGCGGCGCGTCCCCCCGGCGGACATCCGGATCGAACCCGGCCTGAAGATGGGGCCGTTCCGGCTGCTCTCGGTGAGCGAGACCGAGGTGCTGTGCGGGGACGACGACAAGCACCTGGACTTCCGGACGTCCTTCGCGGTCCGCCCGACCGCCTCCGGCACCGGTACCGAGGGGGTCTGCACCACGGCCGTACGCTTCCACCGGCCCGCCGGGCGCCTGTACTTCCACGCGATCCAGCCGCTGCACCACCTGATCGTCCCCCGCGTCGTCGGCGGTGCGGCCGGCGGCGCGGGATGAGACCGCGGGCGGGGCGGCGTCAGTGGCGGTCGGCCACCCGGTCCGCCAGCCGCGCCAGCCGGGACGACGCGGCGCTGTGCGTGGCCAGTTCGCGGCGGTCCGCGGTGCGGTAGGTCGCGTACATGCCGTGGACGCCGACGAACCGGAAGGGTTCCGGCTCCCACTTGCGGACCCGGTGGTCCACCCAGGGCAGCGCCGTGAGAGCGGTGGGTCCCGCCTGGCCGGAGTCGTGCCGGACGAGGTCGCGCAGGGTCCGCGCGGCGAGGTTGGTGGTGGCGACGCCGGAGCCGACGTAGCCCCCGGCCCAGCCGAGACCGGTGGAGCGGTCCAGGGTGACCGTGGCGCACCAGTCGCGCGGCACTCCGAGGACGCCCGACCAGGCGTGCTCCACCCGCAGCCCGGCCAGCGACGGGAAGAAGCGGACGAGGATCTCGTGCAGCGCCTCGACGGTCGCCCGCTGCGTACGGCCGTCGTTGTCGGTGCGCGAGCCGAAGCGGTACGGGACGCCGCGCCCGCCGAGGGCGATGCGGCCGTCCGCGGTGCGCTGGGCGTACATGTACGCGTGCGCCATGTCGCCGAGGGTCTCGCGGCCCTCCCAGCCGATGGACTCCCACTGGGCGTCGGTCAGCGGTTCGGTCGCGATCATCGAGGAGTTCATGGGCAGCCAGGTCCGCCGCTGGCCCTTCAGGGACGCGGTGAAGCCCTCCGTGCAGCGCAGGACGTAGGGCGCGCGGACGGTGCCGTAGGGGGTCACCGCGTGCTGCGGGCGGATCTCCGTGACGGGCGTCTGCTCGTGAACGGTGACGCCGAGCGCCTCGACCGCGGCGGCCAGCCCCTTGAGCAGCTTCACCGGGTGCAGCCGGGCCCCGTGCGGTGTCCAGGTGGAGCCGACCGCGTCGGCGACCCGGATCCGCGCGGCGGTCTCCCGGGCGCCGTACAGCTCACGGTCCTTCTCGCCGTAGCGGAGTTCGGCCGCGTGGAAGGCCTTCAGGCGGGACAGCTGGGCCGGCGTGTACGCCACCTCCAGGACGCCGCCCTGGTGGACGTCCGCCTCGATGCCCTCCTCCGCCGCGACCCGGACGACCTCGCCGACCGTCTCGTTCATCGCCTGCTGGAGGCGTACGGCCGCGTCGTGGCCGTGCAGCTTCGCGTACCGGTCGCGGCCCGCGATGCCGTTGTACAGCCAGCCCCCGTTGCGCCCCGAGGCGCCGTAGCCGCAGAACTTCTGCTCCAGGACGGTGATCCGGAGGAAGGGGGCCGCCTTCTTGAGGTAGTACGCGGTCCACAGGCCCGTGTAGCCGCCGCCGACCACCACGACGTCGGCCGAGGCGTCCCCCGGCAGCGGTTCCCGGGGAGCGGGGAGGCCGTCCTGCGCGTACCAGAACGAGATGCCCCCGTTCACCGTGGAGGCGGTTGCTGCGCTGCTCGTGGACCTGCTGCTCATGGCCCGGACGGTAACCCGTGCTGACCGCCGGTGTCTCCTTCGGATTTCGTGTTCTTCGAGCGGCCCCGAGGCCTGCCGGACGGGCCCGCGGCGCCCGGGGGACGGCCCCGCGGAGGCTGACGTAGCCTGCCCGCATGATTCGTACCGCGACCCCCGCCGACGTCCCCGTCATCCACTCGATGGTCCGTGAACTGGCCGAGTACGAGAAGGTGGTGCACGAGGCCCGGGCGAGTGAACGGCAGTTGCACGAGGCGCTGTTCGGGGAGCGCCCCGCCGCCTTCGCGCACATCGCCGAGCAGGACGGCGAGCCGGTCGGGTTCGCGCTCTGGTTCCTGAACTTCTCCACCTGGCGCGGGGTGCACGGGATCTACCTGGAGGACCTGTACGTGCGGCCGGCGGCCCGCCGCGGCGGCCACGGCAGGGCTCTCCTGACCGAGCTGGCGCGGATCTGCGTGGAGCGCGGGTACGAACGGCTGGAGTGGGCGGTGCTGAACTGGAACCGCCCGTCCATCGAGTTCTACGAGTCGCTGGGCGCCCGGCCGCAGGACGAGTGGACGGTGTACCGGCTGACGGACGAGTCGCTCACGAAGCTCGGCTCACGGGACTGATTCCGGCACCGGGTGCTGCGCGGGCGCGTGCCGGGGCGCCCGCACCGTCACCATCAGGCCCGCGATCAGGCCCGCCAGCAGCATGATCCCGGCGGCCCACCAGATGGCCACCGTGTAGCCGTGCACGATGCCCTCCTGGGTCACCAGCTCCTTCTGCGAGGGGTCGCGCAGATGCGCGGTGATGTACGCCGCGCTGCTGGTGGTGGCGATCGTGTTGAGCAGCGCCGTGCCGATGGAACCGCCCACCTGCTGGGCGGTGTTGACGGTCGCGGAGGTCACTCCGGCGTCGTGCGGGGCGACCCCCGCGGTGGCGGTGGCGAAGACCGGCATGAAGGTGAGGCCCATGCCGAGGCCCATCAGCAGCATGGCGGGCAGGAGATGACTCGCGTACGAGGAGCCGACCTCGAGCCGGGTCAGGAGCACCATGCCGGCCGAGGCGAGGACCATGCCGGGGACCATCAGCATGCGCGGCGCGAGGCGGTTCATCAGCCGGGCCGAGATCTGGGTCGAGCCGACGATGATCGCGGCCGTCAGCGGCAGGAACGACAGGCCCGCCTTCACGGGGGAGTAGCCGAGGACGCCCTGCAGGTAGTAGGTCAGGAACAGGAACAGGCCGAACAGGCCGATGACGGCGAGCCCCATGGTCAGGAAGCAGCCCGCGCGGTTGCGGTCCTTGACGATGTGCAGCGGCAGCAGCGGCTGGGGCGCCCTCGCCTGCCACCACACGAACGCCACGAGCAGGGTGATCCCCGCCGCGAACAGGCCGAGCACCAGCGGGTCCGTCCAGCCGCGCGGCTGCGCCTCGCTGAATCCGTACACGATCGCGACGAGGCCGCCGCAGCCCAGCACCGCGCCGGGCACGTCGAGCCGGGCGCCGGTGCGGCCCGGCCGGTCGTGCAGGAGTGCGAACGCGCCGACCACGGCGAGGACGGCGATGGGGATGTTGACGTACAGGCACCAGCGCCAGTTCAGGTACTCGGTGAGCAGCCCGCCCGCGATGAACCCGATCGCGGATCCGCTGCCCGCCAGCGCGCCGTAGATCCCGAAGGCCTTCCCGCGCTCCTTGGGGTCGGTGAAGGTGGTCGTCAGGAGCGACAGCGCCGACGGGGCGAGGAGGGCGGCGAAGGCGCCCTGCAGCGCGCGGGCGCCGAAGAGCATCGCGGAACCGGTCGCGGCGCCGCCGAGCGCCGAGGCGGCGGCGAAGCCGATCAGGCCGATGACGAAGGTCCGTTTGCGTCCGACGAGGTCGGCGATCCGGCCGCCCAGCAGCAGCAGTCCGCCGAAGGCCAGCGTGTAGGCCGTGATGACCCACTGGCGGTCGCCGTCGGAGATGTGCAGGGCGCTCTGGGCGGAGGGCAGCGCGATGTTCACGATCGTCGCGTCCAGGACCACCATCAGCTGGGCGAGCGCGATGACCACCAGAGCCCACCAGCGGCGGGGATCGGCGCCCACGGGTTCACCTGTGTGGGGGACAGTCATCCGCCCAGAACACCATGAACCGGACCTCGTCGCATCTTCGGGACCGGCGGCCGTTCAGGGCTCCAGGACCACCTTCCCGACGGTGCCGCGGGTCTCCAGGGCGCGGTGGGCGGCGGCCGCCTCCGCGAGCGGGAAACGCTGCACCGCGGGGACCAGGCGGCCGGCGGCGGCCTCGGCGAGGGCGCGCTCCTCCAGTGTGCGCAGCGGGTCGGGCCCGCCGGTCCTGCGCAGCATCACCGGGCCGAGGACCTGCTCCGAGACCCCGTCGACGAGGTACGGGCCGCCGTCCCGGACGCCCGCGCCGGACCAGCCGAAGACGAGGTGCCGGCCGCCGGGGGCCAGCAGCCCGACCGCGGACCGGGCGACGGCGCCGCCGACTCCGTCCAGGACGACGGTGACCGCGCGGCCGTCCAGATGTGCGCGGACCCGCTCCGGCCAGTCCTCGTCCCGGTAGTCGACGGCCGCGGGGGGGGGGGGGGGGGGGGGGGGGGGGGAGGGCGGGGGGGGGGGGGGGGGGGGGGGGGGGGGGGGGGGGGGGGGGGGGGGGGGG
>NZ_JBVHPY010000033.1:8617-30608 GCF_055567695.1 Streptomyces sp. NPDC026417
CAACTCCTACCAGAAAGATGAGCCCCCCGCTCCCACCCGGCTTCCCCCCCCCCCCCCCCTCCCCCCCCCCCCCCCGGGCCCCCCCCCCCCCCCCCCCCCCCCCGCCCCCCCCCCGGGCCACCTTCGCGGGCCCGCCCGCCAGACCGATCACGGTGGCGCCCGTGCGGACCGCGTACTGCACGAGCAGGGTGCCGATACCGCCCGCGGCGGCCGGGATCAGGACCACGGCACCGGGTCCGAGCTCGGCGAACTGCAGGATCCCCAGCGCGGTGCGGCCCGTGCCGATCATGGCGACCGCCGCCGCGAAGTCCAGGTTCTCCGGGATCTCGTGCAGGCGGCCGGCGTCGGTGACGGCCAGTTCGGCGTAGCCGCCGGGCGCGAAACCGAGGTGGGCGACGACCCGCCGGCCGAGCAGATCCCCGGGGACGTCCTCGCCGAGGGACTCCACGACGCCGGCGACCTCGCGGCCGGGGATCGTGGGCAGTTCGGCGGGCCGCGGCGCCGGGCCCTGCATTCCCTCGCGCAGGGCCGTGTCCAGGAGGTGCACGCCCGCCGCGGCCACGGCGACCCGGACCTGGCCAGGACCCGGCCGGGGATCCTCGGTCTCCTCGAACACCAGGTTCTCGGCGGGACCGAAGGCGTGCAGGCGTACGGCGTGCATGGCGGGCTCCTCGATACGTGGTCGTGGCGCGCGCGGGCGGCCCGTGTTCCGGTCCGCGGCCGCGCGTGCCCTGAGGAGGCCAGCCTTCAACCTCAGGCTTGCTTGAGGTCAAGTCGCTCCCGGAGGCGCAGGGCCAGGGACACCGCTTCCAGGGCGCTGTTGAACGACACCTCCGACAGCACACCCGGCGCCGCGACCTGGTCACCGGCCAGATAGACGCCGTCCCCCCGGTCCACGGCGGGCCGGTCGCGCCAGCTGGTCCCCGGCAGGTCGACCGCACCCGTGCGGCCCTGCGCGACGGCCTCCCGGCGCCAGGTCACGCGTGCACGCCAGCCCGGGAATCCCAGGTCGAGCAGCTCCTCGGCGCGCGCCACGCCCTCGGAGCGCGGCGCGTGCGGCGCGATCGGGATCTGCCCCTGGACGAGCTGCTCGCCGGCCGGCGCGAGCGTGCGGTCCTGTGCCGTGAAGCGCTCCAGCCATCCGGGCGCGTCCAGGTCGGAGACGGCGAACGCGTCGCCGCGGCGGGTGCGGACGGCCAGGTCGATCAGCGCCGTGCGGCCTCCGGTCCAGGTCAGCGTCTCGTCCCGCAGCAGGCGGCGGGCCGCGTCGAGGGAGGTGGCGACGACGACCGGCCCCCGGTCCACGGGGACGGCGTCGACGCGGGACAAGGTCTCCACCCGTACGCCGAGGTTCCAGGCGCGGGCCGCCATCCGGTCGATGACGCTCGCCCAGCCGCCGCGCGGGTAGTGCGCCTCCGGGGGCAGCCGGGTGGCCCGCCGCAGCCGCTCCTGCACGAACGCCGCCGACAGTGAGCCGGGGTCGTGATGGAAGACGGCGACGGCTGCGTAGTGCGCGGCGGCACGCGCGCCCTCCTCGCCCGCCTCACGGGTCGCCCAGGTCAGGAAGTCGCTGTCCACGGGCGCCTGCCGGGACGACCGGCGCAGCAGCCTGAGCATCGCCACCGGCGGCGTGCGGCGCAGCACTCCGCGGTGGCGCAGCCGCAGCCGGGTGGCCTCCAGGGGCGGCAGCGGCGCGAGCGGGCCGATCAGGTTGCGCTGCCCCAGCCAGGTCCAGTGGGGGCCGCCGCGGTAGAGGGCGTGCGGGCCCTCGTTCGTCCGGTAGGGCCCCTCGGCGGTGCGGGCCCGGCCGCCGAGGGTGTGGTGCGCCTCGTACACGGTGACCTTGGCGCCTGCCTCGGCGGCCGTGATGGCGGCGGTGAGTCCGGCGAAGCCGCCGCCGACGACGGTGATGCGGTGCATGACTGGAATCTCCCTCTGATCACGGTCCGGGTCCGGGCCCGGGGCGGCCGGGTGTCCCTGCACGAGGACCGATCCAGGGCGCCGGAATGTGACATCGGCCGGAGGACCCGCAGGTCGGGGCCGGTGTCGGTGGTCCGGTGCACCATGGGGGCATGGTGCGGAGAGCTGCGGGCGGGACGAGCGGGTCGGTGAAGGGTGCGCGGCGGCCGGAGGTGCGGCTGCCGCCCCTGGAGCCCTACGGGGGCGGCGGGTTGGAGCCCGACGGGGACTACGACGGGCTGCGGTTCCAGGAGGCGGACTTCGCCGGGCAGGACGGCGGGGGAGCCCGCTTCATGGACTGCGCGCTCACGGCCTGCGTCCTGGACGAGACGCGGCTGCCGCACGTCCGCGTGCTCGATTCCGTCCTGACGGGCGTGCGGGGCGTGGGCACGGACCTCTCCGGGGCGATGCTGCGCGACGTCGAGCTGGTCGACGCCCGCATGGGAGGAGTGCAGCTGCACGGCTCCGTGCTGGAGCGGGTACTGGTGCGCGGCGGCAAGATCGACTACCTGAATCTGCGCAAGGCCCGGCTCAGGGACGTGGTCTTCGAGGGCTGTGTGCTGGCCGAGCCGGACTTCGGCGGCGCCACCCTGGAGCGGGTGGAGTTCGTCGGCTGTGTCCTGAAGGGGGCGGACTTCAGCGCGGCGACCCTGAAGGACGTCGATCTGCGGGCGGCGGCGGAGCTGGACCTCGTGCGTGGGGTGGACCGGCTGGCGGGTGCGGTGATCAGCCCGGCCCAGCTGATGGATCTGGCGCCGCTGCTGGCGGCGGAGCTGGGACTGCGGGTGCTGGGCGCCGGCCGGGAGTGAGCGCGCCGGGCCGGCCGGGGCGGGGGGCGCGGGCGGTCCGGGGGATCCCGCGCCGAGGCGCCGGCGGGGTCAGCCGATCCGCGGGAAGCGGGCCTGGAGGGTCCAGATCGCCGGGTTGTCGGCGAGGCCCTCGTGCAGGTCGGTGAGGTCGGCGAGCAGATCGTGCAGGAAGTCGCGGGCCTCGCGGCGCAGTTCGGTGTGGGAGAAGGTCAGCGGCGCCTCCTCGACGGGCATCCAGTCGGCCTCGATGTCCACCCAGCCGAAGCGCCGCTCGAACAGCATCCGGTCGGTGGACTCGGTGAAGTCGAGCTCGGCGTGCTGCGGTCGGGAGGCGCGGCTGCCGCGCGGGTCCCGGTCGAGCAGTTCCACGATGTCGCACAGCGCCCACGCGAAGTCGAGCACCGGCACCCATCCCCAGGCTGTGGACAGCTCCCGGTCCGCCTTGGTGTCGGCGAGGTAGACGTCGCCGCAGAACAGGTCGTGCCGCAGCGCGCGCACGTCGGCGCGGCGGTAGTCGGTCTGCGGGGGATCGGGGAAGCGGTTGGAGAGGGCGTAGCCGATGTCGAGCACGTAGGTGATGGTGTCACGCCCTCGTAGGATCACGGACGTGCCCCGATCTTCCGTCTGCGTACCCTTTGCCCTGGCCGCGGCCCTGTCGCTCACCGCGTGCGGCGGGGGTGTCGAGGGCACCCCCGGCGCCTCGGGCGTACGCGACCCGTACTTCCCCAGGGCGGGCAACGGCGGGTACGACGTCACGCACTACGACCTCACCCTGGCGTACGACCCCGGCAGCCGCGAGCTCACCGGGAGCGCCGGGATCACCGCGCGCGCCACGCAGGACCTGAGCGCGTTCAACCTGGATCTGAAGGGGCTGGACGTCACCACCGTCAGCGTGGAGGGGCGCGGCGCCCGCTGGAACCGCACCGGCCAGGAGCTGACGGTGCGCCCGCACGACGACCTGGACCGGGGCGAGACGTTCCACGTGCGGGTCGGCTACGCGGGCTCGCCGGAGACGATCACCGATCCGGACGGCTCCGAGGAGGGCTGGCTGCCGACCGCCGACGGCGCCCTGGCCCTCGGCGAACCCACCGGGTCGACGGCGTGGTTCCCCGGCAGCCACCACCCGAGCGACAAGGCGTCGTACGACATCGCGGTCACCGTCCCGGCGGGACTGCGGGCGGTCTCCAACGGAGAGCTGCGGAGCGAGACGGTGCACGGGGGCCGCAGGACGTCCCGCTGGCACACGGCGGAGCCGATGGCGAGCTACCTGGCCATGGTCGCGATCGGCCGGTTCGACGTCCGGCGCTCGACGACGAAGCGGGGGCTGCCGGTGTACGTCGCGGTGGATCCGGCGCAGGCGGCCGAGAGCGCCGGGGTGCTGAAGCGGCTGCCCGAGGTCCTCGCGTGGGAGGAGGGCGCCTTCGGCCGGTACCCCTTCTCCTCCGCCGGCGCGGTCGTCGACGACGCGGACGGCGTCGGTTACGCCCTGGAGACCCAGAACCGTCCCGTCTTCCCGGTCGCCCCCGACCTCGCGACCCTCGTCCACGAGCTGGCCCACCAGTGGTTCGGCAACTCCGTCACCCCGAAGTCCTGGCAGGACATGTGGCTCAACGAGGGGTTCGCCACCTACGCGGAGTGGCTCTGGGAGGAGGAGCACGGCGGGGACACGGCCGACGAGACCTTCGACGCCCTCTACCGGGGCGACCCCGACGACCCCGAGGCCGCCGAGGCGGTCTGGGCCTTCCCGCCCGCGGATCCCCCCGACGCCGCCCGCATCTCCGACAGCCCGGTCTACGAGCGCGGCGCCATGGTCCTGCACAAGATCCGCGAGACCGTCGGCGACGACCGCTTCCGCGCCCTCGTCCGGGGCTGGGCCGCGGCCCACCGGCACGGCAACGCGAGCACCGCCGACTTCACGGCCTACGTCGAGAAGGCGGCGCCGGACCGGGACTTCGACGCGATCTGGCGGGACTGGCTGTACGGGGAGGGCAGACCGGACCGCCCGTGAGGACGGCGGACGTCAACGCGCGGTCTGCGCACCGCCGTCCGCCAGGGACTTGCGCAACACCGCGCAGGGGCGGCCCTGTTGCAGGTCCCTGCGATGACCGATGACCTCGTAGCCGAGGGCTCTCCAGAAGGCGAGCGCCCCGGGGTTGTTGTCGAGGGCGGCCAGCCGTACGGCGGTGCGGCCCGAGGCGCGGAGCCGGTCCTCGACGAGCGAGGCCAGCCGCCGGCCGTGCCCTCTGCGCTGCGCGCCCGCGTCGACCAGGAGCAGACCGATCCAGGGGTCGGGGTCGGCCGGGTCGGGATGGTGCGCGAGGGTGATCGCGACCCCGAGCAGCCGTCCGGCGCCGCGGGCGAGCAGGACCTCCACGCCCGGGTGGGCCAGCTCCCCGGCGAGCGCCGCCGCGACCTGCTCCGGGCGGATGTCGTCCGCGTCCGGGAAGTCCCCGCTCAGGGCGTAGAAGTCACGGTTGGAGGCGTAGAGCGCGGTCAGCTCCGTGAGCAGCGGGGCGGGGAGGCCGCCGCCGGGCGCCGGGCGCAGGGGTTCGAGGATCACGGGGGCAAACTACCGCCGCCGCGCGGACGGGAGGCGGGCCGGAGCACGCCGAAGCCCCCGGCCGTCCGGCCGGGGGCTTCGGCGAGTCGGGCGGAACGGGTCAGACGCTGACGCCGAAGTCCTGGGCGATGCCGACCAGGCCCGATGCGTAACCCTGGCCGACCGCGCGGAACTTCCACTCGGCGCCGTTGCGGTAGAGCTCGCCGAAGACCATGGCCGTCTCCGTCGCCGCGTCCTCGGACAGGTCGTAGCGGGCGATCTCCGCGCCGCCGGCCTGGTTCACGATGCGGATGTAGGCGTTGCGGACCTGGCCGAAGTTCTGCGAGCGGTTCTCGGCGTCGTAGATCGAGACCGGGAAGACGATCTTCTCGACGTCGGCCGGGAGGCCGGCCAGGTTGACGTTGATGGCCTCGTCGTCGCCCGCGCCCTCGCCCGTGCGGTTGTCACCGGTGTGGACGATGGTCTGGTCCGGGGTCTGCTTGTTGTTGAAGAAGACGAAGTGACCGTCCGAGTAGACCTTGCCCTGCGGGTTGACCGCGATGGCCGAGGCGTCGAGGTCGAAGTCGGTACCGGTGGTGGTGCGGACGTCCCAGCCGAGGCCCACGGTGACGGCGGTCAGGCCCGGAGCCTCCTTGGTGAGCGAGACGTTGCCACCCTTGGACAGGCTTACAGCCATTGTTGGGAGTCCCTTCCCTCGTTGCGTACGCGCTCGGTGCCCGTACGTATGGGCTTCGTACGGCACGAAGCTACAGCTACCCCTATGAACGTCGAGGGAGGTACCGGAGGTTCCAGGTCTCTTTACTTTCTTTACCCGAAGAGGCGTACGGCCCCGGAAAAGCGGGTGACGCGGACCGGACGGGCACGCGACCATGGACCCCATGTCCGGTCCTTACGTCATCCGCGGCTCCGTCTCCCTGCCCGAGGCCGAGCTCATGTGGCGTTTCTCGCGCTCCTCGGGACCCGGCGGCCAGCACGTCAACACCTCGGACTCCCAGGTCGAGCTCCGGTTCGACCTCGCGAAGACCGAGGCGCTGCCGCCGGTGTGGAAGGAGCGCGCCCTCGACAGGCTGGCCGGGCGTCTCGTCGACGGGGTCGTCAGCGTGCGCGCCTCCGAGCACCGCTCGCAGTGGCGCAACCGCGAGACCGCGGCCGTACGGCTCGCCTCCCTGCTCGCCGAGGCGAGCGCGCCGCCGCCCAGACCCCGCCGCGCCACCCGCATCCCCCGCGGGATCAACGAACGCCGGCTGCGCGAGAAGAAGCAGCGCTCCGACACCAAGCGGGGCCGCTCCGGACGCGACTGGGGATAGGGGCCGCCGCTCGGTGCGCCCACGGACCCGCGACGTCGTGCGCGCGCCGGATTCCGGGCCCATGCTGGAAGCAGGGGATCCGGAGGTGAGCGTGATGGCGCAGACCGCTGTCGGATGGCACATCGAGCTGGAATTCGAGGAGGACTCCCACCGCACGAGGGCCGCGGCACTGGTGCGGCTCGCCGACGGGAGCGAGGTGCGGGCGCACGGGTACTCCAGCCGCCACCCCTCCGACGCCAACCAGCCGAGGGTGGGCGAGGAGGTGGCGGGCGCCAGGGCACTCAACGAACTGGCGATGAAGCTGCTGACCAAGGCGCACGACGAGATCGACGAGGCCTCGGGCCGGACCTCGCATCCGCTGAGGAACTGACCCGGCCGCGGCGGCTAGCCCAGCTGCCGGTAGCGGCCCTTGAAGTACGTCAGCGGGCCGCCGTCGGCGCTCGGCACCGCAGCCGTCAGAACCCGGCCGATGACGAGGGTGTGGTCGCCCGCCGTCACGCGCTGCTCCGTGCGGCACTCCAGGGTGGCCAGGGCGCCGCCGACCAGGGGCGCCCCGGACTCCTTGCCGCGCAGGTACGGGATGTCCTCGAAGAGCAGCCGGTCGCTGATCCGGCCCTTCATGGCGAAGCGGCCGGCGACATGGCGCTGGCTCTCGGAGAGCACGGAGACCGCCCAGTGGGGCTGCTCGGCGAGCAGGTCGTCCATCCGGGAGCCCTCCCGCAGTCCCACCATGACCAGGGGCGGGTCCAGGGACACGGACATGAAGGACGTCGCCGTCATGCCGACGTCCTCGCCTCCGGGACCGTCCGGGTCCAGCGCGGGCTCGTGCGCGGTCACCAGGACCACGCCCGCGGCCAGCCGGGACATGACGGCGCGGAACTCGTCGTTGCTCACCCCATCAGCATGCCCGTCGGCACCCGGCGGGGCGGACCGGGGGGAGTCGGTGGCGGCGGGAGCGGCGGCGGGGGAGATCTTCAGCACGGGATGACGCTAGTCTCCGCTCCCGGACCGCCGCATCGGACCAGGGGCCGAACCGGGTCCTAGGACCACCGGCGGACTCCGCGGCACCCCTGCTCCGCGGCACCGCGGGAAAAGGGGCCCGCGCGCCCGTCCGGTCACATACGCTCACAGCCCGCACACACTTCCCGTGAGATGCGGACGGTAAACGCACAGTGAAAATGCAGAAACCCCACTCAATTGCTCATGTTCTGCTGTGACTTGAGTCACAGGAGCCATATTTTGTTGACCCTGTGTACCGAGTGGGCAGCGCGCTGTGATTCAGTGGCGGGGACGATGCACGAAGCTACGAGTACAGCTACCAACCAGTAAGCCGAGTCACGCCGAAGAGAACCCTGGAGTTGCTGCGAGGTCTCGGGGGGAGGGCGCATGGAGACCGAGTCGGAGCCGTACGTCCGCCTTACGACCCTGCGACAGCTGCACCAGGTGATGGCGGACATGAACACCGCCCGGAGCCTGGCCGACACGCTGCAGACCGTCGCCGACGGCGTGGTCAACGGCCTCGGCTACGAGCTGGCCTGCGTCAACCTGGTCCGCCCCGACGGCGACCTCGTGGTGGCCGCGCTCGCCGGGAACTCCGCGGCCGAGGCCCTGATCACCGGCCGGGTCGGCTCCCGCGCCTCCTGGGACCGCCGGCTGAACATGGGCGAGGCCTGGGGCGACCTGCGGTTCATACCGCACACCGAGGGCTGGGTCCTCGACGAGGACGACGTGCCGCAGTGGTACACCGACGGCCCCGCGCCCCGCTTCGAGGACGAGTGGCACCCCTCCGACCGCCTCTTCGCGCCGATGTACACCCCCGGGGTCTCCGGCGCCCGCTGCGGCGAGCTGATCGGCGTGCTCTCCGTGGACCGGCCGCGCAACGGCCGCCGGCCCGGCGCCTGGGGCCGCGAGGCCCTCCAGATGTACGCGTTCCAGGCCGCCATCGCGATCAGCAACGCCCGGCTGCGCGCCAACATGCAGCGCGCCCTGGTCCGCCTGGAGCGCGAGCAGCAGGCCCTGCGCGCCAGCGAGGAAAGCTTCCGGCAGGCCTTCGAGTACGCCCCTTCCGGCATGGCCATCGCCGAGATGGGCGGCGACCAGCACGGCCGGATCCTGCGCACCAACGACGCCCTGTGCCGCCTCCTCGGCCGCCCCGCCTCCGCGATGCGCCGCTACTCCTTCTCCGACCTCGTCCACCCCGAGGACATAGGCACCCTGCTCCGGACCTCCGCCGAGGGCGGCCGGGCCGAGCTGCGCCTCGGCCGCCGCGACGGCACCTACGTCTGGGTCAGCCTGCGCAACTCGGTCGTCGCGGACGCCGCCGACGGGCCCCGCTTCCTGCTCACCCACGTCGAGGACATCGAGGAGCGCAAGCGCCGCGAGCTGCAGCTCGCCCACCGCGCCTCGCACGACTCCCTCACCGGCCTGCCGAACTCCGCCGAACTGCGCTCCCGGCTCGGCTCCCGGCTCTGCCAGCGCCCGCTCTCCCTGCCGCCCGGCGCGGTCGCCTCGCTGGACGCGGCGTACGGCGCCTACCCGCCGGAGCACCCGGCGGCCTTCGACCAGGAGGCCCACGGCCACGGCTTCGACTTCCGGCCGGAACCGGGCCCGTACGACGGGTTCGACCACCACGTGCACACCGTCGCGCCCGAGGGCGAGACCGACGACGGCACCAAGGGCCTCGCGGTGCTCTTCTGCGACCTCGACGGCTTCAAGTCGATCAACGACCGCTTCGGGCACAACGCGGGCGACGCGGTGCTCGTGGAGGTCGCCCGGCGGCTGACCAACGTCGTGCGCGACGGGGACACGGTCGCCCGGCTCGGCGGCGACGAGTTCGTGGTCCTCGCCGACGGACTCGGCCGGGCCGACGCGCAGGACCTCGCCGTGCGGCTGCGCAACGCGATCATCCCGCCCATCCGGGTCGACGGAAGGGCCGTCCGGGTGGGCGCCAGCTTCGGCATCGGATGGGCACACTGCGGGATGACGGCGGACGAGGTCTTGAAATCCGCTGACGAGCGGATGTACGTAGAGAAACGGTCTCGTCCCAAACAGCATCGACGTGCGGGATAACACGCTGGTCAGTGGGTCGATGAGGGCTGAGTCACCCGTTTGGGTCCGTCGGAGCGGGTAGGCTCGCCATTCATCCACGTACCGCATCCGACCCGCACCGCTGAGGAGTACCAAGGGATGACGCCCGGCAACAACGGCGCGAGCACGCCCGAGGACGACGACCCGTTCGGCTACCTGTATGCCGATGGCCAGGCCGCCGGCGCACAGCCGCCGAGCGGTGGCTACGGCTATCCAGGCTCCGTCAACAGGGTGCGCGCGGTGGGCGAGCGGCAGTACGGCCAGCAGGCCACGTACGGCCAGCAGGCCACGACGTACGGCCAGCAGGCGCCGACCGCGCAGTACGGCCAGCAGGTCCCGCAGCAGCAGTACGGCCAGCCGAGCCCGCAGCGCGGAGCACCCGAGACCGCCTCCGGCGGAGCCGTCACCAGCCGCACGCCCATGGTGGGCGACGGCGGCGGGCGGGGCCGGGGCCCCAACACCAGGGGGCTGCTGATCGGCGCGATCGCCGTGGTCGCGGCCGTCGTCGTCGGCATCGGTGTCGTGATGCTCGGCGGCGACTCGGACGACGCCAAGGACGACAGCGCGGGCGGCTCCACCCCGACGGCCTCGCAGAGCGCCGAGCCCAGCAAGTCCTCGGGCGGACAGGTCGACGACGAGGCCGAGCTGCCCACGATCGACGCCAAGGCCCTCCGCCTGGACGGCGCGACCACGGCGTCCGACGTGAAGGGTGCCAAAGCGGCCGGCGGCGTCTATGTGACGAACTTCAACCAGGTCGGCGCCGCCGTCACCTGGAACGTGAGCGGCATCCCGAAGGCCGGCAAGTACACCGTGTACACGGGCTACAGCGTGCCCGGCAAGGACGCCACCGCCACCCTCACGGTCAACGGCAAGCCCCAGACCACTCCGCTCTCCCTCAAGAACTGGGCGGAGGCCCCGGAGGGGGACTACGAGAAGGGCTGGACGAAGACCTACAACTACGTCCAGCTCAACAAGGGCACCAACACGGTCAAGATCTCCTGCGAGGAGGGCAACCAGTGCGACGCCCTCCTCGACCAGATGTGGCTGGTGAGGGGCTGGAAGGGCTAGTCCCTTCCCGGCGCGGAGGAGCCAGGCCCCTCCCTGCGCGGAGGGGCTAGGCGCTCCCCCGCGCGTCCGGGCCCGCGGGGCGGGACGCCCCGCGCAGGACCCGCCCGCCGGGCCGGGCGGTGAGGGTCCGGGGCTGGGCCGCGTCGGTCTCCCGGGTCACCGTCACCCGGTCCAGCAGGTCCTCGTAGGCCTCCCGGTCGAACTCGCCCGCCGCGGGCGCCAGGACGGTCGCCGCCGAGAGCGCGACGGCCCGGATCAGGCGCTCCGGCCACGGCAGACGCTCCACCAGACCCGACAGCAGGCCCGCGACCGCCGAGTCGCCCGCCCCGGTCGGGTTGCCCCGGACGCGGTGCGGCGGGGCCGCCCGCCAGCGGCCCTCGGCGTTCACCGCGAGCAGGCCCTCCGCGCCCAGCGAGGCCACCACGGCGCGGGCACCGCGCCTGCAGGCGTCCCGGGTGGCCTGCTGCGGATCGTGTGAGCCGGTCAGCTCGGCCAGTTCGTCGGTGTTCGGCTTGACGATGTCCGGGCGGGCCCCCAGCCCCCGCCGCAGTGGCTCCCCGCTGGTGTCGAGCAGCACCGGGACCGCCGCGGCGCGGGCGGCCCGGACGAGCCCCGCGTACGCGCCGACCGGCACTCCCGGCGGCAGGCTGCCGCACAGGGCCACCGCGGACGCGGAGCGCAGCAGCACCCCGTACGCCTCCTGGAACGCGGCCCACTCGGCGGACGTGATCGTCGGGCCGGGCTCGTTCAGCTGGGTCGTGTCGCCCGTCGCGGCGTCCGCCACCGCTATCGTCCGCCGGGTCGGCCCCGCCACCGGGAGCAGGGCGTCGACGACGCCCGGCACCTGTGCGAGCCGGCCCCGCAGGACGCCGCCGGTGGCACCGCCCGCGAAGCCGGTCACCGTCACCTCGTGGCCGAGGGCGGCGAGCACCCGGGCCACGTTGAGCCCTTTGCCGCCCGGCCGTTCGGCCACCTCGGTCACCCGGTGCGAGGTGTGCGGCGTCAGAGCCGGCACGCGATAGGTGATGTCGAGAGCGGTGTTCAGCGTGACCGTGAGGATCACCTGGGCCGACCTCCCCAGGAGTCGTGGTGGCGAAGAACGCGTCCGCCCGTGCGTGCGGAGACACGATCATGCCAAAGACAACGGCGGCAGGCCCAGTCCCCGGGCCCGCCGCCGTACCGCTCCGAGCGCTCCAACGGGAGCACGTGTCACCCCAGTTGGGGACGAACCACCCAATCGCCCTGCCGCAGCACACCCTTGACCTCGAACTGCGCGTCCAGCACCACCAGGTCGGCGTCCTTGCCCGCCTCCAGGGACCCCACCCGGTCGGACAGGCCGAGCAGCCTGGCCGGGTTGGCGGACAGGGCGGCCACGACGTCCTCCACGGGCAGCCGGTCCACGGTGACCGCCCGCCGGAAGGCGCGGTCCAGGGTGAGGGTGGAGCCCGCGATCGAGCCGCCCTCGACCAGGCGGGCGACACCGTCCGCCACCTCCACCTCCAGCGGGCCGAGCATGTAGCGGCCGTCGCCGAAGCCGGCCGCGTCCATGGCGTCGGTGATGAACGCGACCCGGTCCGGGCCCGCGTGGTGGAACGCCAGTTCCAGGGCGGCCGGGTGCAGATGGGTGCCGTCGTTGATCAGCTCGACCGTGACCCGCTCGTCCTCCAGGAGGGCGGCGATCGGGCCGGGGGAGCGATGGCCGAGTGCCGGCATCGCGTTGAACAGGTGCGTCGCCACGGTGGCCCCCGCGTCGATGGCCGCCTGCGTCTGCTCGTACGTCGCGTCGGTGTGTCCGATGGCCGCGATCACGCCGTGCTCCGCCAGCAGGCGTACGGAGTCGATGCCGCCCGGCAGCTCGGTGGCGAGCGTGACCATCCGGGCCCGGCCGCGCGCCGCGTCGATCAGCTTGCGGACCTCGGCCGGGTCGGGGTCGCGCAGCAGTTCCTCGGAGTGGGCGCCCTTGCGGCACGGGGAGATGAAGGGGCCCTCGAAGTGGATGCCCGCGATGTCGCCCTGCTCGGCGAGTTCGGACAGCAGCCCGGCACGCTGGGCGAGCCCGTCCATGTCGCCGGTGACGGTGGAGGCGACGAGGGTGGTCGTGCCGTGCAGCCGGTGGGTGTGGACGCCCTTGAGGACCTCCTCGACGGTGCCCGAGGTGAAGGACGCGCCGCCGCCCCCGTGGTTGTGCATGTCGACGAAGCCGGGCACCAGCCAGTGGCCCGTGAGGTCGTGGTGCTCCACGTCCCCGGGGACCTCGGCGGGCTCCGTTCCGGGGGGACCCCCGCCGGTGATCCGTGCGCCGTCGACGACCAGGTGGCCGCCGTCCACGATCCCGGTGGGCAGGACCACCCGGGCGCCGGCGAGAACCTTGCTAGGGGCCATCAGGTGGTTACCTCCGAGCGGACGGTGATGTCGGTTTCGAGTAGATCCCAGGCCAGGAGTCCGGCACCCAGACATCCGGCCGTGTCGCCGAGAGCCGCGGGAACGAGGGACGGCAGCTTCTGGAAGGTGACGCGCTGCTCGACGGCGGCCCGCAGCGGGGCGAACAGGGTCTCCCCGGCCTCGGCGAGCCCGCCCCCGATGATGAGGGTGCGCGGGTCCAGCAGGGTCAGCGCCGTGACGAGCCCGTCGGCGAGGGCGTCGACGGCGTCCTGCCAGACCCGTACGGCCCGCTCGTCCCCGCGCTCCACGGCAGCCGCGCAGTCCGC
The DNA here is from genome assembly GCF_055567695.1 of Streptomyces sp. NPDC026417. NCBI lineage: Bacteria > Bacillati > Actinomycetota > Actinomycetes > Kitasatosporales > Streptomycetaceae > Streptomyces > Streptomyces sp. NPDC026417. The sequence continues at coordinate 22,116 of NZ_JBVHPY010000033.1, forward strand.
CGCGTCGGCCTCCGGGATCCCGGACACCGCCCCCCAGGCCTGGCTGACGGCCGCCGCGGAGGCGTACCGCTCCAGGCAGCCGCGCTGCCCGCACGGGCACGGGGTCCCTCCCGGCCGCACGACGATGTGGCCGATCTCCCCGGCGAAGCCGTGCGCGCCCGCCTCGACCCTGCCGTCGATGCCGATCGCGCCGGCGATGCCGGTGCCGAGCGGGACGAACAGGAACCGGTCGGTGCCGTGGCCCGCGCCGATCCGGCCCTCGGCGAGCCCGCCGGTGCGCACGTCGTGCCCGAGGGCCACCGGCACGCCGTCCAGCCGCTCGCTGAGCAGCCGGCGCAGGGGGAGGTCGCGCCAGCCGAGGTTGGCCGAGTACACCGCGAGGCCCCGGGCGGAGTCGACGATGCCGGGGACGGCAACGCCGGCGGCCGCGGCCGGCTCGCCGAGGTGCCGCTCGCCGTGCGCCGCCAGCTCCGCCGCGAAGTCGAGGATCGTCCCGACGACGGCGTCGGCGCCGCGCTCGCGGCCGGTCGCCCGGCGGGCCTCGTGGAGCAACGCGCCGCCGGGCCCCACGAGGGCGGCCTTCATCCCGGTGCCGCCCACGTCGAGGGCGATGACATGTTTCACGGGGGACAGTGTCGCCCCTTACCCCTGGAGAGGTCTAGTCCACTCACGTGGTGTAGACCTTGTATCCAAACTTTGGGACAACAGGACTAGACAACAGGGTTGGGGACGAGCGGTGCAGCGGCGTAGGACAGGACTGATCGCGGTGGTGTCCGCACTGGGCATGACGGCGGCACTCGCAGGCTGCGGCGGCTCGTCCGGCTCGGAGGACGTGACGCTGCGTCTGGTGGCCGCGGACTACGGCGACTCCGCCGCGAACAGCTCCAAGAAGTACTGGGACGGGCTGGTCGAGGACTTCGAGGCCGGGCACCCGGGGATCAAGGTCGAGGTCAGCGTCTACTCCTGGAACGACGTGGACCGCAAGGTCAGGGAGATGGTCGACGCCGGCAAGGCGCCCGACCTGGCCCAGATCGGCGCCTACGCCGACTACGCGGCCAAGGGCGAGCTGTACGAGGCCGACGACCTGCTCTCGATACGCACCCAGGCCGACTTCGTCTCGCAGCTGAGCGACGCGGGCGAGATGACGCGGGTCCAGTACGGCATGCCCTTCGCCGCCTCCACGCGTCTGCTCTTCTACAACAAGAAGCTGTTCTCCGAGGCCGGCCTCACCCCGCCGAAGACGTGGAGCGAGCTCGCGGCCGACGCCAAGGCGCTCAGGGCCGAGGGCGTGAAGACCCCCTACGCGCTGCCGCTCGGCCCCGAGGAGGCGCAGGCCGAGACCATGCAGTGGCTGCTCAGCGGGGGCGGCGGCTACACCCAGGACGTCGGCACCTACGCCATCGACTCCCCGGAGAACGTCAAGACCTTCGACTGGCTCAAGGACGAGCTGGTCGGCAAGGGCCTCACCGGGCCGGTCGCGCCGGCCAGGCTGAACCGCGCCGACGCCTTCGCCGCCTTCGCCCGCGGCGAGGTCGGCATGCTCAACGGGCATCCCACGCTGATGAAGGCGGCGGCGGCCAAGGGCGTGAAGTTCGGCATGGTGCCGATGCCCGGCGTCGACGGCAGGGACCGGGCCACGATGGGTGTCGCCGACTGGATGATGGCCTTCAAGCAGAACGGGCACCGGGAGCAGGTGGGCGACTTCCTCGACTTCGTCTACAGCACGAAGAACGTGCTGGCCTTCTCCCACGAGTACGACCTGCTGCCGGTGACCACGTCCGCGTCGGAGGCCATGGCCGCCGACAGCAACGACAAGGACCTGCGGACCTTCCTCCGGGAACTCCCCGCCTCCGAGCTCTACCCGGTCGGCAAGACCAGCTGGGCCGGCGTCAGCGCCGCCGTCAAGAAGGACATCGGCAAGGCCGTGGGCCCGGGCGGCAGTCCGTCGGCCGTCCTGGGCGAGCTCCAGCGCGAGGCCTCGATCGCGGAGAGCGCCGAGTAGTACGGGCCGCCGGGCGAGCGGTCGGCCGGCCGCCGCGGACGGGCCGCCGGGCGGTCGTGTCGGTGCCGGCGGCTACCGTGGCCGCCATGGAACAGCTCACCCCCCAGGAGCGCGCCGTCCTCGCGACGGAGCGCCGGAACTGGCCCGGGCCGGGCGCCAAGGAGCGGGCGATACGCGAGCAGCTCGGTCTCGTGCCGGTCAGGTACTACCAGCTGCTCAACGCGCTGCTCGACGACCCGCGGGCGCTCGCCCACGACCCGGTGACGGTCAACCGCCTCCGCCGGGTCCGGGAGGCCCGCCGGGCGGAACGCTGAGGCGGGCGGCCACCTGACGCGATGAGACATGCGTGCGTACGGCCTCGCGCGGATAGGGTCGTCGTATGGGCAGCCACGCGGACTCCACGGACTCCTTGCCGACGCCGGTGACCACGGCCGGGCGCGAGGGACTCGACGCCATCCTGGGACGGCCCGGCCGGGCCGTGATCGCTCTCGACTTCGACGGGACACTCGCCCCGATCGTCCCCGATCCCGACCAGGCCCGGGCCCACCCCGACGCGGTCCCCGCCCTCGCCGCCCTCGCCCCGAAGGTGGCGTCCGTGGCGGTCGTCACCGGCCGCCCGGCGGGCGTCGCGGTGCGCCACGGCGGCTTCGCGGGCGTCCCCGGCCTGGAGCACCTGGTGGTCCTCGGGCACTACGGCGCCGAGCGCTGGGACGCGGTGAGCGGCACGGTGAACGCGCCCGCACCGCACCCCGGGGTGGCGGCGGTCCGCGCCGAACTGCCCGGCTTCCTGGACGAGATCGGCGCCTGGCAGGGCACCTGGATCGAGGAGAAGGGCCGCGCCGTCGCCGTGCACACCCGGCGCGCGGCCGACCCGCAGGCCGCCTTCGAGGCCCTGCGCGGGCCCCTCGGGGAGCTCGCCGCCCGGCACGGGCTGATCGTCGAACCGGGCCGGATGGTCCTGGAGCTGCGGCCCCCGGGCGTGGACAAGGGCGTCGCCCTCACCGAGTACGTGCGCGAGACCGGTGCCGAGGCCGTCCTCTACGCCGGCGACGATCTGGGCGACCTGCCCGCCTTCGCCGCCGTCGACAAGCTCCGCTCCGACGGGGTGCCGGGCCTGCTGGTGTGCAGCGGCAGCTCGGAGGTCGCCGAGCTCGCCGAGCGGGCCGACCTCGTCGTCGACGGCCCGCCCGGAGTCGTGCGGCTCCTCGCGGCACTGGCCGGCCGGCTCGGCTGACTCCCCCGGCCCCGGTTCCGGGCGGGCGCCCGCCCGGACACCGCTTCGCGGTCCGGGGGCGCCGGTGCGGCGGAGCTCATGCCTCCAGCGCGTGCAGCTGGTCCAGGAACCAGCGGGCGGGCGGCAGGGCGGTCGCCGCGGCGGCCAGCCGCTTGCTGCGGGTGGCGCGCTCGTCCGCCGGCATCGTCAGGGCCTGGTGCAGCGCGCGTGCGGTGCCGACCACGTCGTACGGGTTCACCGTGATGGCGTCCTCGCCCAGCTCCTCGTGCGCCCCCGCCTCCCGGGAGAGCACCAGGACGCACCCCTGGTCGGAGACGACCGGCACCTCCTTGGCGACCAGGTTCATGCCGTCCCGGATCGGGTTGACCAGCGCCACGTCCGCGAGCCGGTACGCGGCCAGCGAGCGGGCGAAGTCGTCCTGGACGTGCAGCACGACCGGGGTCCAGCCGGGCGTCCCGTACGCGGCGTTGATCCGGTCCGCCACGCGCTGCACCTCGGCCGTGTACTCGCGGTACACCGCCAGGTCCTGCCGGGAGGGGTAGGCGAACGCGACGTGCACCACGCGCTCGCGCCACTCGGGGCGGTCCTCCAGCAGCTGCTCGTAGGCCAGCAGGCCCCGCACGATGTTCTTGGACAGCTCGGTGCGGTCGACCCGCACGATCGCCTTGCGCGGGGTGCCCTCGGGGGCCGTGCCGATCTGCTCGCGCAGCGCGGCCATCCGGTCGTCGACGTCCGCCTCGTGCGCCCGCCCGCGCAGGAAGTCCGCGTCCGCGCCCAGCCCGTGCACCCCGATCCGGGTGCCGCCCAGGCCTCCCGCCAGCTCGGTGCAGCACGCGGTGAACGCGTCCGCCCAGCGGCGGGTGAGGAAGCCCAGCCGGTCCGCGCCGAGCATCCCGCGCAGGACCTGCTCGGCGATGTCGTCGGGCAGCATCCGGAAGTAGTCGACCGGCGCCCACGGGGTGTGCGAGAAGTGCCCGATGCGCAGATCGGGCCGCAGCTCGCGGAGCATGCCGGGCACCAGCGTCAGGTGGTAGTCCTGCACCAGGACGGAGGCGCCGGAGGCCGCGGCCCCGGCCAGCGCGTCGGCGAAGGCCCTGTTGTACGTCTCGTACGCCGCCCACTGGCGCCGGAACTCCGCGTCGAAGGCCGGTTCGAGCGGCGTCTGGTACAGCATGTGGTGGACGAACCACAGCACCGAGTTCGCGATGCCGTTGTACGCGTCCGCGTGCACCGCGGCGTCGATGTCCAGCATCCGCACGCCGTCCTCGCCGACCCCGCGCCGTACCGCCTCGCGGTCCCCGTCGCCGAGGGCCGCGCACACCCACAGGGCGCCCGCGTCGGGACCGATCGCCGAGAGGCCCGAGACCAGCCCGCCCCCGCCGCGCCGGGCGTGGAGCGAGCCGTCCTCGTGTACCTGGTAGGAGACCGGGCCGCGGTTGGATGCGACAAGGATCTGGTGGTCACCGTGCGTGGAAGCCATAAGCCTCAACTTAGCCCGGCTCGTAAACGCTCAAACGTACGGACGAGGTCGGTACCGGCCGTATACGACCACCGGATCACCTTGCTCCGGACCCGGCTTCAAGCGACTCTGCGTGACCGGTACTCGGAGATCTCCGCCATCGGGGGCCGCTCCTCCGTGTCGACGGAGTGGGTGCGCGGCTCGAAGCCGTCCGCACCCCGCTCGAACTGGGTGAGCGCCGGGCGGATCAGGTGCCCGCGGGCCAGCCGCAGCTGCGCGGTGCGGTAGATCGCCGCCGCCATCCGGCCGAGTGCCTGCCCGTCCTGGTGGCGGTGCCTGCGCACCCCGACGTCGACCTGGGCGAGCGCGTCCAGTCCGACGAGGTGCAGGGCGTCGACCAGCATGCCCAGCTCCACCCCGTACCCCACCGGGAAGGGCAGCTGCTCCAGCAGCGAGCGGCGGGCCGCGTACTCACCGCCCAGCGGCTGCACGAAGCCCGCGAGCTGCGGCCAGTGCATGTTCAGGAGCGGGCGCGCCATGAGTTCCGTCACCCGGCCGCCCTGGCCCGCGGCGGAACCCAGCGGGCGGTCGTACATGGCCTTCACGAGGTCCACTCCCGGGTCGGTGAGCAGCGGCCCCACGATCCCGGTGACGAAGTCGGACGAGAACTCCTTGAGGTCGGCGTCGACGAAGCAGACGATGTCCCCGCTCGTCACGAGCAGTGACCGCCACAGGACCTCGCCCTTGCCGGGTACGGGCGCGAGGCGCGGCAGGATCGCGTCCCGGTGCACCACCCGGGCGCCCGCCGCGGCGGCCACCTCCGAGGTGCGGTCGGTGGAGCCCGAGTCGACGACGACTATCTCGTCGACGAGCGGGACCTGCTGCATGAGGTCGTGGCGGATGACGGCGACGATCTCGCCGACGGTCTCCTCCTCGTTCAGCGCGGGCAGCACGACGCTGACCGTCGAGCCCGTGGTGCGTTTGGCGGCCATCAGCTGATGGAGCGGGCGATCGGTCACGGACCAGGAGCGCGTGCTCAGCCAGCGCTCGACTTCTTCCAGCACAGCCTGCGGCTCCTCACTGTCTGATCACACGCACTGTCGGGGTGTGATCCATCTCGCGGTTCGGACGACTATCTCAACTGTCCTGGCCTTCGGTTACAGTCTTGAACAACGCGGATGACCATCGCATGTCCTGGTTCGGGCACCGCGTCGAGATCAACAACTGAACACCGCTCATCCAGAGGGGCAGAGGGATACGGCCCGTTGAAGCCCCGGCAACCCTCCAGCCGGTCTCGTCCTGATCATTGTCGATCAGCGCCGCGAGGCTCCCGGCTAGGGAAGGTGCCAAATCCGTCTCACGGCGAAGTGCGCCGTGAGGAAGATGAGGAGAAAGGGCCTCGCCTCCATGGCTGCGCAGACAGTTGCAAGCACCACGAACTCCCCCACGGCCGCGAACTCCGTCGACCTCGGCCCCGCCGCGGCGCTCTCCTGCCGCGAGTGCGGACACCGCGTGCCGCTCGGCCCGGTCTTCGCCTGCGAGGAGTGTTTCGGCCCGCTGGAGATCGCCTACGACTTCTCGGACTACGACACCGAGGAACTCCGCAAGCGCATCGAGGCGGGCCCCGCGAACATCTGGCGCTACGCGCCGCTGCTCCCCGTCCCGGCGGACGTCGCCGACAAGCCGAACATCAACCCGGGCTGGACCAAGCTCGTCCGGGCCGACAACCTCGCGCGCGAGCTGGGGGTCGACTCCGGCAAGCTCTTCGTCAAGGACGACTCCGGCAACCCGACGCACTCCTTCAAGGACCGCGTCGTCGCCCAGGCTCTGGAGGCCGCCCGCGCCTTCGGCTTCACCACCCTCTCCTGCTCCTCCACCGGCAACCTGGCGGGCGCCGTCGGCGCCGCCGCAGCCCGGGCCGGCTTCCGCTCCTGCGTGTTCATCCCGCACGACCTGGAGCAGGGAAAGATCGTCATGGCCGCGATCTACGGCGGCGAGCTCGTCGGCATCGAGGGCAACTACGACGACGTCAACCGTTTCTGCTCCGAGCTCATCGGCGACCCGGCCGGCGAGGGCTGGGGCTTTGTGAACGTCAACCTGCGGCCGTACTACGCGGAGGGCTCGAAGACCCTCGCGTACGAGATCTGCGAGCAGCTCGGCTGGCGGCTGCCGGACCAGCTCGTCGTGCCGATCGCCTCCGGCTCCCAGCTCACGAAGATCGACAAGGGCCTCCAGGAACTGATCAGGCTCGGCCTCGTCGAGGACCGGCCGTACAAGATCTTCGGCGCCCAGGCCGAGGGCTGCTCGCCGGTCTCCGTGGCCTACAAGGCGGGTCACGACGTCGTCCGGCCGCAGAAGCCGGACACGATCGCCAAGTCGCTCGCCATCGGCAACCCGGCCGACGGGCCGTACGTCCTCGACATCGCGCGCCGGACGGGCGGTGCGGTGGAGGATGTCGACGACGAGCAGGTCGTCGACGCGATCAAGCTGCTGGCGCGGACGGAGGGCATCTTCGCCGAGACGGCGGGCGGGGTGACCGTGGGTGTCACCAAGAAGCTGATCGAGAACGGCGTCCTGGACCCGACCCTGACGACGGTCGTCCTCAACACCGGTGACGGCCTCAAGACCCTCGACGCGGTGGCCGGCACCGGCCTGACCGCGACCATCCGCCCGAACCTGGACTCCTTCCGAGAGGCTGGCCTCGCATCATGAGCGTCAACGTTCGCATCCCCACCATCCTGCGCACCTACACGGGTGGCAAGGCCGAGGTGCCGGCCGAGGGCGCGACCCTCGCCGACGTCATCTCGGACCTGGAGAAGAAGCACACGGGCATCGCCGCGCGCGTCCTGGACGACCAGGGCAAGCTGCGCCGCTTCGTCAACGTGTACGTGAACGACGACGACGTGCGTTTCGAGCAGGGCCTGCAGACGCCGACGCCGGACGGCGCGGGCGTCTCGATCATTCCCGCGGTGGCCGGCGGCTGCTGATCACCGGCTGTTCAACCGGATTGCCCTCTCCGTAAGAGAAACGGAGGGGGCAATTCTGCATGGTTGACCACGGTACAGTTGGGGAAGCTGCTCCGCTTTCCATGCCGGGTGCATATGAACACCGGCGCGGTGCCCGACAAGAAGCAGCCAATGTGCCCGGCTTTTTTGAGCCCTTTATGGCATTTATGGGGCCCGACTTGCCCTGAATATGCGTGAATTCTCCGCATATCGGCGATCGCCCATGCCCAGAATTCTCGTCCGATTGACCTGTTGCAGACGGCAGTTGGACAGATACATTCAGCCGCGGTCGACGCGTTCCGGCGCACACCCCCAACCGTTGGGGGGTGAGGTCTGACCCGGATCCGCGAAGTGTGGATCTGTGCAAGGGCCAGTAATAGGGGAGTTAGGCATGGCTCAGGGCACCGTCAAGTGGTTCAACGCGGAGAAGGGGTACGGCTTCATCGCGGTCGACGGTGGTGCGGACGTCTTCGTGCACTACAGCGCGATTCAGATGGACGGCTACCGCACCCTTGAAGAGGGTCAGCGAGTGGAGTTCGAGATCTCGCAGGGCCAGAAGGGTCCGCAGGCGGACATGGTCAAACTCGCCGTCTGATCTCGGCGCGATCGGCCACCGACGCACGCACTCACGTCGAGGGGCCCGTATCCCATCAGGGGTACGGGCCCCTCGGGCGTTCCGGACCGGCCCGGGGGGGGGGGGGGGGGGCGCTGCCGGCGCCGAGGGGGGGGGGGGGGGGGGGGGGGAGGGGGGGTGCGCAGAGGAGCGGGGTCGGGGGGGGGGGCGTCGCCCTCC
>NZ_JBVHPY010000033.1:30618-61203 GCF_055567695.1 Streptomyces sp. NPDC026417
CTCCCCCCCCCCTCCCCCCCCCCCCCCTCCACTCCCCCCCCCCCTCCCCCCCCCCCCCCCCCCCCCCCCCCCCCCCCCCCCCCCCCCCCCCCCCCCCCCCCCCCCGGCGGGGGCCGCGCGCCCCCTCGAAGGGGCTCGCTATGGGGGAGCACCTTGCACTCTCGGGGGGCGAGTGCTAATCATTGGCGTTAGCACTCTGAAGGTGAGAGTGACAACGAAGGACCGGGTCGGTGAGGCCCGCAGGCCATGTGGGGCAAGGAACCACGAGGCAGGCAGGCCGTCCGTCGCGGGCGCCAGCGCGGTCCGGAGCAATCCACCCCAGTCCGGGAGGACCACTTCACATGGCCAAGATCATCGCGTTCGACGAGGAGGCACGGCGCGGTCTCGAGCGCGGGATGAACCAGCTCGCCGACGCCGTCAAGGTCACCCTTGGTCCCAAGGGTCGCAACGTCGTCCTCGAGAAGAAGTGGGGCGCCCCCACGATCACCAACGATGGTGTTTCCATCGCCAAGGAGATCGAGCTCGAGGACCCGTACGAGAAGATCGGCGCCGAGCTGGTCAAGGAAGTCGCGAAGAAGACGGACGACGTCGCCGGTGACGGCACGACGACCGCGACCGTCCTGGCCCAGGCGCTGGTCCGCGAGGGCCTGCGCAACGTCGCCGCCGGCGCCAACCCGATGGCTCTGAAGCGCGGTATCGAGAAGGCCGTCGAGGCCGTCTCCGGTGCCCTGCTGGAGCAGGCGAAGGATGTCGAGACCAAGGAGCAGATCGCTTCGACGGCCTCCATCTCCGCCGCCGACACCCAGATCGGCGAGCTCATCGCCGAGGCGATGGACAAGGTCGGCAAGGAAGGCGTCATCACCGTCGAGGAGTCCCAGACCTTCGGTCTGGAGCTGGAGCTCACCGAGGGTATGCGCTTCGACAAGGGCTACATCTCGGCGTACTTCGCCACCGACATGGAGCGTATGGAGGCCGTCCTCGACGACCCGTACATCCTGATCGCCAACTCGAAGATCGCCAACGTCAAGGACCTGCTCCCGCTCCTGGAGAAGGTCATGCAGTCGGGCAAGCCGCTGCTGATCATCGCCGAGGACGTCGAGGGCGAGGCCCTGTCGACCCTGGTCGTCAACAAGATCCGTGGCACCTTCAAGTCCGTCGCCGTCAAGGCCCCGGGCTTCGGTGACCGCCGCAAGGCCATGCTCGGCGACATCGCCATCCTCACGGGCGGCGAGGTCATCTCCGAGGAGGTCGGCCTCAAGCTGGAGAACGCGGGCATCGACCTGCTCGGCCGTGCCCGCAAGGTCGTCATCACCAAGGACGAGACCACGATCGTCGACGGCGCCGGCTCCGCCGACCAGGTCGCCGGCCGGGTCAACCAGATCCGCGCCGAGATCGAGAACTCCGACTCGGACTACGACCGCGAGAAGCTCCAGGAGCGCCTGGCGAAGCTGGCCGGCGGCGTGGCCGTCATCAAGGCCGGTGCCGCCACCGAGGTCGAGCTCAAGGAGCGCAAGCACCGCATCGAGGACGCCGTTCGCAACGCGAAGGCGGCCGTCGAGGAGGGCATCGTCGCCGGTGGTGGCGTGGCCCTGCTGCAGGCCTCCTCGGTCTTCGAGAAGCTCGAGCTCTCGGGTGACGAGGCGACCGGCGCCAACGCCGTGAAGCTCGCCCTGGAGGCTCCGCTCAAGCAGATCGCCGTCAACGGTGGTCTCGAGGGTGGCGTCATCGTCGAGAAGGTCCGCAACCTGCCCGTCGGCCACGGCCTGAACGCCGCGACCGGTGAGTACGTGGACATGATCGCCGAGGGCATCATCGACCCGGCGAAGGTCACGCGCTCTGCCCTGCAGAACGCCGCCTCCATCGCCGCGCTGTTCCTCACCACCGAGGCCGTCATCGCCGACAAGCCGGAGAAGGCCGCCGCCGGCGGCGCTCCGGGCGGCATGCCGGGCGGTGACATGGACTTCTGATCCCTTCCGGATCAGGCTCGTCCTTTCCGAGGGCGGCACCCCTTCCCGGGGGTGCCGCCCTCGGGCGTTACGCGGGGGGACGGGCCGGGCGTGCCGTGGCCGGGATCACACCGGGACCGGACCGGGATGCGGAATGCGGTGCCCGACGGAGTCGTTGACCCGGGGAGTGGGTCGATGCACGTGCACATACCCACCGGAATCTTCCGTCCTTCCGCCTTCCCGAGGAGCCCCCACGTGACAGCCGACGCCGCGTCCCGCGCAGCCGAGATCCTTTCCCGTCCCGTGTCCGTGAACGGTCTCACCGTTCCGAACCGGATCGTGATGGCACCGATGACCCGGCAGTTCTCGCCGGGCGGTGTTCCCGGTGAGGACGTGGTCGGCTACTACGCCCGGCGGGCCGCCGCGGGCGTCGGTCTCATCGTGACCGAGGGCACCTACGTCGGCCACGAGTCCGCGGGGCAGAGCGACAGCGTGCCGCGCTTCCACGGCGAGGAGCAGCTGGCCGGATGGCAGAAGGTCGCCGACGCCGTGCACGCGGCCGGCGGCACGATCGTGCCGCAGCTGTGGCACATCGGCATGGTGCGCCGGGCGGGCGAGCCCCCCTTCGCGGACGCCCCGGCGGTCGGCCCCTCCGGCATCCACACCGAGGGCGCCGAGGCCAAGGGCCGGGCCATGACCCAGCAGGACATCGACGACGTCGTCGAGGCGTTCGCCAAGGCCGCCGCGGAGGCCGAGCGCATCGGCTTCGACGGCGTCGAGCTGCACGGCGCCCACGGCTACCTGCTCGACCAGTTCCTGTGGTCCGGCACCAACCGGCGCACCGACGGGTACGGCGGGGACCCGGTGGCCCGTACGAAGTTCTCGGCGGAGATCGTCGCCGCGGTCCGCGCCGCCGTCTCGCCCGAGTTCCCCGTCCTCTTCCGCTACTCGCAGTGGAAGCAGCAGGCCTACGACGCCCGCCTCGCCGAGACCCCGGAGGAGCTGGAGGCCATCCTCGCCCCGCTCGCCGCGGCCGGAGTGGACGCCTTCCACGCCTCCACCCGCCGCTACTGGGTGCCCGAGTTCGACGGCTCCGAGCTCAACCTCGCCGGCTGGACGAAGAAGCTGACCGGCAAGCCCGCCATCAGCGTCGGGTCGGTCGGCCTGGACGGCGAGTTCCTCAAGGCGTTCCAGGGCGAGGGCTCCTCGGTCCGGGGCATCGACGACCTCCTCGACCGCCTGGAGCGCGACGAGTTCGACCTCGTCGCCATCGGCCGGGCGCTGCTGCAGGACCCGGAGTGGGCCGCGAAGGTCCTCGCCGGGCGCTTCGACGAGCTGAAGCCGTACGACGCGGCGGCGCTGGCCCGCCTCAGCTGAGCCGGACACCCCGCGCCGGGGTGTGAACCGAAGCGGCACCTCTTCCGCCAAGAGGTGCCGCTTTCGCATGCTTTTCCGACACCTGCCGGTACCGGGCTCCGCGGTGCTGCCACTCTGGGGTGCCCGGCCCGGAGGAAGCCATGGACGACGACGCGACGGCGGCGGCACCCGGCGCCCCGGCCGCGGCAGGGTGGCGCGCCGGCAGGCGGGCGCGCGGTGCGCGCGCGGTGGGGTGTGTGGTGGCCCTGCTCCTCTCGGCCGGTGCGGTGGGGGCGTGCGGCGGCTCCCCGGCCGAGGACGAGCGGGCCGGCGGAACGGGCGGCAGGACCGGCACGGGAGCGCGTACGCCCGGCGCCACGGCCGGGACGGGTACGCCGGACTCCCGGACGCGTGCCCCGGAGCCGGAGGCCGGGTCGCGGCGCACCGTCGTGGTGTTCACGCCCGACGCACCGCAGAGCCCCCGGACGCTGGAGCGGACCGCGGAGCTCATGCGGCAGCGGGCCGCGGCGCTGGGGATGCGGGGCGTCCGCGTGGAGGTCGACGGCGGGGACATCACCGCGACGGGCAGGGTGCCCGCCGCCGAGCGCCTCACCCGGCTCGGGGAACCGGCGCGGCTGGAGTTCAGGCCGGTCCGGGGTGTGCGGACGGTGGCGGCGGCGGAGTGCCGGGTGGTGGCGGACGCCCCGGCCGACGGGCCGCTCACCGCGTGCGGGAAGGACGAGCCCCGCGAGGAGTACACCCTGGGGCCGGTCGACGTACCCGGCACGGAGGTGTCCGACGCGGCTGCGCGGCCCGACGAGCAGAGTGGGGCGTGGACCGTGCTGCTGGAGTTCACCGCCGCGGGCTCCCGGGACTTCGCCGAGGTCACCGGGCGTCTGGCGCAGAACGCCCCGCCGGCCAACCGCTTCGCGATCGTGCTCGACGGGAAGGTGCTGTCCGCCCCGAGCGTCGCCCAGGCGCTCACCGGAGGAGAGGCGCAGATCTCCGGCGGTCTCACCCGGGAGTCGGCGACCGAACTGGCCGCGCTGATCGACGCGGGGGCGCTGCCGGTCCCGCTGTCGACGGCCGGTGTGACCCGGCTGAGGGAGGAGTGAGCCGGGCCGAGAGGCCCCGGCCGGGTCCGCCGGTCAGAGATGTCCCATGGGCTCGATGTCGATCTTGACCGGGGTGCCCCAGATGCGCAGGACCTCGTAGTCGGTGAACTCGTGGACCAGGCGGTAGGCCATGCCGGGGCGGGGGGCTCTGCGCTCGGCGGCGAGGTAGCGCTCGGCCTCGTGGCGGTCGCGGCGGGGCGTGCCGCAGAGCTGCCACGCCTGGCCGTTCCACACCTCCGGAAGCCAGCGCTGCTGGGGCTGGGGGCGGTCACCGCGGACGCCGTAGCGGGACTGCGTGCGGTCCGGGGAGTCCTCGGGTCCGGCGGGGCGGCCGGGCCCGTACGCGCCGTTCACCTCGGTGCGGCGGGCGGCGCGGCGCCGCGTCTCGCAGAGCAGGCACAGGTCGGTGGCGCCCTCGTCGACGGGTCCGGTCGGGTGCTCGGAGCAGCGCGTGGTCGGCACCGCCGTGGTGACCGTCTCGTCGAGCAGGTCGAGGGCCCGCTTCAGGTCGGCCTTGACCTCGTGCAGTTTGGCGTCGGGACTGTCGGTGCCCAGGGCGTCGCCGTGCTCGCCCAACAGCCGCAGGGCGCGGCCCAGAGCTGTCAGCTGTGCGTGGTTCATGGGCGTGCGGTGTCCCTCCCGGGGCGGAGTGCTGTCCTAGGCAGAATCGCACACGTCACCGACCCGGCGGCCCGGACCGGTCATCGTGGGGGCTGCGCGGTGTCCGCCGCCGCCCGGGCGGGCGGTCCGCCGGCCGTGAGGCCGAAGAAGTAGGTCGCGCCGAAACCGACCAGATAGCCGGTGAGCAGGCCGCCCCCGTAGATCGCGGCGGTCGGGGCCAGGCCCTGGCTGCCGGACAGCAGCGGGAAGAGGGCCCAGCCCGAGGGGCCGATGGCCGTCGAGCCGACCGTGTCGCCGAGCATCGAGAAGAAGCCGACGAAGGCACCGCCCGCAGCGCCGCCCGCGCAGGCCGTCACGAAGGGCCGCCCGAGGGGGAGCGAGACGCCGTAGATGAGCGGCTCGCCGACGCCGAGGAGTCCCGCCGGGAGCGCCGACCTGATGGTCGTCCGCAGCGAGTGGTCGTGCCGCAGCCGGACGTAGACGGCGAGGGCCGCGCCGACCTGGCCCGCGCCCGCCATCGCCAGGATCGGGAGGAGGACGGTGTAGCCCTGCTGCTCGATGAGGGTGGTGTGGATCGGGATCAGCGCCTGGTGCAGCCCCAGCATCACCAGCGGGAGGAACAGGCCGCCCAGGACCAGTCCGGCGAAGGCTCCGGTGTGGCGGAGGAGCCAGTCGGCGGCCGTGCCGATCGCCGAGGAGACCTCGCCGGCCGCGTACATCAGGCCGTAGAGGGTGGCGAGCCCGGCCACGAGCACGGTGACGGCCGGGGTCAGCAGGACGTCGAGGGCGTCGGGGACCCGGCCGCGGCACCACTTCTCGACGTACGTCGCCAGGAGGGCCGCCGCCAGCGCGCCGAGGACTCCGCCCTGGCCGGGGGAGAGCGTGGTCCCGAAGACCGTCACCTCGGCCACCGACGGGTGGACGACGATCGCCGCGACCGCGGCCCCGAGGATCGGGGTGCCGCCGAACTCCTTCGCCGTGTTGTAGCCCACGAAGACGGCGATCAGCGCCATGAAGCCGGAGGCGACGGCGGTGAGGGCGGGGGTGAGGGAGGCGAGCAGGCCGAGGTTGACCAGCAGGCCGTTGACGCCGGCGATGATGCCGCAGCCGATCAGGGCCGGGATCAGCGGGACGAAGATGTCGGCGACGCGGCGCAGGAGGAGTTTGAGCGGGGTCGCATTGCGTTCGCGCCGGGCCGCCCTCAGCGCCGCTCCCCGCTCCTGCAGGGCCCGCGCGGTGCCCGGCCCGCCCGCGGCCACCAGCGCCTCGAACTCCGGGGCGACCCGGCCGACCACGCCCGGCCCGAGGACGATCTGGCAGGTGTCGTCGTCCACTACGCCCAGCACGGCGGGCAGCGCGCGGAGCTCGTCCTCGCGCACCCGTGTCCGGTCCCGCAGCCGCAGGCGCAGACGGGTCATGCAGTGGGCCACGGAGACGACGTTCGCCGCACCTCCGACGAGGGGCAGGATCGCGGCGGCGGTGGCGCGGGGGGTGGCTTCAGTGCTCATGCGGGGCCTTGCTGTGCGGGAGGGGCGACGCCTGACGCCCATCGTGCCGCCGGGCACCGCCCCCGCCCGCACGGCGCGCGGGCGGACCGTACGACACTCGCCTGGTCCGGGCGGCGCGGGGGCGGGCCCCACGGCACCCGCCTGGGCCCGGGCGGCGCGCGGGCGGGCCCCACGACACCCGCCCGGCCCCGGGCGGACCCCCGGTGACACCCCTCTAGTCGCGGGCGGCGCTCAGAGCGGTGCGCAGGTGGCCGTCGCTGGTGGCGAGGAGGTGCGCGGCCGTCGGGCCGTCGACCTCGCCCAGGATCGTGAGGATCGCGGTCTTGACCTCGCCGTCCGTGGCGGCGAGGGCCGCCTCGATCTCCTCGTCCGAGGCGCCGGTCGCCAGCGCGACGATGCGACGGGAGCGGGCCCGGAGCTTCTCGTTCGAGGCCCGCACGTCGACCATCAGGTTCCCGTACGTCTTGCCGAGCCGGATCATCGTGATCGTCGAGAGCATGTTGAGGACGAGTTTCTGGGCCGTGCCCGCCTTGAGGCGGGTCGAGCCGGTCAGCAGCTCGGGGCCGACCACGACCTCGATGCCGTGGTCCGCGGCGGCCGCCAGCGCGCTGTCCGCGTTGCAGGACAGGCCCACCGTCAACGCGCCCCGCGCACGGGCGTGTTCGACCGCTCCGACGGCGTACGGCGTGCGCCCGGAGGCCGAGACGCCGACCACGGTGTCGTCAGCGGTCAGGGCGAGGGCCTCCAGGTCGGCGGCGGCCAGCTCCCGGGAGTCCTCCGCGCCCTCGATCGAGGTGACCATCGCGCTCGGACCGCCCGCGATCAGGCCGACGACCTGGGAGGGGTCGGTGTTGAAGGTGGGCGGGCACTCGGACGCGTCCAGCACGCCCAGCCGTCCCGCGGTGCCGGCGCCCGCGTAGACGAGACGGCCGCCGCGGGCCATCCGCTCCGCGATGGCGTCGATCGCGGCGGCGATGAGCGGCAGCCGGGCGGCCACCGCGGCCGGCACGGAGGTGTCCTCCCCGTTCATCAGACGGGCGATCTCGACCGTCGGCAGCCGGTCGATCTCGGACAGCTCGGGACGGAACGCTTCGGTGGTGAGGGTCTCCAACTCGGTCCGCAGACCGCGGTAGTTGTCGTCCCGGGGGTCGCGCTGCTGAGAGGAGGCGTCGGCGGTGGAGGTCATGTGGAGCGGCTCTTTCCGGTGCTTTCCGCGCGTACGGGTCGGGCGTACGCGCGTTCCGTGGATGCGTCGTCGGAGCGGTGGCGGACGGACGGGGACGTGAGGCGCACGGCGCTCTTGCGGGTCAGCGGCGGGAGCCGCGCGGGCTGTGGCGGTGCGCCAGCGCCTCGTAGGAGGCGGACAGGGCGGGCGCCGCGGTCTCGTACGTCCGCTGGGCGACCCCCACGAACAGGCAGTCCACGACGAGCAGCTGGCTCGTACGGGACGACATCGCCGCCGGCCGCAGCTCGCTCTCGCGGGCCGTCGACGTGGTGAGGATGTGGTCCGCGTACTGCGTGACGGGGCCGTCCGGGCGGCCGGTGATCGCGACCGTCGTCGCCCCGTGCTCGAAGGCGACCCGCAGCGGTTCGATGACGTCCCCGGTCGAGCCGGAGTGCGTGATGGCTATCGCCACGTCCTTGGCGCGCAGCTGCACCGCGTTGGTGACGGCGAGGTGCGGGTCGCTGTGCGGGTGGGCTATGAGTCCGATGCGCAGCAGCTTCTGGGCGAGGTCCTGGGCGACCAGGCCGGACGCGCCGACGCCGTAGATGTCGACGCGGCGGGCGGTGGCGAGGGCCGTGACCGCGGCGCCCAGCTGGACCGTGTCGAGCCCGGCCGCGGTGTCGGCGAGGGTCTGCTGCTCGTCGTAGGCGAGTTTGGCGACGACGTCGGCGATCGGGTCGTCGACGGCGATGTCCGCGGTGACGGCGGGCGCCCTTCCCGACTGCTGCTGAGCGGCGAGCCCGGCCAGGGCGAGGCGCAGGTCGCGGTAGCCCGGGTAGCCGAGGAGGCGGGCGGTGCGGACCACCGTCGCCTCGCTGGTGCCGGTGAGTTCGGCGAGGCCGGTGACGGTGAGCGCCGCGCAGCCGGCCGGGTCGCCGGCGACGGCCTCGGCGACGCGCTGCATGGAGCGGGTCATCGACGGAGCCAGCGTGCGCACCTTGGCCGCGAGGGCGGCGGGGGCGGGCGGCGCCTCGCCGGCGAAAATTTCCTTCACGTCATGGGTCACCTATGAAAGATATTTTCCGTTGGGGCATACGGTCAAGGGTGCGCACAATGGGTGCATGGACCCCATCAGCCCCCTGGAACAGGCGTTGCACGCCGCGCGCGCCCTGGTGCTCGCCGACCTGGTCGCGGGCGAGGTGGCCGAGGCGGACGTGGTGTCCCTCGTCGAGGAGTCGGTGGCGCAGCGCCGCTGGTGGGTCGAGCAGTGGCCGGAGGGCGCCGGCTATGTGGCCGGCCTGGTCGCCCAGGACGTCCAGGACGCCCTGCTGGAGCGGTACGGCCGGTGGCCGCTGTGCCCGGTCTGCGGCTCGGGCGACCCGCACGCGCTCGACGTCGAGCCCGAGTTGGGGCCCGACCCGCACTGGGTCTGCCACAAGGCAGGGGTGCGGGTCGCCTCGGTGGGTTCGCTGGCCCCCGCCGTCGGCGGGAACGGCCCGTCGTGACGGTGTACATAGACCCGCCCGCCTGGCCCGGGCACGGGCGGCTCTGGTCCCATCTGGTCAGCGACGTGTCCTACGACGAACTGCACCTGTTCGCCGAGGGGCTGGGTGTGCCGCGGCGCGCCTTCGAGCGGGACCACTACGACATCCCCTCGCACCGGTACCCGGACGCGGTGCGGGCGGGCGCGGTGGAGGTCAGCAGCCGCGAGGTGGTCCGGCTGCTGCACGGCGCCGGACTGCGCCGGCCCAAGAGGTGGTCGGGCGCCCGCTGACCTGCCGGGACGCCGCCTCGCGTGCGGGGACCCGGCCCGGCCTCGGGCCAGGGGCCGGGTTCGGTCCCGGAGCCGGGTTCAGACCTCGGTGCGGACCGGCCGGGCCGCCGCGCCCGTGCCCGCCACCACGCGCGAGGTCCGGGTACGGCGGTGCAGCCGCAGCGAGACGACCGCCACCGCGATCCCCGTCACCGTCAGCGCCGCTCCCGCCAGGGCCGTCGAGGCGTAGCCGAAGCCCGCGTCGATGACCGTGCCGCCGAGCCAGGGCCCGCCGGTGTTGCCGAGGTTGAAGGCGGCCGTGGTGGTGGCGCCGGCCAGGGTGGGAGCGGCGCTCGCGACGTCGAACATGCGGGCGTTCAGGGCCGGGGCGGTGGAGAAGCAGGTGACGCCGAGGACGAAGGAGAGGACGACCGCGGCGACCGCGTACTGCCCGAACAGGGCGAGGGCGACCAGCACGACCGTCGAGGCCGTGATGCCGCTGACCAGCACCCCGAAGAGGTGAGCGTCGGCGAAGCGCCCGCCGATCGTCGTGCCGATCAGGGCGCCGACGCCGAACAGCGCCAGCACGGTCGGCACCCAGCCGTCGTCGAGACCCGCCACGTCCGTGAGGAGCGGGGCGAGGTAGCTGAACGCGCAGAAGACGCCGCCCGCGGCGAGCGCGGTGACGGCGACGGACAGCAGGACCTGGGGGTCGCGGTAGATGCGCAGTTCCCGCTTGAGCTGCGGCTTCTCGTCCGGCAGCGGGATGCGCGGGATGAGGGTGGCGACCCCGGCCAGGGCGATCGCGGAGGCCGCGCCGACGGCCCAGAAGGCCGACCGCCAGCCCAGGTGCTCACCGAGGAAGGCGCCGGCCGGGACCCCGAGGACGTTCGCGATCGACAGTCCGCCGATCATCACGGCCAGCGCGCGGGCGCGGGCGTTCACCGGAACCGTCGCCACGGCCACCGCCGCGCCCACCGCCCAGAAACCGGCGCACGCCAGCGCGCTCACTATCCGGGACGCGAACAGCACCCCGTACGTCGGGGCGAGCGCACCCGCGACCTGGCCGAGGCCGAAGACGGTGATCAGCGCGAGGAGGGTGGTGCGGCGGGGCAGCCGCAGCGTGGCCACCGCCAGCAGCGGCGCGCCCACGACCATGCCGATCGCGAACGCCGAGATCAGCAGTCCCGCCTGCGGGATCGTGACGCCCATGTCCTCGGCGATGGGCGGGAGCAGCCCGGAGAGCATGAACTCGCTCGTGCCGAGTGCGAACACGGAGAGCCCGAGGATGTAGACGGCGAGGGGCATGCGGGGGCGATCGGCGGGTGCGGGCATGTCAGGGTGCAACGACCGGGGGCGGGAGCTCATTCCCCTCCGGGGGCGCCCGCGCCGGGATCCGGCGCCGCGGAGCCCGCCCGGGAGCCGGGTCCGGTGTCCCCGCCGGTGAGCGCCGCCAGCTCCCGCCGGAGGTTCTCGCGGGCCCGCTCCTCCCACGCGCGTTCCCCGTAGGGCGTGCGGAACAGCCGTGGCAGGTCCAGGAGTTGGCGCAGGACCGCCGCCCGGCCCGCGCGGAAGGCGTCCGGCGGGACGAAGGCGTACTCCTCGCGCACGGCGGCCGCGTAGGCGGCGTACGCCTCCGGGGACGCGGCCAGGACCGCCAGGTCGGCGTCGCACAGGACGGCGCCGTTCGCGTCCTCG
Source organism: Streptomyces sp. NPDC026417 (assembly GCF_055567695.1). Lineage (NCBI taxonomy): Bacteria > Bacillati > Actinomycetota > Actinomycetes > Kitasatosporales > Streptomycetaceae > Streptomyces > Streptomyces sp. NPDC026417. The sequence continues at coordinate 41,781 of NZ_JBVHPY010000033.1, forward strand.
GCGCCGGCGTCGTGGCCGGCGGTGAGGCGGACGAGCCGGGCCACCTCGGCGGTGCGGGACGCGTCGACGCCCAGCTCCGGCAGGGCGCGTTCGGCGAGCCGGGCGGAGCGCTCCTCGTTCGTCGACCGGTCGGGCAGGTAGACCGCGTCGTGGAACCACGCGGCCAGCCGCACCACGGCCGGATCGTCGGCGTACTCCGCGAGGACGTCGATCCGCTCCAGGACCGCGACGAGGTGATCGGTGGTGTGGTACCGCCGCTGCGGTTCGGCCCAGCGGCCGAGGAGGTTCTCGGCGTAGGGCCGGGGGGAGGGCTCCGCCGCGCGCTCGCCCGGGGGCGCGGCCCCGGTGTCCGTGCGGGCCGCCGCGACCGCCTCCGTCCAGCGCCGCGCCAGGTCCTCGTACGCGGGGTGCCGTCCGGCCGCCGCCGTGTCCGCGGGCCGCCGCACCCCGGTCTCTTCCTCTGCCATGCCGCTCATTGTCCCCGGAGTCCGCCGCGGCCGTCCCGGGCCGCCTCCGCCGGGCCCGCCGCGCGCGCGGCCTTCTCGCGGGCGGACGCGCCACGGGCGTAGTCTTGGATTGGACTAGACCTGTAGCCGCCCAAGGGAAGAGGTCCTATGAGCAAGCGTGCGGTCCTGGAGGTGATCGCCCTCGACGTCGAGGACGCCGTCGCCGCCCAGGCTGGAGGCGCCGACCGCCTCGAACTGGTCACCGACATGGCCGCCGACGGGCTCACCCCCGCGGTGGAGACGTTCGCCGGGATCCGCGCCGCCGTCGACATCTCGCTCCGTGTGATGCTGCGGCTGGCGGACGGCTTCGCGGCCGGCGGCGCCGACGGGACCGCCGCGCTCGTACGGACCGCCCGCGAGATGCGGGCCGCCGGTGCCGAGGAGTTCGTCCTCGGCTTCCTCGACGAGCACGGCGGCCCCGACCTGGCCGTGGTGGAGCGGCTGGCGGCCGAGCTGCACGGGTGCCGGTGGACGTTCCACCGGGCGATCGACCGGGCGGCCGACCGGGACGCCCTGCGCAAGCAACTCGCGGACCTGCCCGGCCTCGACGCCTATCTGACGGCCGGCTCGGCCGACGGGGTCGACGACGGACTGCCCACGCTCCGCGCCGAGGCGGCCCGGCGCGGCGACCCCGGCTACGAGCCGCAGATCCTCGTCGGCGGTGGTCTGCGCCTCGACCACGTCCCCGCCCTGCGCGCCGCCGGCGTCGACGCCTTCCACATCGGGGGAGCGGCCCGGCCCGGCGGCTGGACCGCCCCGGTCGCCGCGCAGGCGGTACGGGAGTGGCGGGCGGCGCTGGACGCGTAGGCCGCCGTCCGGGATCCGTGCCCCGCCCCCGGCTCCCCGGACGGCCCGCCTGCCGGTGTGTCACGGATCCATATCCGACCCGTAGTTGTTGTGTGCGGACGGCGCCCCCCGGGCCCGGTCCGGCGCATCGTGCGTGCATAGTGAAGGCGCCCCCAGATGAGCCGGGGCATGACAAGCACGTAGGGAAGCGCCGGACGCGCGGGAGAGCGCGGACGCGCAGCACACAGGGGGACAGGGCTCCATGCCATCCATACGCAGCCGCTCGCTCGCGGCCGCCGCGGCCGTGATCGCCGCGGTCATGGTCACCACCACGGCCTGTGACGGCACGAAGGACGACGGGGCGGCCCCGCGCTCCTCGTCGTCCCCGACCGCGGACACCGGCACCGACGACGGCGGTTCCGGCTCGCTCGGCGGGTACAAGCTGCCGGCCGGCGTGCCCACCGACCTCAGCGGCGACGCACTCGCGAAGTGGCGGGAGGGCGGCTGGAAGGACTTCAGCGACTGGAAGTCCGACGCGGAGGACTTCGCCAACCCGTACATCGAGGACTTCTGGACGCCCGAGCGCATCGAGCGCGCCAAGAGCTCGATGCCCGGGATCGTGGAGGCGGGCAACAGCAGCTCGGGCGGCGGCGGCACCACCAAGGCGTACATGCCCGACGGCAAGGTGAAGCGGTATCAGGCCACCAAGGTGAAGCCGGCGTACCACCGCTACGCGCCGCCGGTGGGCAAGCTGTTCTTCACCACGCCGGAGGGCAGCGCGGTGTGCTCCGCCGCGGTGGTCACCGACCCGGCCCACCCGGGCAGGTCCAACCTCGTCTGGACCGCGGGCCACTGCGTGCATGCGGGCAAGGGCGGCGGCTGGTACCGCAACATCGCCTTCGACCCGTCCTTCAACGACAGCGGCACGCTGAACATCCAGCAGGCGGCCCGCAACTACCGCGCCGCGAACGTCTCGCCGTACGGCATGTACTGGGCGGACTGGGCCACCACCTCCGCTCAGTGGATCGACGGCGGCTCCGGCCACGAGGGCACCTGGGCGTCCACGTACGACTACGCCGTGCTGCACATGAAGCCCGAGAAGGGCGGCAAGTCCCTGGAGGAGCAGGTCGGTTCGGCTCTCCCGGTGTGGTTCGACGCCCCGGCCGCCAACCGGATCACGGACATGGAGGCCCGCGGCTACCCGGCCGAAGCCCCCTACGAGGGCTCGAAGATGTACGACTGCCGGGGCGCGACCAAGCGGTTCGTGCTCGGTACGAGCTACCCGAGCACCCACCCGAGCGAGTACATGCTGGGCTGCACGATGACCGGCGGTGCGTCGGGCGGGCCGTGGTTCACCACCCACAAGGGGCGGGCCCACCTGGTGTCCAACACCTCGCTGAGCGACCGCAGCACCATGGTGACCGGCCCGCGGCTGGGCAGGAACGCCCGGCAGGTGTACCTGGCCACCAGCCGGAAGTTCAAGTAACTCCCGGCCGGTTGCCGCCGGTTGCCGCCGGTTGCCGCCGGTTCAGCCGAGCTGGGCCGGCAGCGGTGCCGCGTGCGTCACGATCAGACCGGAGACCGCACGGGTCAGCGCCACGTACAGGCGGCGCAGACCCGTGCGTTCGTCCGGCTCCCCGTCGACCACGGCCTGCGGCTCGTCCAGGACCACGTGGTCGTACTCCAGGCCCTTGGCGAGCGAGGCGGGCACGAGGGTGAGCCGGGTGTCCGGGGTCGTCTCCTCGCCCGGCTCCAGGCAGGTGATCCCGGCCGCCGCCAGCGCCTCGGCCAGCGCCGGGACGCGCGCGTCGGCGGCGATCAGCCCGATGGAACCCTCGCTGCGCAACGCGTCGGCGCAGGCGGCGACCACGTCGGCGTCGCCGGAGACCGCGCGCACCTCGAAGGCCCCCGGGTTCTCCCGCACCGACGCCACGGGGGTCAGCCCGGGCGCGATGTACGGCAGCAGCCGGGACGCGTACGTGATGACGTCGGCCGGCACACGGAAGCCCGCCGTCAGCTCCTCGACGACGGCCTCGCTCTTGCCCAGGTGCGCCAGCGCCTCCGCCCAGCTCCGCGTCGCCCAGGGCGTCGTCCCCTGCGCCAGGTCGCCCAGCACGGTCGCCGAACCGGTGGTGCAGCGCCGCCCCACCGCCCGGTACTGCATCGGTGACAGGTCCTGCGCCTCGTCGAGCACCACGTGCCCCAGCGAGTGCGTGCGCCGGACGAGGTCGGTCGCCTCGTCGATCAGCACGGCGTCCGCGGCCGACCACTTGGCGCTCTTCGCACTGCGCACCGGCTTCGCCCAGAGGATCGCCTTCTGCTCGTCCTCGTCGAGGAGCCCCCCGGCGTGCTCGGCGAGGAAGTCCGCGTCGGACAGCAGCCGCAGGACCAGCTTCGCCGGGTCGACCGGCGGCCAGATCGCCTTGACCGCGGCCTTCACGGCGCCGTTGCGGGCGACGGCGTCCTGCACCCGGTCGTCCGGGGCCTCCCCGGAGCGTTCCATCTGGACCAGGACGGCATGCGCGATGCGCTGCGGCAGCGCCTCGCCCGCGGCGCCGTAGCGGATGTCGCGTTCCGTCAACTCGCGGACGATCTGCTCCAGTTCGTACGCCGGTACGCGCCAGCGCCGGGAGCCGCGCACCACCACGACCGGCTCGGTGGGCGGAGTGATGTGCGAGCGGACGGCCCGGCGCAGCACCTCGGCCATCCTGGCGTCGCCCTTGACGACGGCGGCCGCGGCGTCGTCCGTGCCCCGCACCTCGACGTGCGCCACCAGGTCGTCGACCGTGGCCTGCCTGACCTCCAGCTCGCCCAGCGCGGGCAGGACCTGCTCGATGTAGTGCAGGAAGGACCGGTTCGGCCCGATGACCAGCGTGCCGGTACGGGCGAGCCGTTCCCGGTGCGCGTACAGCAGGTACGCGACCCGGTGCAGGCCCACCGCGGTCTTGCCGGTGCCGGGGCCGCCCTGTACGCACACGGAGCCGGAGAGGCCGGCCCGGACGATCTCGTCCTGCTCGGGCTGGATGGTCGCCACGATGTCGCGCATCGGGCCCACGCGGGGCCGCTCGATCTCCTGCTGGAGCAGCTTGCTGGTGGCCGCGGCCTCGGCGGGGTCGGACAGGTGCTCGTCCTCGTACGCCGTGAGGTCGCCGCCCGTGTAACCGAAGCGGCGGCGCAGCGCCACGTCCAGCGGGTCCTTCTTCGAGGCCCGGTAGAACGGCTGGGACACCGGGGCGCGCCAGTCGATGACCATCGGGTCCCCGTCGGCGTCGTGCACGTGCCGGCGCCCGATGTAGAAGCGCTCGCCCTCCGCGCCCTCGGCCCGCTCGGCGCCGGGGGCGTGGAGGTAGTCGAGCCTGCCGAAGAAGAGCGGGGTGTGGCTGAGGTCGGCGAGGGCCTTGATCCGCTCGTCGATCTGGTTCTGCAGGACCGCCGCGTTCACCCAGTTCGCGGTGACGTCCTTGATGTCGAGGGACTCCACGTCCTCCCGCATGGCGCGCAGGGCGGCACGGGAGTCGGCGAGGTGCGTCCGTTCGCGGACGAGGGGGTCGTCGGTGCCTTCGGGCATGGGGGACACGGGTGTTGCCTCCGGGGAACGGGCTGCGTCGCTGACGGTCTGCCGTCCGGTTTCCGTCCGGACGGCGGCACTCCGTGAGGGGAGGCGGGCAAGAGCGGAGATCTTAGGCGAGGGGAGGGGGCGGATGCCAGCGAATATCCGCCGGGCCGGAGCCCGGGGCCCCGACCCCGAGATTCCTCGGGGGTGCCGGACGGCGGGGTCCTTCCCGAGGCGGAGCGGGCGCGGCCCCGGGGTGTACGGAGCGGGCGCCGAGGTTACATCGGAAGACCGACGTATCCGGAGTGTCCGGATCCCATGATGGAAGCATGAGTGCAGCGACCTTCACCCACCATCCCGTACCGCCGCCCGGTGCGACCGCCCTGGACGGCGACCGCCCCCGGCACCTCCTCGGCGACGCCCTGCGCGCCGTCAAGGTCTTCGTGACCGCCGCCGTCCGTGTCGTCCTCCTCGGCGAGTACGGCGAGGAAGCGGGCGTCCGGCGCCGCTGATCCCGGGAGCCGGGGCCCGCCCGTCCCGAGCGGGGCCGGTCCGTGAGCCGTGGCCGCGGTAGGCCGGCCGCGGACACTAGGGTCCGTGCGTGACCCGACGGAACGTGATCCCGCGAACACCCTCCGCGTCCCTCGCCGGGGCGATCGCCCTGCTCGTCCTCTCCCTGGCCGCCTTCGTCGCGCTGTGCGTCCTCCAGCGCGCGCCCATGGCCGACGCGTTCGTCTACCGGGCCGAGGGTGCGGCCGTCGCCGCCGGCCGCGACCCGTACGGCTTCACGGTCACCGAGTGGCGGCTGCCCGCCACGTACCCGCCGTTCGCGGCGATCCTCTTCGTGCCGACGGCCTGGCTGCCGCCGACGGTCCTCAAGGCGGTCTTCGTCGCCGGCAACACCGCGTTGCTGGCCCTGCTCGTCCGGCTCTCGTGCCGCTTCGCCGGGCTGCCCGCCGGCGCCTCCCCGGTCTGCGCCGCCACCGCCGTGGCCCTCTGGCTCGAACCCGTCTTCCAGACCGTGCTCTTCGGGCAGATCAACCTCGCGCTCGCCTGCCTGGTCCTGTGGGACCTGGGCCGGCCGCCGGGCGCCCGGGGCAGGGGCGTCGCCACCGGGATCGCGGCCGGTGTGAAGCTGACACCCGCCCTGTTCGTGGTGTACCTCCTGCTCAGGCGGCGCACCGCCGGGCGGACCCCGGACGGGCTCACCGCCCTGGCGTCCTTCCTGGGTACCGTCCTGTCCGGCGCGCTCGTGCTGCCCGCCGCGAGCGCCGACTTCTGGACCCGCCGCCTCTTCGAGACCGGCCGGGTCGGCAAGGCGTGGATCGTCGACAACCAGTCGCTGCAAGGGCTCGTCGCGCGGGCCCTCGGCGACCCCTCGCCGGGCGCCGTCTGGGTGCCGGTGGCGGTGGCGGCCGGGTGCGCCGGCCTCGGACTCGCCCGCCGTACCGGCGACGCCCGCCTCGGTGTCCTCCTGACCGCCTGCACCGCGCTGCTCGTCTCACCGGTCAGCTGGTCCCACCACTGGGTGTGGTGCGTGCCGCTGCTGGCGTACCTGCTCGCCGAGGGCCGGACGGGCCTCGCCGCGCTGACCGCGTCCGTGTTCACCGCCCGCACCCTGTGGCTGGTGCCGCACCGGGGCGACCTGGACCTGCGGCTGCCCTGGTGGCAGCAGCCGCTCGCCTCGCCCTACCCCCTGCTGGCGGCGGCCCTGGGGGCGGCGGCCTGGGTCGCCCTGCGCCGGAACCCGGCGGGAAGTGAGTACGCCGACCCGCCCCCGCTGAGTATCCGGGCCGGTGCGCCGGCCCGGCGCCGGGCGGTGAACTGTCCGCATGACGACACCGCACCCCGCCTTCCCGCCGACCGCCGGGCAGCCGGCGAACACGTCCACGGCGGATGAGCCGCACCGCACGGCCTGGGTGGCGCCGCTCGTGGCGTCCGTGCTCCTGCTGCTGCTCGGCCCGGCCGCGCTCTTCCTCGGCGGCATCTCCGCGATGGCGACGGACAGCTGCGGCCCCGACCACTGCTCCCCGGCCCTCATGGACACCTTGTCCTGGATCTACGGGATCCTGGCCTACGGCGGCCCCGTCACCCTGGTGTTCCTGGTCCTCGCCTGGGCGCTGCCCTGGAACCGGCGCTGGGCGGGCACCCGCGCCTGGGCCGCCTGCGCGGCACTGCTGCCGCCGGTGACGGTGCTCTTCCTGGTCCTCACCCTGCCCGCGCCCTGAACCGCGTCAGCTGCCCGCCAGCAGCTCGTCCGCGTCGACGATCCGGTACGCGTACCCCTGCTCCGCCAGGAAGCGCTGGCGGTGGGCCGCGAAGTCCTGGTCGATGGTGTCGCGGGCGACCACGGAGTAGAAGTGCGCCTGGTGGCCGTCGGCCTTCGGACGCAGGACGCGGCCGAGGCGCTGCGCCTCCTCCTGCCGGGAACCGAAGGTGCCCGACACCTGGATGGCGACCGTGGCCTCCGGCAGGTCGATCGAGAAGTTCGCGACCTTCGACACGACCAGCACGCTGATCTCGCCCTGCCGGAACGACTCGAAGAGCTTCTCGCGCTGCGCGTTGGACGTCTCGCCCTTGATGACGGGTGCGTCCAGGTGCTCGCCCAGCTCGTCGAGCTGGTCGATGTACTGGCCGATGACGAGGATCTGCTGCCCGGCGAACTTGCGGACGAGCGCCTCCGTGACCTTCCGCTTGGTCGCGGTGGTCGCGCAGAACCGGTACTTCTCCTCGGTCTCCGCCGTGGCGTACGCGAGCCGCTCGGAGTCGGTCAGGTTGACCCGCACCTCCACGCAGTCGGCGGGCGCGATGTACCCCTGCGCCTCGATCTCCTTCCACGGGGCGTCGAACCGCTTGGGCCCGATCAGCGAGAAGACGTCCGACTCCCGGCCGTCCTCCCGGACCAGCGTCGCGGTCAGCCCGAGCCGGCGGCGCGCCTGCAGGTCGGCGGTGAACTTGAAGACGGGCGCGGGCAGCAGGTGCACCTCGTCGTAGACGATGAGTCCCCAGTCGCGGGAGTCGAAGAGCTCCAGATGCGGGTAGACGCCCTTCCGCCGGGTCGTCAGCACCTGGTACGTCGCGATGGTGACCGGCCGGATCTCCTTCTTCGTCCCGCTGTACTCGCCGATCTCGTCCTCGGTCAGCGACGTCCGCTTCACCAGCTCGTGCTTCCACTGGCGCGCGGAGACGGTGTTGGTGACCAGGATGAGGGTGGTGGCCTTGGCCTGGGCCATGGATCCGGCTCCGACCAGGGTCTTCCCGGCCCCGCAGGGCAGCACGACCACGCCCGAGCCGCCGTGCCAGAAATTCTCCACGGCCTGCTTCTGGTAGGGGCGCAGGGCCCAGCCGTCCTCGGCCAGCTCGATCGGGTGCGCCTCGCCGTCGACGTATCCGGCGAGGTCCTCGGCAGGCCAGCCCAGCTTCAGCAGCGTCTGCTTGATCTGCCCGCGCTCGGAGGGGTGCACGGCGACGGTGTCGGGGTCGAGCCGGGCACCGACGAGCGGAGCGACCCGCTTGGACCGCAGGATCTCCTCCAGCACCGGCCGGTCGGTGGTCGTCAGGACCAGTCCGTGCGCCGGGTGCTTGCTGAGCGTCAGCCGCCCGTAGCGGTCCATCGTCTCGGCGATGTCGACGAGCAGCGCGTGCGGCACGGGATAGCGGCTGTACTGCACGAGCGCGTCCACGACCTGCTCGGCGTCATGGCCGGCGGCGCGCGCGTTCCAGAGCCCGAGCGGGGTCAGCCGGTAGGTGTGGATGTGCTCGGGGGCCCGCTCCAGCTCCGCGAACGGCGCGATCGCCCGGCGGCATTCGTCCGCCCGCTCGTGGTCGACCTCGAGGAGCAGGGTCTTGTCCGACTGGACGATGAGGGGTCCGTTCACGCGAGTGCCCTTTCCGGTCCCGGCCCGCATCCGACGCGTGCGGCCAAACGTCCAGTGTGCCGTACGGGCGGGCGATCACGTCGGGATCGCGGTCAGGGCTGCTCGTCGGCCAGCTCCGCGACACCCGTGACCCGGTGCAGCGGATAGGTGCGCACCTCGTCGGCGGTGTGGTCGTACGCCGTCACGAAGCCGCCCTCGACGCGGACCGGGGCGATGACGCGCTGGCTGGCGGCGCCCTCGGCGTTGACGTAGCCGATCCACAGGGCCTCACCGGTGAGGACGGCGGCCTGCATGGTGGCGAGGGTCTCGGCGGCGCTGGTGCGGGGCAGCCCCCCGCCGGTGGCGGCGGCGTCCGGGGCGGTCTTGCGGGGGGCGGTGGACGCCAGGTCGCCGGCGCGGACGGCGCGGATCGCGGCGTTCAGCAGGGTGGCGTCGGGGACCGGAGGGCCCTCCGGGACCGGCTGGGGCGCGGTGCGCGGCGGCGTCCGGTGGGCGTGGGCCCGGGTGATCAGGACATCGCCCTCGGCGGACTCGGCGGCCGGTGCGAAGCCCATCGCGCGCAGCCCTTCGAGGAGCGCCGCCGGATCGGCCTGCGCGGCCAGGACGGTGGGTGCCAGCCGGCGCAGCCGCAGACCGGCCGCGCGCTTGTCCGCGACGATCTCGTTCAGCAGCGCGTCGTCGTCGCAGCGGACGTACGCGGAGGCAGCGCCGATGCGCAGATGGCCATGGCGGCGTGCCACGTCGTCGATGAGGTAGGTGAGCGGCTGCGGCACGGGTGTGCGGGCGTGCTCGGCGAGGAACGCGTGCAGGTCCGCCGCGGCCCGGCCGGCGTCCAGGGCCCGCCGCACGGACCCGGGCGTGAACCGGTACACCGTCGCGCCGCCCTTCGACTCCACGTCCGCGAGCACCCCGAGCATGTCGGCCAGCGGCCGCCGCAGCGGGCCGGGCGCGACCGCGGTCAGGTCCGCCTGGAGCAGGACGTGGTCGAGCGGTTCCGGCAGCAGCGGCGCGAGGAGCCGGGCGGCCTCGGCCGCGTCCGCGGCCTGTTCGGCGGGGCTGCGCGGGGTCCGCTCGGCGGGGGCCGGGTGGTGGCGCCGGTGGGCGGGGAGCTTGTCGCCGGGGCCGGACGGTTCGGCGTCCGGGCCGGCCGCGGCGGGCAGCCCGAGCAGGGCCCGGCCGTGCGCGGAGAGCGCGCCGCGGCCGGTGACGCCCAGGGACTCGGCCTCGGACAGGGTCCACCGGGCGAGCCGGGTGCGCAGGTCGTCCTGTGCCGACGGTGCCCCGCGCAGGGGGCGCTCCCAGTGCAGGCGGGACAGGAGCGAGTCCGGGTCGGGCGAGGCGCCCTCGGGGAGCGTGCCGAGCAGGGAGAGGACGCGGTGCCGGACCTCGGGGGCGGCGGAACGGTCCAGGCCGGGGCCGAGCGCCGAGAGCGTACGGTCCTTCGCGTCGCGCCCGCCGACCAGACCCGCCGTCCGGGTCGCGGCCAGCCAGGCCGCCGCGAGCCGGGTCCAGCGCTCGGCGGAGGGCAGTTCCAGCCACTCGTCGTAGGCGGGCGTGGCGGCGTACCGCTCGTCGGCGTCGCCGTCCGACGCCAGCAGCCCGGCCGCGTAGGCGAGCTCCACCCAGAAGGCGGCCACCGGCTCGGCCACGTCCAGGGCGACCGCCGTGCGCTTCAGGTCCCGCACACTCAGCCCGCCGGCACGCAGCACCGCGGGGCCGCCCTCGTCCCAGTCCTTCAGCAGTTCCTCGACGGTCGCGAGCGCGGTGTACGCCTGGCCCGCCGCCGTCGCGTCCACCATCGCCGGCCGGTGGGTCGCGGCCGGTGCGACGACCGGCGGCAGCGGCTGCGTCTCGCGGTGCGCGCGGCCCGCCCGCAGATGCAGGGCGACCTCCCGGGGCAGCACGACCGTGCCCGGCGCGGTCGGCAGCAGCAGCCCGCGGTCCAGGAGCTGCCGCAGCCGGGCCGCGGGGTCGGCGGTCACCTGGCCGTACGGCGGCCCCCACACCAGCCGGGACAGCACCTCCAGCGACTCGGCCGGCAGCGCGTCGAGCAGCGCGGACATCCGCGTACGGTCGGAGAACAGCTCCGTCAGCGCCGCCACGGCCGACACGGAGTCGTGCGTGGTCGGCAGCCCGGCCGCCGTCACGATCTCCTGGATGCGGCCCGGGGACATGCCCGTCGTGGCCTCCGCGACGGTGGGACCGAGACCCGTCGGGGACGGGTGCTGCGGGGACGGCGCAAGCAGCTCGCGTGCGGTGCGGACCAGACGCAGGCGCTCGTCCGGGCCCCACACCAGGGCCTGTTCGCGCAGGGTGCCGAGGGCGTGCGGGAGCGCTCCGGCGACCACCGGGTCGCGGTCGTCGCCCGCCATCAGCCCGAGGAGTTCGCCGTACGCCGCCGGCTCCGGCGCCACGGCGAGGGCCTCCGCCGTCTGCAGCGCGAACCGGTCCAGCCGCTCCAGGGCGCGGACGACGGAGGCGCGGGTGCCGGCCCGGGTGGCCAGCTGGGTGAGGTCGGTGGGGACCGGGGTGATGAGGTCCGGGCGGGCACGCAGCAGCGCGGACAGGGAGGCGTCGTCCCGCGCGCGGAGGGCTTCCGCCAGGGAGCGCGGTGCGTTCCCCGCGGGTGCGGACTCCGTCGTGGGCTGCTCCTCGGTGCTCATCCGGCCAACGGTAGCGGTTTCGCCTCCCGGCGGCCCCGCCCCCGCAGCCCGGGGCGGCACGGAAACGGGCGGTGGAGAGCGGGGAACCGGTACCGTCGGGGGGACGGGGTATCCAACGCACCCGCCCCGGAGGGGACTTCGTGGGGATCGAGAGCGACCAGCTCGTCTTCGACTACCTGAGCCGGGTCGGCGACCTGGCCCAGCAGCGGCAACTGCCGTCCGCGACGCGGATGCGCCTGGTGTCCGAGCTGCGGGGCGAGATCGACCGGCGCAGGGCCAGGGCGCCCGTCGACAGCCCGGCGTCCGTCCGCCGCATCCTCGGCCGCCTCGGCACCCCGGACGACGTCGTGACCGCCGCGGGCGGCGACACCCCGCCGGAAGGGCCGGAGACCCCGGCCGCCGTCCCCGTCCAGCGCGCCCACGAGGGGCTCGGCCGGGCGGCGGAGGACCGACCCCGGGGCCTGCGCCGCGTCGTCCCGAGGCCGCGCCCCGCGGAGTCCGGGCCGGCCGGGGCCGTTCGGGACACCCCGTCGCCCCCGCACCTGGCCGGCACCCACGAACTGGGCGACAGCGCCACGCGCCCGGACTGGTGGCGGGTGGACGCCAGTACGTTCGGGCCCGGCGAGAGCGTGCCGGGCTTCGTCGGCGGCGTGGAGATCCCCGAGATACTCGAACCGCCCCGGCCGCAGCCGGACGCGCCCGGCGTGGACGACGGCGCTCTCCCGGCCGACCCGGACCGGGCCCGTGCCGCGGCCGGGCCGGGGGAAGCGGTGGAGGCGGCGCCCGCCCGCCGCCGGCGGCTGCCCCGGCTCGGTGGCCGGCGCAATCCGCTCCTGCTGCTCGCCGCCGCCCTGCTCGTGGCGGGGGCGGCACTCGGCAACTGGGTCGCGCTCGGACTGGGCTGGCTCATCGCCTACACCTCGCGCCGGCTGACCCCCGCCGAGGCGAAGTGGGCGGTCCTGGTGCTGCCGGGACTGGCCGCCACCGCCGGACTCGTCTGGCTGTGGGGGCGTACGGAGGGCCGCTGGGGCGACCCCGTCGCCGACGGGCGGATGAGCGACGCGATCACCGGGACCTGGCCCTGGGTGGTGCGCGGTGCCGCCGTCGCCTCGGCCCTCTACCTGGCCTGGCGCTCGCAGCGCCGGCCGTAGCGCCGGGATCGGCTGGGAGGCCCGCCGGGGCGGCTGGGCACAATGGCCCATATGACTTCGCGCGCGCCGACCGTCGGCTTCGACCTCGACATGACCCTGATCGACTCCCGGCCCGGCATCCACGCCTGCTACCGGGCGCTTTCCGAGCGGACGGGGGCGTACATCGACTGCGACCTGGTCGTCACACGGCTCGGGCCGCCGCTCCAGGACGAGCTGGCGAACTGGTTCCCGGCCGAGCGGGTCGCCGCCGTGGCCGACCTCTACCGTGAGATGTACCCCGCGCACGCCATCACCGGCACGCTCGCGATGCCCGGCGCCCGGGAGGCGGTCGAGGCGGTGCGGGCGGCGGGCGGCCGGGCCGTCGTCGTCACCGCCAAGTGGGAGCCCAACGCCAAGCTGCACCTGGAGCACCTGCGCATCGACGCCGACGCGGTGGTCGGCAACCTGTGGGCCGAGCAGAAGGCGGAGGCGCTGCGCGAGCACGGCGCCGGCGTCTACGTCGGCGACCACACCGGCGACGTCCGCGGCGCCCGCCGGGCGGGCGCCCACTCCGTCGCCGTCGCGACCGGTCCCTGCGACGCGGCGGAGCTGTCCGCGGCGGGGGCGGACGTGGTCCTCGCGGACCTCACGGAGTTCCCGGCATGGCTGCGGAGCCATACGGCCGGCTGAGCCCGGCCGCGCGTTCGCGCCGTCCCCGCCGGAAGCCGGGCGGCCCCGCTACGACCGTGCGGCGCGGGCCCGTCGGCGGCCCGCCGCGAGCGACTGGAACACCCCGGCTCCGGCCAGCAGGAAGCCGACGCCCATCAGCATGCTCAGGCCGAACATGAACGTCGGAAACGGTGTCGTACCGAGCAGCAGCGGGGCCACGGTGACCAGAGTGGCCACCGCCCCGACGAAGAAGACGAGGGCACCGGCGCGGATCAGCCAGTCACCGGGCTCGGCGGAATTCGGTTGGGTTTTGTCACGCACCCGACCAGGGTAGTTCCCAGCGCGTAGGAACCGACCGGCGACGTCTTGTCACCGGCCCCCGGACCATTAGCCTTGGTACCGGCGGGTCCGACGACCCGCTGTAGTGCTATCCGGGGCAGTTTCCGGGCCGTTGCCCGCGCAGTTGTCCCTGCAGTTTTCCGAGCAGTTCCCGACGAGTACGAGGACGAGGACAGACGTGCCCACCGGCAAGGTCAAGTGGTTCAACAGCGAGAAGGGCTTCGGCTTTCTCTCCCGCGACGACGGCGGCGACGTCTTCGTCCATTCCTCGGTCCTGCCCGCCGGAGTCGACGCTCTCAAGCCCGGCCAGCGTGTGGAGTTCGGCGTCGTCGCCGGTCAGCGCGGCGACCAGGCCCTCTCGGTGACGATCCTGGACCCCACTCCCTCGGTCGCGGCCGCCCAGCGCCGCAAGCCGGACGAACTGGCGTCCATCGTCCAGGACCTGACGACCCTTCTCGAGAACATCACGCCGATGCTGGAGAAGGGCCGCTACCCCGACAAGGCCTCCGGTCACAAGATCGCCGGCCTGCTGCGGGCGGTCGCCGACCAGCTCGACGTCTAGGGGCCCCGGCGGCCCTCCCGCCCGCTCGGGTCAGGGGAAGTCCAGCGCGTCCGGGCCGAGGGGCGGCACCAGTCCCTCGGCCGCCGCACGGGTGAGCAGTCCGCGGACCGCCGCGTAGCCGTCCTCGCCCAGCTCGGCCGTGAACTCGTTGACGTACAGGCCGATGTGCTGGTCCGCGACGGCCGGGTCCATCTCCTGGGCGTGTTCCAGGACGTAGGGGCGGGAGGCCTCTGGGTCGTCCCAGGCGGCGCGGACCGAGGCGCGCGCCGACTCGGCGAGCAGCTTCAGCTTCGCCTCGCCCAGCGACCGCCTGGCGATGATCGCGCCGAGCGGGATCGGCAGGCCCGTCGTCCGCTCCCAGTGCTCGCCCATGTCGGCCAGCTTGTGCAGCCCGTAGTCGCGGTACGTGAAGCGGGCCTCGTGGATGACGAGTCCGGCGTCCACCTTCCCGTCCCGGACGGCGGGCATGATCTCGTGGAACGGCATGACGACGACCTCGCCCACCCCGTCGGGCAGGGTGTCGGCCGCCCAGAGCCGGAAGAGGAGGTACGCCGTCGACCGCTCGCTCGGCACGGCGACCGTGCGGCCGGTCAGATCCGCGTCCGGCTCCCGGGTCAGCACCAGCGGCCCGCAGCCCCGGCCGAGCGCGCCCCCGCACGGCAGCAGCGCGTACCTGTCGAGGACGTAGGGCAGGACGGCGTACGACACCTTCAGCACGTCGTGCTCGCCGCGCTCGGCCATGCCGTTGGTGATGTCGATGTCCGCGAAGGTCACGTCGAGCGGGGGTGCGCCCGGGACGCGGCCGTGGGCCCAGGCGTCGAAGACGAAGGTGTCGTTCGGACAGGGCGAGTAGGCGATGCGCAGGGGCGCGGCGGATTCAGTGGCTGCGGTCATGTCGGTTCCAACTCTCCAGTACGGGCGCGAGCTTCCCGAAGGCCTCGGTGAGGGCCGCGAGGGCGTCCCCGATGCGCCAGGCGGCACGGTCGCGGGGGCCGACGGGATTGGACACCGCGCGGATCTCCAGCACCGGCACACCGTGCAGAGCGGCGGCCTCGGCGACTCCGAAGCCCTCCATCGCCTCGGCCAGGGCGCCGGGATGACGGTCGCGCAGGGCGGCGGCGCGGGCGGCCGTCCCGGTCACCGTGGAGACCGTCAGGACGGCTCCGACGGCGGCACCCGTGGCCGCGGCGAGGTCTCGTACGAGTGTTTCCGGCGGACGGTGGGTGACGGTTCCGAAGCCGAGACCTGTGACGGGGACGAAGCCGTCCGCGGTGTCCGCGCCCAGGTCCGCGGCGGTGATCTCGTCGGCGACGACGAGCGAGCCGACGGGAGCGGCGGGCTGGAATCCGCCGGCGATACCGGCGGAGACGACGAGGTCGTACGGGGTTCCCGCGAGCCCGGCGGCGGTGAGGGCGGTGGCGGTGGCGGCGGCGGCGAGGGCGGGGCCCACACCGGCGGCGAGGAGGTCGTGGCCGCCCGGCGCCCGGTGCAGGGTCACCCCGGGAAGCGGGACGCCGGTCGGCAGGGCCTCACGGCCCGGGGGCGCGAACGCCCGGGCCACCGCGTCCCGTTCGGCGGGAACCGCGGTGGCCACCAGGACGCGTACACCGGACGCGCCCGGGACTTCGTCGGCAGACGTGATCAGGAATCCTTCTTGAGCTTGAACGACCACAGGCCGGTCACCGGCTCGTCGCCCTCCTTCACGGAGATCAGCGTCGAGTTGCCGCTGGCGCCGTACTCGGCGTTGAAGAACACGCTGCCCGGGATCGTGCGGTAGGTCTTCTTGCTCTCGTCGGTCAGCGGACGGCCGTTCATCAGGATCGTCCAGCCCTTGTCGGCGACGTCCGGATCCACACCGAAGCGCACGGTCTCGTCGGGGTCGACCTTGATCGACTTGATGTCCTCGGACTTCAGGCACTTCGCCAGCTCGGTGGTCTTCACCGCCTTGCCGTCGTTGTAGCAGTCGGTCTCGGAGCTCACCGAGTTCTTGCCCACCGTGACGGTGGCCAGCGGCGTCGGCTTGTCACAGGCGGACAGGGCGAGGAGCCCGGCGGAAACGGCGCCGACAGCGGCGACGGCGCGACGGCGGCGCGCAGAGGAACGCAGGGAGGTCATGGCCGAAGGCTATCGGGCAGGTCCACCGGTCTCCCCACGTGGGGTGCGGCGTGCCGTGGGGTGCCGCCACGCGGGTGGGCGGAGCCGCGGCGCGGGGTGCCGCCGGGGGCGTGAGGCACCGTGGCGCGGGCGGCGCGGCTCAGGCGACCCGCCGACGGGCGTCCGCGCCGCCGTGCCGGGCCGAGCCGAGCAGTCCGCGCACCGTGGTGAGCCAGCCGACGGCGACGATCGCGGCGGCCACACTGAGGCCGAGGGTGCCGTTCAGCGGCAGCACGATGCCGATCGCCCCGCCGATCACCCACGCCACCTGGAGCAGCGTCTCGGAACGCGCGAACGCCGACGTACGGACCGCCTCCGGGACGTCCCGCTGGATCAGCGCGTCCAGCGACAGCTTGGCGAGGGCCTGCGCGAACCCGGCCACCGCGGCCAGGCACGCCACCAGGACCGCGCCGAAGAACACCGCCGCGGTGATCGCCGCCCCCAGCACGATCGCCACGACGGTCACGATGATGATCTCGGGAGCGCGCGATTTCAGCCAAGCTCCGACCGCCGTGCCGAGCGCGTTGCCCGCTCCCGCCGACACGCCCACGATGCCCAGCGAGACCGCCGCGCTCTCACCGGTGAGCGGATGCTCGCGCAGCAGGAAGGCGAGGAAGAAGATCAGGAACCCGGACAGGCAGCGCAGCGAGGCGTTGGCCGCGAGGGCGTGGGTGACCGCCGTACCGACCGTGCGCAGGCCGGGGCGGCGCGTTTCCTTGCGCAGGTGCGGCCCGTGCAGGTGCTCCTCGTCCGCGGCGAGCAGCGCCTTGTCCTCGCCGCGCGCCGAGTCGACCTTCGGCGGCAGCGAGAACGACAGGAACATCCCCGCGATGAAGATCACGAAGGCGCCGTACAGCGGCCAGCGCGCCCCGAGTGCCTGCAGTCCCGCCCCGATCGGCGCGGCCACACCGGTGGCGAGCAGCCCGCCCAGGGTGACCCGCGAGTTCGCCTTCACCAGCGAGAAGCCGGGTGGCAGCAGCCGGGGCACCACCGCGCTCCGCACCACCCCGTACGCCTTCGAGGAGACCAGCACGCCGAGCGCGGCCGGATACAGCTCGATGCCGCCGGTCACCACCGCGCCCGACAGCAGCAGCGCGAGCAGCGCCCGGGCGAGCATCGCGCCGGCCATCGCCGCGCGGCGGCCGTGCGGCACCCGGTCGAGCAGCGGGCCGATCACCGGCGCGAGCAGCGTGAAGGGTGCCATCGTGATGGCGAGGTAGAGGGCGACGCGGCCCCGGGCCTCGTCCGTGGGGACCGAGAAGAACACCGTCGAGGCCAGCGCGACGGTGATCATGACGTCGCCCGCGCCGTTCACCGCGTGCAGCTCGATCAGCTTGCCGAGGCCGGATTCGCCCGCGCCGTGCGCGTGGGTCGCCTTGCGGATCCCTCGGGCGGTGCCGGTCACCGGGAAGTGCAGGGCACGGCCGACCGCGCGGACGGACCCGCTCATCCGGCCCGATCCGCCACTTCGGATGCTCCCCTTGGTCGCACCGGTACCGGTGGCTCCTTGGGGCGACCTCGCGGCTGCCACTCCGTCATAGTGCCCCGAGAACGGCGAAGGTAGCGCGGTTACCGCGCGTATGGGCCTGTACGGCGGTGTGCGGACCCCCGCGCCGGGGCGCGCACGGGGCCCGCACAGGGCCCGAACGACGGGGTGCGAGCCCGTCTCAGCGGGTTCCGCGCGGCGGTGTGCCGGCCTTCGAAGCCGGTGCCGAGTGCGGCCCGGAGCCAACCCGGCCGCACGCCGGTGTGGGCCCAGGGGCCAGGAGAAGGTAGCGTGCGTAGCGCGCCTGCGGCGGTTGTTCTCGGCCGCGCGCCTCTCGGCCATCCCGCAGAATGGATGGCGTAGGTGCGCCCGAGCGCGATCGGGCGCGGACGTCGACGCGGCCCCCTGGTCCGCTCCGTCCGCACCTCGCCGGGTACCGGCGCACCCGTGAGACGGCGTAGGAGAGAAGCGATACCTGTGAGCGCGACAACGCGAAGCCGCACCCCCGACCGCCTGTGCGCCGAGGCCGTGGGCCTCGCCCGTGCCGCTGCCGAGGAGGCCGCCGCACCCGGCGTCGTCGGTGAACACGTGGGGCTGGTCTCCGAGGGGGACCGCGTTGTCACGCACTTCTTCGAGTGCAAGGATCCGGGGTACCGCGGCTGGCGCTGGGCCGCCACCGTCGCCCGGGCCTCCCGCGCCAAGGTCGTGACGCTCGACGAGACCGTGCTGCTGCCCGGGTCTGACGCGCTGCTCGCGCCGGAGTGGGTGCCGTGGAGCGAGCGGCTGCGGCCCGGTGACATGGGGCCGGGGGATCTGCTGCCCACCGAGGCGGACGATCTCCGGCTGGAGCCCGGGTTCTCCGGCGAGGACGAGCCCCTGCCGAACTCCGCCGTCTCGGAAGAGATGGCCGAGCTGGTCGAGGCCGAGGACGCGGAGGTGACGGGCGGGGCGCCGGCGACTCTGCCGGCGGCTCCCTCCCGGGGCTCGATCGCCTCGGTCGCGGAGGAGCTGGGGCTGCGGCGGGCCCGGGTGCTGTCCCGGTACGGGCTGCACATCGCGGCGGATCGCTGGGAGGAGGCCTACGGGCCCAAGACCGCGATGGCTCAGGCGGCGCCCGCCGCGTGCGTCAGCTGTGGCTTCCTGAACCGGATCGGCGGCTCGCTCGGCCAGGCGTTCGGTGTCTGTGCCAACGAGTTCTCGCCGGCGGACGGGCGGGTCGTGTCCCTCGCGTACGGCTGTGGAGGGCACTCGGAGGCGGCGGTCATGCCCAAGCCGCCGCGGCCGGCTCCGCCGGTGGTCGACGAGACGAGGGTGGACCCCTTCCCGCTCCGGCCGTCCCCGGACTCGGGGTCGGTACCGGCGACGTCGGACGACACGTCTGCGGAGCTGGGGCACTCGTAGGGGTTCGCGGTTCGTGGTCGGTGCGGGTGCGCTGTAGGTGCGGTGGGTGGGTCGGGGCCGTGCCGGTACATCCGCCCGTCGCCGGTTGGCACCTCCGTCCGTCACCAGCGTTCCTCGGTGGGGTGTGGCCCCGTCTCGACGGGCATGTGATGTACCGGCGCGGCCCCTTGCGTCGGAGGGCGGCTGCGGGCTCGTACGGATTGCGCTGCGGGTGGTGGGTGGGTCGGGGCCGTGCCGGTACATCCGCCCGTCGCCGGTTGGCACCTCCGTCCGTCACCAGCGTTCCTCGGTGGGGT